>JBEVNC010000041.1:0-4135 GCA_040508315.1 Sphingobium sp.
CGAAATCATCGTCATTCCCGCGAAGGCGGGAATCCAGAGTGGAAAGCACTGTGTTCCGGGGCTCTGGATTCCCGCCTTCGCGGGAATGACTTGGGAATATGCGATGATCCCGCAAACGGACGGGAAATGATGCACCCTACCGAACCGGCCGCTTCTCCAACTTCCTCGCCAGTGTCCGCCGATGCATCCCCAGCCGCCGGGCCGCCTCCGATATGTTGAAATCCGTTTCGACCAAAGTCTGGTGGATATGCTCCCACTCCACCGTCTTGATCGAGGACTGGCGGCCATCGACCGGCGTGTCGGCGTCGCCCGTATCGCGCGCAAAGGCAGCTTCTATGTCATCGGTGTTGGACGGTTTGGCGAGATAATAGGATGCGCCCAGCTTGATCGCCTCGACGGCGGTTGCGATGCTGGCAAAGCCGGTCAGCACGACGATGCGCATGGCCGTATCCGTCGCGCGCAAGGTGGCGACGCAGGCGAGGCCGGAGGAGCCGCCAAGCTTCAGGTCCACCACCGCATAGCCGGGGCGCTCGGTCTCCAGCAGCACGGCAAGCTCGTCATGGCTGGCAGCGGCGATCACCCGGTAGCCCCGCCGCTCGAAGGAGCGTTTGAGGGTGCGGGCGAAGGCGGCGTCATCCTCCACGATCACAAGCAGTCGTTGGTCGGTGTCGGGGTCTGGGTCGGCGGTCATGGCCGCGCCTCCATACCATAGGACAGGGCCGCTAGGGGGAGCATGATCCGGATGAGCGCGCCCCCTTCCGCCCGGTTGCGCGCGGAGGCTTCGCCGCCCAGTTTGCGGACCATGTTGACCAGCAGGAAGAGGCCGAGGCCGCCGCCCGGCTTGCCCTTGGTCGAGCGGTAGGGCTGGCCGAATTCGCGCAGGATATGGGCGGCGAAGCCGGGGCCGCGGTCGGCGATCTCCAGCACCAGCCTGTCACCTTCACGCATGGCGCAAATGCCGATCCATTCGGGCGAGACGTCGGCGGCATTCTCCACGACATTGGCGATCACCTGGCGCAGCGCAGGGTCGGAGACGATGGGCACATCCTCGCCGAAGCGGTCGTCCAGCTGGATGGTGCCGGGCAGGCGGATGGCGTTCCAGTCGGCGACGATGCCTTCGATGAAGCCCCGGACGGTGGTGAACTCCGGCGCAGTGCCGCGCGCCTCGCCTGCCGACATCAATATGCCGCTGACGATGGTCTTGCAGCGGTGGACGGCGGCGGCCATGTCCTCCAGATCCTCGTGCATCTCCCCGTCGTCGGCGAAGCGGTCCATGGCGCGCCAGTCGCCGATCAGGACGGAGAGGGAGGAGAGCGGCGTGCCCAGTTCATGCGCGGCGCCGGACGCGAGGAGGCCGATGCGCACGATATGGTCCTCCTCCACCGCACGCTGGCGGATGCTGGCCAGCGCCGCGTCGCGTTCGCGCAGGTTGCGGCTAATGCGCGCGACGAGGAGGACGAGAAGGACCGCGATCAGCGCGAAGCAGACGAGGCTGCCGTCGATATAGAGGCGCAGCGGATCGGCCGCATAGGCAGGCGGCAACGTCAGCGGCACATGCCAGACCGCAAGCAGGCCAAGCGCGGCGAAGGCAGCGACGACGATCCCCCATGAGGAGGAGGGCCGCAGCAGCATCGCGCCGATGACGATCTGCAACAGGAACAGCGAGGCGAAAGGATTGGTCAGCCCGCCGCTATGGTGCAACTGCCAGGTCAGCGTCGCGACATCGACCAGCAAGGCGGTGGTCAGCGCGCCGTTGGTGACGGGCCCACTGCGACGGCGCAGCACCGCCATGCTGGCGAGGTTGACCACCGCCAGCAGCGCGGGCGCGAGCAGCAGCGGCAGCAGCGGCACGTCGATGCGCAGCACCAGATCGACGATGGCGATGGTGGCGATCTGCCCCCCGACCGCGATCCAGCGCAGCAGCAGCAGTAGCTCCATGTTGCGCCGTCCGGCATCGGCGTCCGGCGCGTCAGGCGCAACTTGTGTCATGGTGCGTCCCCGTCTTCGTCATGGTCGCGCGCCGTCCTTAGCCGCCACAGCCCCCAGACGCAAAGACCGGCCATGCCGAACCATGTGAGCGCGTAGGTCATGTGGTTGTCGGTGAAGCGGATGACGGTGAGGCCGCCAACGGGCTGGCCGGGAGTGTTGGCGGAGGCGTCCGCGTCGAGGAAATAGGGGGCAGGGCGGGGGAGAGCACGGGCCTTTGCGATGGCGGCGACATCACGCGAAAACCAGCGGTCGGCGGCGGGATCGTTGCTGCGCAGGAATCCGCCCTTCGGCTCGGTGAGGCGCAGGAGGCCGGTGACGGTGACGGTCCCAGTGGGTTCGGGGGCGAGGGCATCGCGATTCGCCTTGCCCACGAAGCCGCGATTGACGAGCAGGGTGAACCGCCCGGTGTCGAGCGGGGCAAGCACCCAATAGCCCGGCCCGAGATCGGTCAAGGCCTGCACCAATGTCCGGCGACCGGGCAGGAAGCGGCCGGTGGCGCGGATGCGGCGATAGGCGTCGCTCGCGGCCGCTACAGGTGGCGCCGCGACGGGGGCGGCATGGCTACGCGTCTCGACCGCCTCGATCAGCGCATGCTTCCATTCGCGCCGCGCCAGTTGCCAGATGCCCAGCGCGACGAAACCACCGGCGAGCGCGAGGAGGAGGATCGCCATCCACGCGCGCGCCCGGCGGGGCGGCCGGGTCACGGCATCTGGCTCATGTCATGCTGGGCGCTTGCGGGCGCTGTCTCTCCGGCATGCGGCATCATATTGGCGTTGAGGTGGGTCATCACCCACATCGACCCCGACAGCATGATGACGACCAGGATGATGGTGAAGACCAGCGCGGTCATCGACCAGCCGCCCTCCGCCTTGCCGTTCATGTGCAGGAAGTAGATCATGTGGACGATCATCTGCACGGCCGCGAAGCCCATGATGATGACGCCGGTCACGGGCCCCGACAGGGGGCGCGCCATCACCAGCCAGAACGGGATGGCGGTCAGGACGACCGACAGGACGAAGCCGATCACATAGTCGCGCATGCTGCCATGGTTGGCGTGATCCTGCCCATGATCGTGAGCGTGGTCGTGGCTGTTGCTCATCGCAGCATCCCCAGCAGATAGACGAAGGTGAAGACGCCGATCCAGATGACGTCGAGGAAATGCCAAAACAGGCTGAGGCACATCAGGCGGCGCTGGTTCGCGGGGATGAGGCCCTTCTTCGCGACCTGCACCATCAGCGTCACCAGCCAGATCGATCCGAAGGTGACATGCAGGCCATGCGTGCCGACCAGCGTGAAGAAGGCGGACAGGAAGGCGCTACGCTGCGGCGTCGCGCCTTCGTGGATCAGATGAGCGAACTCGTAGAGTTCGATGGAGAGGAAGGCGAGACCGAACAAGCCGGTGACGGCGAGCCAGCCAAGAACCTGACCCTTGGCACCGCGCTGCATCGCCAGCATCGCGAAGCCATAGGTGATGGACGAGAACAGCAGCATCGCGGTGTTGAGCGCGACGAGCGGCAGGTCGAACAGGTCTTTCGGCCCCGGTCCCGCCGCATAATTGCCGCCCAGCACCGCATAGCAGGCGAACAGGATCGCGAAGATGAGGCAGTCGCTCATCAGGTAGATCCAGAAGCCCAGCATGGTGCTGTGCCCCTCGGGATGCTCATGCTCGTCCAGGTCGTAGAAGGCGACCGGCTTGTCCGGATCGTAGGCTATCGTGCTGCCCATGGCGTCAGGCTCCCAGGCCGAGCTGGCGCGTCCGCTCGGCCTCGGTGGCGATCACCGTCTCGGCCGGAATGTGGAAATCGCGCTTATAGTTGAAGGTATGGGCGATGGCGGTGGCGACCAGCCCCACGAAGCCCAGCGCCGCCAGCCACCAGATATACCAGATAAGGGCAAAACCGATGATGAGGCTGAGGGCCGACAGGATGACGCCGGTGCCCGTATTGCTGGGCATGTGGATCGGTCGGAAGCCGTCCACCGGACGCTGGGCCTTGCGTTGCTTCATGTCGTACCAGGCGTCGAGCGAGTGGATGACGGGCGTGAAGGCGAAGTTATAGTCCGGCGGGGGCGAACTGGTCGCCCATTCCAGCGTGCGGCCGCCCCATGGGTCGCCGTCCACGTCGCGCAGTTCCTCGCGCTTCCAGAT
>JBEVNC010000066.1:0-25433 GCA_040508315.1 Sphingobium sp.
TATCCTTGCGTTTTTGCCCTCGCAGGGTTTTTTCATATTCCCCCACCGCCGGTGCGGGGGTGGGGTTTGGGTTGGCCCAGCACTACCATCTCGATCAACAGCGACCTCACGGTCGCTTGCCCACCCCCCGACCCCTCCCGCAGGCGGGAGGGGAGAAAATTACCCCCGCAGCACGCCGCCCAGCTTGGCAGCCGCCTTCACCACCTTGTCCGACACGGCCTTCAGCTCATCATCGCTGAAGCTCTTGTCGCCAGGCTGCAACGTCACCTCGATGGCCAGGCTCTTCTGCCCGTCCGGCACGCCTGCACCGATAAAGCTGTCGAACAGCCGCGCCGTGACGATCGCCGCCTTGTCCGCCCCCTTCACCGCGCGCACCAGCGCTTCGGCCTCCACCGCTTCCGGCACCAGGAAAGCGAAATCGCGGGTCACCGCCTGCAAGGCTGGCGGCGAATAGACCGGCCGCATGAAGCCGCTCCTGCGCTTCAACGGGATGGCATCAAGATAGAGTTCGGCCGCCACGACAGTCCCCGACAGATCGAACGCCTTGGCCAGCGACGGATGCAGCACGCCATAGGATGCCAGCACCGTCTTCGGCCCCAGCCGCAACGTACCGGACTGGCCGGGGTGAAAACTCGCCCCCGCCTCGCCCATCATCTGGAGATTGGTCACGGGCGCTCCAGCGGCGGCGAGCAGCGCCAGCGCCTCCGCCTTGGCATCGAACGCATCGAACGCCTTCGCCTTGCCACCCTGCCAACCGCGCGGAGACTTCTCCCCCGCCAGCACGAAGCCCAGCGTCAGCCGCTCCCTGCTCGACCCGTCCTCTGCGCGGAAATAGCGCCGCCCGATCTCGAACAGGCGAATCCCCGACGCACCCCGGTCGGCATTGCGCCGCGCCGCGGCCAGCAGGCCGGGCAGCAGCGACGGCCGCATGACCTTGAGGTCCTCGGAAATCGGATTGGCGAGCGTCCAGTCGCCACCGCCGACGGTCGCCGCCTCCTTTTCGGAGATGAAGGACCAGTTGACCGCCTCGTTCAGCCCGCGCGATGCGGCGGCGCGGCGCGCGCGGCGCTCGACCATCTGTTCGGGCGTGGCGGTCGGCCGGGCGACGCCGGGCGCGCGCGGCAACGGGGTGGAGGGCACGTTGCCGAGGCCGTGGATGCGGATCACCTCCTCGACCAGATCGGCCGAGCCGTCCACATCGCGGCGCCATGTCGGCACCTTGACCGTCCAGTCGACCGCGACCGTGAAGCCCAGCCGTTCGAGGATCGCCTTCTGCTCCGCCTCTGGCACCGCGACGCCGCCAAGGGCCTCGCTGAGCGCCGGATCGTGCAGGACGGTGCGCGCGGCGACAGGCGGCTGCCCGGCGCGCGTCATCGCACTGGCCGTGCCGCCGCACAGTTTCAGGACATAGTCGGTCGCAATGTCGAGGCCATCCGACAGGAAGGCCGGATCGACGCCCCGCTCAAACCGCTGGCGCGCGTCGGAGGTCAGGCCGAGCGCCTGCCCGGTGCGCGCAATGCCCTCCGGCGTGAAATAGGCGCATTCGATGAGGACGCGGGTCGTGTGCCCCTGCGCGCCCGAATGCTCGCCGCCCATGATGCCGCCAATGTCGTGCACGCCGCTATCGTCGGCGATCACCGTCATGCCTTCGGCCAGCGTATAGCTCTTGCCGTTGAGCGCCACCGCCGTCTCGCCCGCCCTCGCCCTGCGTGCGACGAGGCCACCCGACAGCGTGTCCAGATCATAGACGTGCAGCGGCCGGCCCAGGTCGAACATCACATAATTGGTGATGTCGACCAGCGTCGAGATCGGCTTTTGCCCGATGGCTTTGAGCCGCCGCTGCATCCATTCCGGCGATGCGCCATTTGCGACGCCAGTGACCGCGCGCGCATAGAAGGCGGGGCAGTCGTCCGGCGCATCGGTGCGCACGTCCGGCCCCACGCCCTGCTCGGCGATGGCGGGGACGGTCAGCGGCTTGAGCGTCCCGATGCCCTTGGCAGCCAGGTCGCGCGCAATGCCGCGCACGCCCATGCAATCCTGCTTGTTGGGCGTGATCGACACGTCGATGACCGGATCGTCCAGCCCGGCATAATCGGCAAAGGCGCTGCCCACGGGCGCATCGGCGGGCAGTTCGATGATGCCGTCATGGTCGTCGCCCAGTTCCAGCTCGCGCGTGGAACACATCATGCCGTTGGATTCGACGCCGCGGATCGCCGCCTTGCGCAGCACCATGCCGTTGGCGGGCACAACCGCGCCCTCCACGCCGAACACGCCGATCAGGCCGGCGCGCGCATTGGGCGCGCCGCACACGACCTGCAACGGATGGCCGTCGCCCTGGTCGACCGTCAGCACCTGCAACTTGTCGGCTTGCGGATGACGCTCGGCAGTCAGCACCTTCGCTACCCGAAAGCCGGAAAGCTTCGCGGCGGGACTCTCCACGCCTTCGACCTCCAGGCCGATATCGGTCAGCGCGACGAGGATCGCGTCGAGCGATGCGTCGGTGTCGAGATGCTCGCGGAGCCAGCTGAGGGTGAATTTCATGCGCCGACTCCTCCCGACAGCGTAGGCACGTCGAGCGCCGAGAATCCATAATGCCGCAACCAGCGCAGGTCGCCGTCGAAGAAGGCGCGCAGGTCGTTCATGCCATATTTCAGCATGGCGAGGCGGTCGACGCCCGTGCCGAACGCAAAGCCCTGCCACTCATTGGGGTCGAGCCCGCATGCCTCGATCACCTTGCGATGAACCATGCCGGACCCCAACACCTCCATCCAGCCGCCACCCGGCGCATCGCCCGACCCGCCGATCACGCGCTGACCATTTTCGACTTTATAGCCGACATCGACCTCCACCGAAGGCTCGGTGAAGGGGAAATAGCTCGGGCGAAGGCGCAGCGTGATGTCGTCGCGCTCGAAGAACGCCTTGAGGAAGGTCTCCAGCGTCCATTTGAGATGACCCAGATGGATGCCCTTGTCGATCACCAGACCCTCGATCTGATGGAACATCGGCGTGTGGGTCGCGTCGCTGTCCGAACGATAGACGCGGCCCGGCGCGATGATGCGGATCGGCGGCTCGCCGTTCATCATCGTCCTGATCTGCACCGGCGAGGTATGCGTGCGCAGGAGCATCCTGCAGCCCTCAGCATCCGCATCCGCATCCGGGAAATAGAACGTGTCGTGCATCGCGCGCGCCGGATGCGTCTCCGGTATGTTGAGCGCGGTGAAATTATGCCAGTCGTCCTCGATCTCCGGCCCGGTGGCAACGGAGAAGCCGAGGTCCGCGAAGATTTCGGCCAGTTCGTCCATCACCTGGCTGACCGGGTGGATCGACCCCAAGGGCACGTCGGCGGCGGGCAGCGTCATGTCGATCCGCTCCGACGCCAGCCGCGCGTCGAGCGCCGCCGTCTCCATCGCCGCCTTGCGCGCCGCGATGGCAGCAGTCACGGCTTCGCGCAGGGACTGGATCGGCGGGCCTTTCTCGAGGCGCTCCTCGGGCGACATGCTGCCCAGCGTCTTGAGCAGGCCGGTCACGACCCCGCTCTTGCCCAGCGCGCCGACGCGCAGGCTCTCCAGCGCCTCAAGGCTGTCCGCCCGCTCGATGTCGGCGACAAGGCCGGATTTCAGTGCGTCTGTTTCGGTCATCAGAAATTCCATCTCGACCGTCATCCCCGCGGAGGCGGGGATCCAGTGTGGCTGGCGCTGCGTCCGGCGACTCTGGATTCCCGCCTGCGCGGGAATGACTGTGAAGGGGCAGGCTAATCTAGCGGATCGAAGCCAAGATCAAGCGCAAGGTCGCGCCACAGGGGATTGGCTTCCTCAATCAGCCGCAGTTTCCACGCCCGATTCCACTTCTTGATCCGCTTCTCACGGCGAATTGATTCTTCCATGGAGCCGCCCACCTCGTACCAGACAAGACGGTACACCCCATGCCTGCTCGCGAAGCCCCCGGTCGTGCCTGTTCGATGCTGGTGCAACCGCTGGATTAAATTGGACGTGACACCGACATACAATGTCCCGTTACGATGGCTCGCCAGCATATAGACTGTCGGGACAAACTCGTGATCCATCGCACCACTTTATGTCATTCCCGCGCAGGCGAAAATCCATCTCCTGCCGTACTTACGGATGCGCCTTCACCAGATGGACCCCCGCCTTCGCGGGGGCGACGTAATAGGAGCGCCAATCTTACCGCGCCCTCACGCCCGCGCGCCCAGCAACGCCCCGCCAAAACCCATGAACATCACCCCAGTCCCGCGATTGAACAATCGCTGCCGCCCGGCCGGGGCCAGCCAGTGGGCCAGGCGCGTGCCGCCCATGGCATAAACGCCGTACCAGAAACTCTCGATCACCACGAAGCTGGCGACCAGTATCGCCAACTGGAGCGCGAAGGGCCGGTGCAACTCGATGAACTGCGGGAACAGCGCGGCGGCGAAGACGATCAGCTTGGGGTTGGACAGGCCGGTCAGCAGGCCCGTGGCATAGAGCGCGCCAGCGGAGCGCTTCGGTCCCGCACCATATTCGCCGCCGCCATCCGCGACCGGGGCACGCCACGCCTTGATGCCCAGCCAGATCAGATAGGCAGCGCCCGCATAGCGCAGCAGATCGAACAATCGCGGCGACGCCTTGAGCAAGGCACCCAGGCCCAGCGCCGACGCGACGAGGCACAGCAGAATCGCGCTCATCAATCCCGCCATGGTCGCGAACGCCCGGCGCGGACCGTGATGGATGCTCTGCGTCATCACATGCAGCATGTTCGGCCCCGGCGTGGCGGAGATCAGGAACACGGCGGTGACGTACAGCCACCAGAGATGCAGCGACATGGGCCTTGGTCCTCCACCGGACGGACAAAATAAAAGGGGCGCCGGACTTTCGCCCGGCGCCCCCTGAACGTCATGCTATGCCGTAATCAGGCCGCGGGGAGCGCCGCGCGGGCCTGGGCAATGATGCCCTTGAAGGCTTCGCCCTCATGCATCGCAATGTCGGCCAGGACCTTGCGGTCCAGTTCGACGCCAGCGAGCTTGAGGCCGTGCATGAACACGCCATAGGTCAGACCTTCGGCGCGGACAGCCGCGTTGATGCGCTGGATCCACAGGGCGCGGAAGCTGCGCTTCTTGACCTTGCGATCGCGATACGCGTACTGGCCGGCCTTTTCGACGGCCTGACGTGCGACGCGGATGGTATTCTTGCGACGGCCATAATAGCCCTTCGCCGCCTTCAGAATGCGGTTATGCTTCGCGCGCGTCGTTACGCCGCGTTTTACACGTGCCATGCTTCTCTACTCCTTACTTCAGGCCGTAGGGCGCCCAGAGGCGCACATGGGCAACGTCCGCGGTCGCCAGCAACGAAGTGCCGCGATTCTGACGGAGATATTTCGCAGTATGGCTGATCAGGCGGTGACGCTTGCCAGCGACGCCGTGCTTGACCTTGCCGGTGGCGGTGAACTTGAAACGCTTCTTCACACCGCTCTTGGTCTTGAGCTTGGGCATTTTCGTCTCCTTGTGTCTGTTGCGGCGACACCCCAGGGGCGCGCCGCAGACGATTGCGGACGAACACGGCAGCCCTACCGGCCGGCCCGTCCCATCTGACCCACCCGAAGGCAGGAACGCGGCCCTATAGTGACGAGAGGCCCTCAAAGCAAGGCGATTCGCAGGCACGCACGCCTCGATCCATGCTAGTATCGGCCAGCGAACGATGACCGACAGGGATGCACGACCGTCCCCGGCACCGAGCCCGAGGAGAGATGCCATGAAGACGATCCTGCTGATGGTTCACGACGATATGGGACAGGATGCCCGCCTGCAATGCGCGCTCGACCTCACCCGCGCGCTGGACGGCCATCTCGTGTGCCTCGACCTGCTGCGCCTGCCGGTGCTCGTCGATGCCTATGGCGGTGGCCCGGCGCAGGCGACCGTGCTGTTCGAGGAGCGCGACCGGGAGGATGCGAACGTCGCCCAGGTCGAGGACCGGCTGCGCGACCTCGATGTCTCGCACGAATGGATACGCGCGCAGGGCGACTTCGACCATTCGCTGGCGCAGGCCGCGCGGCTCGCCGATCTGGTGGTGATGAGCAGCAAGGATGCGCCCGGCCTTGGCGATCAGGGCGACCTGCCCGGCCGCGTGGCGCGCGCGACGACCGCGCCGGTTCTCGTCGTGCCGCCCGGCGCGCACGAGATGGCGGTGCGCGGCCGCGCGCTGGTCGGCTGGGACGGCTCCGCGCCCGCCGCCGACGCCCTGCGCGCTGCGGTGCCCCTGCTCAGGCTGGCATGCTCCGTCGAGATACTGACCATCGGCGGCGGCGACGGACAGGCCGAGGCCGACCCGCAGGATGCCGTGCGCTACCTCGCCCGCCATGGCTGCACCGCCACCGCCCGCGTCGCGGAGCAGGTCGGCAGCCTCAGCACCCACCTCCACGACGCCTTCGCCAGCGCCGCCTGGGGCGTAATGGGGAGCTACGGCCATGGCCGCCTGCGCGAGCGGCTGTTCGGCGGGACGACGCACACGCTGCTGGAGGAAACGCCGGTTCCGCTGCTGATCTCGCATTGAGGAGCAAAGCCGCCTTACTCTCCGACAAACAAATCCCCCGAAACCCATCGTCATTCCCGCGAAAGCGGGAATCCAGAGTCTGGCGCAGTTTTCTGCCGCTCTGGATCCCCGCTTTTGCGGGGATGACGGGGTGAATGGGGTTCGCGAGCAGACGGGTATAGCGGATGGGGACAAGGAGCGGGCCCAACCCATTTTCACCTCACCGCTGGACGCCGTGCAAGAAACTCGGCGTCCCGTATCTTCCCTTCGCCTGATCCGCCCCGATAGTCTGCCGCCAACGGATAACGACAAAAGGGACTTCCATGCGGACAAGCATATTGGCGGCCGGCGCCGCGCTCTCACTCGCCCTCATGGCGTCACCGGCGCAGGCGGCCTATTCGGATGTCTGCGATACCGACACCATCCAGGACATGGCGCCAAAGGGCACCACCATCGCCTTTGCCGTGCGCGAAGTGTTCGCCGATCGCGGCCATGTCGGCCCCGGCGAGATCTGGGGCTGCCGCGTCATGGGCTATGTCACCAACACCGACCCCGGTCCCAACAAGGTGCTGTTCACCATCACCCTGCCGGACGAGTTCACGGGCCGTTATGTCTATCTCGGCATCGGCGGCGCGGCGGGCAAGATACCGGACATCCCGGAACGCCTGCTCGCGCGCGGCTATGCGCTGGCGGGCAGCGACGCGGGGACCGGCGCGAAAAGCCCTGCCGACTTCAGCTTCATGAACGACAAGGGCCGCTTGACCGACTTCCTGTGGCGCGGCGTCCAGTCGTCGGCCACCGCGACGCAGGCGATCACCCGCGCCTATTACAAGAAGCCCGATATCAAGCGTTACATCAGCGGCTGCTCCGGCGGCGGGCAGATGGGCCTTGGCAATGCGCGCCGGTTCGGCGGCCAGAATTTCGACGGCTTTCTGGTGGGCGCGACGCCCTGGCACGCCTCGCTCTACCACCCCAATATCTTCCGCATCGCCGGCCATCTGCAGAACCATCCCGAAGGCTGGATCTCGCCGGACCTGACCAAGAAGGCGAACGCCGCGATCCTGGCCGCCTATGACGATGTCGACGGCGCGAAGGACGGGATCATCCACGATCCGCGCGCGATCAGGAATTTCGACACCGGCATATTGAAGAAGGTCGGCTTTACGCCTGCGCAGATCGAGACGTTCAACCTCATCCGCAACACGTACAAGTTCCCGTCCGGCGGGCCGAGCGGCGACGGCACGCATCCGGGCTATCCCATCTCCGACGTGTCGGGCTGGACCCGCTTCATCCTGGGCACCCTGCCGCCGCCATGGCCCAGCACGAAGGGCGCCAATACCGCCGACCTGCTGCGCAAGGGCGTGCCCTTCACGCATATCATGGCCGATACCAAGGCACGCTCGGTAAACCCCGACGCCGATTATTGGAAGATCACCGACTTCAAGGAAATCGTCCGCCTGACGTCCAAGGATGGCGAGACCATGCCGTTCGACGACCCGATGGATTTCAACGCGCTGGCCGCCAGCGGCGCGAAGATGATCGTATGGCACGGCGTCAACGATGAATCGATGAGCTACCTCGAATCCCTCGCAGGCTATCATGCCCTGCAAAAGCGCTTCCCCAATGCGGGCGACTGGTCGCGCTATATCCCGGTGCCGGGCATGTGGCATTGCCGCGGCGGCACCGGTCCCACCGACGATGCGGTAGAGGAGATGCTCGACGCGCTGGTCGACTGGGTGGAGAAGGGGACACCGCCGACCGGCATCGTCGCCGGGCGCTATACCCGCGATGGCGGCAAGGAACGGACCTTCCTGCTGTGCCCCGATCCGACGCAAGCCTATCTGAAGTCGCCCGACCTCGACCCCAAGGATGCGGCCAACTGGATCTGTCGCGCTCCAGCGGGTTAGGGCCGATATACCAAGGCGTCACTTTCACTGATCGAAAGGATTGATGAGAGACCGCCTTGGTTCGGGCAGAAGGCGCTTTATTGTCCCGCCGGGATTCGGCCGAAATCGAACCAGTTCGGAACCGGACGAGACAGACGATCCAAGGAGCCTTCGCCGCCATGACCACGAACCGCACCACCGACGCCGCGACCGACCGCCTGTTCATCGACCGCTGGTCGCCGCGCGCCTATGACGGCTCCTCGATCCCCGCCGCAGATGTCGACACCATCCTGGACGCGGGCCGCTGGGCACCGTCCGCCTATAATTACCAGCCGTGGCGCTTTCTCTATGCGACCCGCGACGACGCCAATTGGGGCCGCTTCCTCGACCTGCTCATCCCCTTCAACCAGAGCTGGGCGAAGGATTCGGGTCTGCTGATCTTCATCGTGAGCGAGACCACCATGGGATCGCCCGAAAAACCCAGCCACTCGCACAGCTTCGACGCTGGCGCGGCGTGGCAAAATATCGCGCTTCAGGCGCATCTGCTGGGCTATCATGCGCACGGCATGGTCGGCGCCGACTTCGACAAGGCGCGCACGGAACTGGGCGTGCCCGAAGGCTTCCGGTTCGAAGCGGCCATCGCCATCGGCAAGATCGGCGATCCTGCCACCCTGCCCGAAGGTCTGCGTGAGCGCGAAGTGCCCAGCGACCGCAAGCCGCTCGGCGATGTCGCCATTGCGGGCAATTTCGTCGCCTGACGCGATCAGGCTTCCTGCCCCGCCCCATTGCGGGCGGGCAGGAAGCCGCTCGCTTCCAGCCGGTCGACCGAATCGCGCGCCACCGGCACCTTCTCGCCATTGGCCAGGACGATCTCCAGCGTGCGGCCGGTACGGTTCACATGGGTCACCGCATCGCGCGCGACCCACCAGCTACGGTGCGTCTGCTCGCCCGGCATCCCGTCCATTTCCGCAATCGCATCGCGCAGCCGCATGAGGACGAGTTCGCTCGCCTGCCGCCCGTGGACGCGCACATAATGATCCTCGCTCTCCAGCGCGAGGACCGGCCCCACGAAACGCGGGCCTAGCCGCGCAAACAGGCGTGGGGGCTGCTCGCCATCCTTTGCCGCCGCTGGCGGCGCCACGACCGTCTCGACGCCCGCGCGCCATTGTCGGATCGGCCCACCATAGGTGCGCTGCAAATGCTCGTCCGCGCGCTCGGCCAGCCAGGCGACGAGCAGGATTGTGAGCGAACACAGCAGCGCGAAAGGCAGCACGCCGCCCGTATAGCTACCCAGCATGCGGATTTCCTGCGCCCCGCCCAAGCGCCAGATCACGGCCATAGGGAGGCTCGACACCGTCAGCCCCCAAATCAGGACCGACCCGTGCGGCAGCCGCGTCGCCCGAGCAACCCAGTTCCAGAAGACCATGGTCGGCCGCACCAGCACATAGGCGCCCAGCAGCAATAGCAGCCACCGCCCCGACCGAGCCAGGAAATCGCCCATCAAATAGGTGCCGAACGGACCCATGAAGCCGACCAGCCCCGCCAGCGGCAGGACGATCCATATCTCCAGCAGCGTGCGGCGCATCCGTTTCACGCAAAGACCCTCACCAATTCGCGAAGCGCGAACCGGTCATAAGCCGCTTTTCCGGGGCTTTTACAAGGGGCGAGCCTGCGTCACGCATTCACTCTTGCCCGCGATCCGCGGAGCATCATCTGCGCTGCATCACAACGCCCAATCAAAAGGACAAACCGAAAATGACCGGCACCCTCACCGCGAAGGACTTCGTCATCGCCCTGGCCTTCACCGCCGCCGCGCACCTCGCATTGGTCTCCGCCGCGCTGACTTATGCGGGGTGAGAGCGATAGCCTTCCGCCATGTGTTAAACGCTTAGTCATCCCCGCGCAGGCGGGGATGACCTCATTGGCTCACACCAGCCGTTCGAGCCAGCCATGGCTGTCCTCGACCCGGCCATATTGGATGCCGACCAGCTTCTCCTTCAGCATCCGCGCCACCTCGCCGCCAGCGCCATTGCCGATCACGAAGCCACCCTTCTTGGACCGGACCTCGCCGATCGGCGTGATGACGGCGGCGGTGCCGCAGGCGAACGCCTCCTTGAGTGCACCCGAACGCGTGTCGGCTTCCCACTGGTCGAAGCTGTAACGCTCCTCGCGCACCGTATAGCCCGCCTCCGCCGCCAGCGAGATCAGCGAATCGCGCGTGATGCCAGGCAGGATCGACCCGTCGAGCGGCGGGGTGACGATCGTCTGGTCGTTCATCACGAACATGATGTTCATGCCGCCCAGTTCCTCGATATAGCGGCGCTCTACCGCGTCGAGGAACAGCACCTGGTCGCAGCCCTCCTCGATCCCATGCGCCTGCGGCAGCAGCGACGCGGCATAATTGCCGCCGCACTTGGCCGCGCCCGTGCCGCCGGGGACGGCGCGGACATAATCATGGCTGACCCAGAGCGTCACCGCGTCCTTGCCGCCCTTGAAATAGGCGCCGACCGGCGAGGCGATGACGCAGTAGAGATAGGATTTGGCAGGGCGAACGCCCAGAAACGCCTCGTCCGCGAACATGAAGGGGCGCAGGTACAGGCTGCCCTTGTCCGCGCTCGGCGTCCATGCATGGTCGGCTGCCACGATCTGCCGCACGCTCTCGACGAACAGCTCCTCGGGAATCGCCGGCATGGCGAGGCGCGCAGCGCTCATGTTGAACCGGCGCGCATTGGCGTCCGGGCGAAAGCTCGCAATGCCGCCGTCGGGCAGGCGATACGCCTTGAGCCCCTCGAAAATCTCCTGCGCATAATGCAGCACCGCCGCCGCCGGATCGAGCGCGATGGGACCGCGCGGGCCGAGCGTCGCATCGTGCCAGCCCTTGCCCTCGGTATAGCGGATCGTCACCATATGGTCGGTAAATACATTGCCGAAGCCCGGCTCGGTGAGCAGGGCGGCACGATCCTCCGCACTGGTGGGGGCGCTATGGGCAAGGGTCGAGAAGGCGTTCATCGTTCACGGGACCATGATGGGGTTTGAAAGAGGCTTGCTCGCTAGCATTGCGGGCGGCGGCTGTCATCCCTTTGCCATGGGGCCCCTTTCCCATGCGGCCCCTTTGCCATGCGGCCCTCTGCCATGCGGACATGCGGGGGAGCCGGATGGACCGGCAGGCGTTTCGGAAGCAAGGAGGATGCCCGCCCATGCCCATGACCCTGAAAGGCGCGTGCCGATGCGGCGCGATCCGTTTCACCTGCAACAGCCATACGCCCGTGCCCTATCAGCTTTGCTATTGCTCTATCTGTCGCAAGACGGCCGGCGGGGGCGGCTTTGCGATCAACCTCGGTGGGGTGGCGCAAAGCCTGTCCGTGGAAGCGGAGCCGGGGAGCCTGGGCATCTACCGCGCAGAAATCCGCGACGATGACGGCTCCTGCCGGACCTCCTCGGGACAGCGCCATTTCTGCACGCGCTGCGCGGCGGCTCTGTGGCTGTACGACCCCGAATGGCCCGACTTCGTCCACCCCTTCGCCTCCGCCATCGACAGCGACCTGCCCGTGCCGCCGTCCAAGGTGCACCTGATGCTGAAGTTCAAGCTCGACTGGGTGCGCCCGGATGTGGGCGAGGGGGATCGGTGTTTCGATCTGTATCCCGAAGAATCGCTGGAGGACTGGCACAAGCGCAATGGGGTTTGGGTGAAGTAGGGTCGACGGTCTCGTCACCCCGGGCTTGACCCGGGGTCCAGCTACCCCTGTCAGACAAGTGAGTCGAACCGGTCCTGCCAATCGGGATTGCCGCGCTCGATCAGGTCGAATTTCCATTCGCGTCGCCAGCGCTTGATACGCTTCTCATGTTCGATGCAGGAGACGATATCGTCTCCGCGCTCAGCCCAGACCAGATGGATCAACCCGTAGCGCGCGCAGAAATCTGAGCCGTCCCCAGACCGGTGCTGCAAAATGCGGGCCGCGAGATGTGCGGTAACGCCGACATACATCGTACCACGATAACGGTTGGCCATGATGTAGACCCAGCCGCCCTGCTGCTCACGTTCCATGGTTCATGCATCGGGCGAAGCTGGACCCCGGGTCAAGCCCGGGGTGACGAGCGGTTAGATACGGATTTCAAACCACCACCAGCCGCTCATCCACCCCCATCGCAGCCAGCACCCCAACCGGCCCGCCAATTATGACCCGCGCATCCAGCATCGCCGCATCCATATCCGCCAGCGCCAACCCGCTCTGGCAGGCGATGACCGCCACCCCCAGTTCCAGCGCATCCTCGATCAGTGCGGCCAGCACCGGCAGCCCCTGCGCCGCATGCGCCTCATCGCGCGGCCCCTCCACCGGCGCCTTCAACAAAGCCACCGCGTCCAATTGCAGGAACATTCTGACCGTGCCGCCCAGCGCCGCCTCCGCGCACGCCAGCGTCAACCCGCCGCGCAGCCTCTCCGCATCCCCGGTCGTGGCGATCAGGAGGAGCGGCCTGCGCCCGGCGGTCACGCGGTGATATTCTCCGCCGCGCAGGCAGGGCAGGCCGGGTCGGCGGCTACGCGCACATTGCGGAAACGGCGGCCCAGCAGGTCGGCGATCAGCATCTGCCCGGCCGCTTCCTCGCCAAAGGGCACCAGCGCGCGGATTACCTCGAGCGCGGCGAGGCTGCCGATCGTGCCCGTCACCGCGCCGACCACACCCTCGTCCGCGCAGTTCATGTCCGCCCGCGCCGGGTCCGCCCCGACGAGGCAGCGATAGCAGGGCTGGCCCGGCTCCCAGCCGCGCCACACGCCGACCTGTCCGTCGAACGATCCGACCGCCGCGCTCACCAGCGGCACGCGCATCGCGGTCGCAGCGTCCGACACGACCAGCCGCGTCTCGAAATTATCGCACCCGTCCAGAATCACGTCGACGTCGCGCAGCAGCAGGGCGGCATTGTCCGCCGTCAGCCGCTGGTTGATCGCGACCAGATGCACGTCCGGCGTCAGGTGGGCGACGGCGGCCTGCGCCACCTCCGCCTTGGGCCGGCCGACATCCTCCGTCCCGAACAATATCTGCCGTTGCAGATTGGACAGCGAGACGATGTCGGGGTCGATCACCCGGATCGTCCCCACCCCCGCCGCCGCGAGGAAGGCGATGGCCGGGCAACCAAGGCCCCCCGCACCCACCACCGCGACATGCGCGGACAACAGGCGCGCCTGACCCGCGCCGCCAATCTCCTTCAGCACGATATGGCGGGCATAGCGTTCCAGCTGATCGTCGGTCATCGTCATGCCGTGCGCACTCCCGTCGACCCGAAACCGCCAACGCCCCGCACGGTCTCGTCCAGCGCATCGACCTCCACCAGCCGGGCAGGCAGTACCGGCGCGACGACCAACTGCGCGATCCGGTCGCCCCGCGCGATGGCGAAGGCCTCCGCGCCCAGATTGATCATGATGATCTTGAGTTCGCCGCGATAGTCGCTGTCGATGGTGCCGGGCGTGTTGGGCAGGCTGATGCCATGCTTGAGCGCCAAACCGGAACGCGGGCGCACCTGCACCTCATAGCCATCCGGTATGGCCATGGCGAAGCCGGTCGCGACGGCATGACGGCCACCGGGCGCCAGCGTCACATCCTCGGCCGCGACGATATCCATCCCCGCCGCGCCCGCCGTCGCATAGGCGGGCAGCGGCAGGCCGTCGCCATGGGCGAGCCGCCGGACGGCGATCTCAACGGGCAGCATCGGCGGGGTTATCGAGGGCATCTGCGATCCTTTCGACCAGGCGGCGGGCGACCGCATCCTTGCGCATGCGCGGCCAGCTTTCCACGCCCGCGCGGGTGATGATGTGAACGGCATTGTCCGCCCCGCCCATGATGCTGCCGCTCTCGCCCGAGGACACGTCATTGGCGACGATCCAGTCGGCGCCCTTGCGCGCGCGCTTGGCGACGGCATGGTCGAGCACGTCGTTGGTCTCCGCTGCAAAACCGACCAGCAGGCGCGGCCGCTGCGGATGGACGGCGAGGCCCGCCAATATGTCGGGATTTTCCGCGAGCGCCAGCGGCGGCACGGTCCCGGTGCCGTCCTTCTTGAGCTTGATCATCGCACTGTCCGCCGCGCGCCAGTCCGCCACCGCTGCGACCATGATGGCGACGTCGGCGGGCAGCGAGTCCTCGACGGCCGCCTGCATCTCCCGCGCGGTCTCGATGTCGATGCGGCGCACGCCGCGCGGCGTCGGCAGCGCAACCGGCCCGGAGACGAGCGTCACCCGCGCGCCCGCATCCGCCGCCGCCCGCGCGATGGCGAACCCCTGCAGCCCGGACGAGCGATTGCCGATGAAGCGCACCGGATCGATCGGCTCGTGCGTCGGCCCGGCGGTGACGAGGACATGGCGCCCATACAGATTCGCATGGCTGAAATCGGGCGCATGGATCGTGCGCGTGGTGTCGGTCAGCAGCGGCGGCACGATCACGGCGGGCTGCTCCAGCATCGCCATGATCTGCTCCACGATCTCCGGCGGTTCGGGCAGGCGGCCCTTGCCATATTCGCCGCAGGCCATGTCGCCCTCGGCCGGGTCCATGACGGTGATGCCGTCGGCGCGAAGCTGCGCCAGGTTGCGCTGGGTCGCGGGATGATCCCACATGCGCACGTTCATCGCGGGCACGGCCAGGACGGGCTTGTCGGTCGCGAGCAATATGGTGCTGGCCAGATCGTCCGCCAGACCGCCCGCCATCTTGGCCAGCATATTGGCGGAGGCAGGCGAGATCACGATCAGGTCCGCCTGCCGCGACAACTGGATATGGCCGATCTCGCGCTCTTCCTTGAGGTCGAACATGTCGCCGTAAACATGATCCTCCGTCAGCACGCCGAAGGATAACGGCGTCACGAACTCCTTTGCTGCCTCGGTCAGGACGGCGCGCACCGCCACGCCCTTGCGCCGGAGCAGCCGCACCAGTTCGAGCGACTTATAGGCGGCGATCCCGCCAGAGACGATGAGGAGGATACGGGGTGAGGTCATTGGTCCTGCCTTCCAAGTTCCACCCGGCACAACGCCTCGACGGGCTCGAGGTCTTGCTGCGCGGTTTGCCAGATACGGGCTGGCGTGACACGCATATATTCATGGGACACGATATTGCGAAGTCCGACCATCTGCCGCCAGGGAATCTGTGGATGGCGCTCGCGCAAGGCGGACGATAGTTTCGATGCCGCCTCGCCCAGCATCGCGAGGCGATAGGCGAGGAGATCGATCTCGTCCTCATCCTCCACGAATCGGGCTAGCGTCAGCATCGCCGAGCGTCTCCGAATGCGGCCGATAATGAGCAGCATCGTATCGAGCCGTGTCCGGTCGCGCTCTCATCGCTTTTCAAAAAATGCGTATCCTGTCGCGCCGCGCCCTCGCCGCTACTGCCGGGATGAGGCAGCGATCCTCGACAAGATCGACCTTCGCACCCAGCATGTCCTCAAGCCGCTGCTGCATGCCGATAAATTGGAGGAGGCCTACGGGTTTCTCTGCACCGATGTCGCAGGACAGGTCGATGTCGCTGACCGGACCGGCCTCGCCGCGCGCCACCGACCCGAACAGGTAAAGCGCCGTCATCCCCGCCGAGCGCAACTCGGCCTCATGCGGTTTGATGCGAGAAAGGACTTCGTCGCGCGTCATGCGCTCAAGATAAAGGCGAATCCCGCCCGATTCCACCCCGCACAGCCGCGCCGGACGCACGGACATGAAACGCCGCTGGAATGGCGGCGCGCAATTGCCCTACCATCGCACGAAGTAACAGGGGGAGGACGGCATGACCGAGGGCAAAGGCCGCGTGGCGGTGGTAACGGGCGCGAGTTCGGGCATCGGCAAGGCGGCGGCGATGGCGCTGGCGGCGCAGGGATGGCGCATTATCGGCGTCGGGCGCGACCCGGCCCGCTGCGACGCTGCGGCGGCACAGATCGCGGCCATGGCCACGCAAGGCGATGTCGCGATGATCCGCGCCGACCTCTCCCGCCTCGCCGACGCGGCGCGCGCCGCGCGGGAGATCGCAGCGATCACCGACAGGGTCGACATCCTCATCAACAATGCGGGCGGCATGTGCACCGGCCAGGTCGTGACCGAGGAAGGGCTGGAGGAAAGTTTCGCCGCGAATCATCTCGGCCCCTTCCTTCTGACGCAGCGCCTGCTGCCCCTGCTCCGCGCCGCGGCTGCCGACGCGCCGGCGGGCAGCGTGCGCATCCTCGTCACCGCGTCGGACGCCAGCGAGATGACGCCCGGCCTCATCTGGGACGATCTCCAGCTTCTGGACCCAACGAATTTCAGCACCGGGCGCGCCTATTGCAATGCCAAGCTCGCCAACGTGATGTTCGCGCGCGGGCTGGCCGGGCGGCTGGCCGATGACGGCATCGTCGCCCACGCCATGCACCCCGGCATCGTCGGGTCCAACTTCTTCAACCATGCCCCCGCCGACACGCGTGAACGCACCGCCGCGCTCGACAAGGCAACACCGGAGGAGGGCGCCGACACGCTCGTCTGGCTCGCCACTGCCGAAGAGCCGGGGCAGACGACCGGCGGCTATTTCCACCGCCGCGCGCCCCGCCCGCCCCATGCAGCGGCGCAGGACGACGCACAGGTCGACCGGCTGTGGGCGATGAGCGAGGCGCTGCTGGCGAAAGCGGGGCAGTGAAGGTGCTCGCCAAGGCCGACGGACTGCCGACGCCGCGCCGCTATGTCGCCATCGTGGCGCTGTCGCTGGGCACGGTGCTGACCACCATCGACGGCTCGATCATCGCCGTCGCGCTGCCGACGCTGGCGCGCGACCTGGGCGTCGAAGCGTCCTCGGCGGTGATGATCGTCACCGTCTATCAGCTGGTGATGATGATGGCGCTGTTGCCCTTCGCGGCGCTGGGCGAGCGGATCGGCCTCCGGCGGCTGTACCAATATGGGCAGATCGTCTTTCTGATCGCCACGCTGTTGTGCTTCTTCGCCAAGAGCCTGCCCTTCCTCATCATCCTGCGCATCTTCCAGTCGATCGGCGCAGCGGCGACGCTGGCGGTGGGGACGGCGCTGATCCGGGGCATCTATCCCGCTGCGACGCTGGGGCGCGGCCTCAGCCTCAACACGGTGATCGCGGCGACCGCCTCCTCGCTCGCACCAACGGTCGGCGGCCTGATCCTCGGCGTCGCGCGCTGGCCGTGGCTGTTCGCGGTGCTGGTGCCGTTCGGCATCCTGTCGATCTTCATCGGGCGCAAGGCGCTGCCCGACCCGGTGGCGCGCGACGAGCCCTATGACACGCTGGGCGCAGTGATGTGCGCGGCCACGTTCGGCCTCGCCATCTTCGGCCTCGAAAGCGCGGTGCATGGCGATTCGCCGGTCGTGTCGGCGGCGCTGGTGCTGGTCGCCATCGGCCTGGGCACCATATTCGTGCGGCGCGAACGCGGGCAGGCGCGGCCGGTCTTTCCGATAGATCTGCTTCGGTACAGGGTCATCACCCTGTCATCGGTGGCGCTGCTGGCAGGCTATATGGCCTCGATGATCGTGACGCTGACCCTGCCCTTCCGCCTGCAGCAGCAATATCATTTCTCCCCGGCGGAGGCGGGCGCGGTGATCGCGCCATGGCCGCTGGTGACGCTGTTCGTCGCGCCCACGGCGGGGCTGCTGTCGGACCGCATGCCTGCGGGGCTGCTGGGCGGCATCGGCATGACCATCGGGGTGGGCGGGCTGACGTCGCTCGCCTTCCTGCCCGACGATCCGCATTATCTGGACTTGGCGTGGCGTGTCGCGCTGTGCGGCCTTGGCTTCGGCATGTTCTATTCGCCCAGTACCCGGCAGGTGGTCGGCGCATCGCCCATGGACCGGGCGGCAGCGGCAGGCGGCCTGACCTCCACCGTGCGCGGGGCGGGGCAGACATTGGGGTCCACGACGGTCGCCGCGCTGATCGCGGCAGGCGCTGGCACCGGCCCGACATCGCCGCTCATCAGCGCAGGGCTGGCAGCGGTCGCGGCGCTATGCAGCCTGTCGGTACTGGGCGCGACGATCAGGACGCAACGGTTCGAGGATCTGCCGGATATCTGAGGCTTGTTCGGAGCCGGGCGGATTTAATTACTCAAGATCGTCATGCTGAACTTGTTTCAGCATCCATCTCTCATCCACGCCGACTGGTCTTAGAGGCACCATGGATCCTGAAACAAGCTCAGGATGACGATTCGTTCTGGATTGCTTTGCGGACAAGCGGACTGTGAGTACGCTCTAACCCCAGATCCACATCGCCCCCATGCCCGCCAGCGCCGACCCCGCCGCCACCAGCACATAGCTCAGAAATTTGAGCCCCCCGCGCGGCCGGTTCCAGATCAGTTCCACCCGCGGCAGTGGCGGCAGCGGCGGTGCGCCGCCCTTCTCCGGAAAAGCCTCGTCGATGCGCTGGATGAGCGAGGGCAGCCGCGCGATCATCGCGGACGCGTCGAGGATCGCGTCCGCCGCCTTCGCCTCCGGCCCCAATTCGTCGCGCAGCCACGCCTTCACATAGGGACCGGACACTTCCCACATGTTGATGTCGGGATCGAGCATGGTCGCGACCCCCTCCACCATCACCATCGTCTTTTGCAGCAGCAGCAGATGCGGCTGCGTCTGCATGTCGAAGTCGCGGGTGATCGCGAACAGGCCGTCGAGCATCTGCCCGACCGACAATTCGCTGACCGACTTGCCGCGCATCGGCTCGCCCACGGCGCGCAGGGCCGTGGCGAATTCCGCCACGTCATGATGAGGCGGCACATATTGCGCCTCGAAATGGATTTCCGCCACGCGCCGGTAATTGCCGGTGATCAGGCCGTAGAGAATCTCCGCCAGCCATTGCCGCGCGCGCCGGTCGATCCGGCCCATGATGCCGAAATCGATGGCGGCGATGTCGCCATTGGCCTTTACGAACAAATTGCCCTGATGCATGTCCGCGTGGAAATAGCCCTCGGAGATCGCCTGGCGCAGGAAGGTGTTGACCAGCCGCGAGGCGATCTCGCTCAGATCGTGGCCTGCCGCAATCAGCGCCGCACGATTGCTGATCTTGATCCCGTCGATCCAGTCGAGCGTCATCACCCGGCCCGTCGTGCGGTCCCAGTCGATGCCGGGGATCGTATAGCCCTCGACCGCCGCCATGGATTCAGCCAGTTCGGACGCCGAGGCAGCCTCCCGCCGCAGATCCAGTTCGCGCGCGGTCCAGCGCTTGAAATTGGCGATGACGAAGCGGGGCCGCAGGCGCGAGGCCTCCCCGCCCAGCGCCTCCAGATGCGCCGCCGCCCATTCATAGGTCGCAATATCGCGGGCCAGCTTTTCCGTGACGCCGGGGCGCAACACCTTGACCGCGACCTGCCGCCCCTCGGTCGTCACCGCGCGGTGTACCTGCGCGATGGAGGCCGCGCCCACCGGATTTTCGTCGAACCGGCTATAGTGTCGCTCCAGCGGGCCACCAAGATTGGCCTCCACCTGCTCGCGGATCGCGGCGAACGGCAGCGGCGGCAGCGAATCCTGCAGGCGCAGCAGGTCGAGCGCAGCCTCTTCCCCGACTAGGTCGGGCCGGGTGGCGAGCGACTGGCCCAGCTTGATCGCGGCGGGCCCGATGGCCTGAAACGCCTCTGCATAGCGCGCCTGCTTTGGCACGCGTGCACCCAGCCGCGCGATGCGGGCGATACGGCGCACGGGCGGCGGCGTGTTGAGATCTTGTTCTATGCCCCTGAGCGCACCATGGCGGGCCAGCGTGCGGCCCCATTTCAGGATGCGCCAGAGATGGGTGATGTGGGCGGTCACTTAGCCTCTCCCGCATGCGGGAGGGGTTAGGGTGGGCATGGCGCTCACCTCATCGTATCGCTCGACGGATCGGTCGCAGGCCCACCCCCGGCCCCTCCCGCATGCGGGAGGGGAGAAGGACTTCGCCGTCACGCCTTCCACCCACTATGGATGGCCACCAGCCCGCCCAGGATGGGCTCCGCCTTCACCTGCGCAAAGCCTGCCTCGCGGATCATCCCTGCAAAGCTCGGCATGTCCGGAAAGCGCCGGATCGACTCGATCAGATAGCGATAGCTCTCCGCATCCCCGGCCAGCGCCTTGCCCAGGCGCGGCACGGCGTGGTGCGAATAGGCATCGTAGATTTCCGCGAACCCCGGCCACAGCGTGGTCGAGAATTCCAGGCAGAAGAACCGCCCGCCATATTTCAACGCCCTATGCGCTTCACGCAGCGCCGCCGGGATATCCGTCACGTTCCGGATGCCGAACGCAATAGTATAGGCATCGAACGCCCGGTCGCCAAAATTCAGCCGCTCGGCATTCTGCTCCGACCAGATCAGCCCGTCGATACCGCGCTTTTCGGCTCGGTTCATGCCGACCGCCAGCATGTCGGGGTTGATATCCGCGACCGTAACCGCCGCGCCCGACTTCGCCAGCCGGAACGCGATGTCCCCCGTGCCCCCCGCCATGTCGAGGATCGCCTCGCCGCTGCGCGGTTTCACCCGGCGGACGAACTTGTCCTTCCACAATCGGTGCGCGCCCACCGACATGGCATCGTTCATGATGTCGTAGCGGCGCGCGACGCTGGAGAAGACCTGGCCGACCATCCCCGCCTTTTCCTCGGCGGGGACGTCGCGATAACCGAAAGATGCTGTCTCGTTCATGGTGCCCGGCTCTAGCGGTGCATCGCGGCCCATTCCAGCGAAATGCCTCAGGCTGCCATGGACACCGGCGCGCCGAGATGGGCGAGAAAGTCCGGCTTGCCCAGTTCCACGCCCTGCGCCCGCAGAATCGCGTAGGCCGTCGTCGCATGGAACAGGAAATTGGGCAGTGCAAAGCCGGTCAGATAGGCAAGCCCGTCGAACCGATAGCCCATGCCATTGGGGAATTTCAGCTCCACCGCCCGCGTCGCGCCCTGTGCCAGCAGCGCGGGATCGACGCCGTTCAGATAGGCGATGGTCGCGTCGCATCGCTCCTGCAACTGCGCGAAATCCGCCTCGGTATCGGGCATGGCGGGCGGGGTCAGCCCGGCGAGGCGCGCGATGGCGTTCTTCGCGCTGTCCGACGCCATCTGATATTGGGCGCTCAGCGGCCGCATGTCGGGCGCCAGGCGCGCGCCGAACAGGTCCGCTTCGGCGTCGCGGACGCCCGCCTTGTCCAGCCAGTTGCGCATATTGGTGAGGCCGTTGACGAAGATCGGCACGGAAACATCGTAGATGGACAGGGTCATGGGCGTTCGTCGCAGGATGATGGATGCCACGTGGCCAGACCCATCCACAGTTGCAATCGGAAAGCTTTGGCGGCGCGCGCCACATCGCCTAGATACCGGCCATGCCTGAACTTCCCGAAGTCGAAACCACCGTCGCGGGCCTGCGCGAACCGCTGGAGGGTCGCCGCCTGACCAGCGTCGAGCCGCGCCGCGCCGACATGCGCAAGCCCTTTCCCGCCGACCTGCGCCAGCGCCTGACGGGCGCGCGCGTCACCGGGCTTGGCCGCCGCGCCAAATATGGGCTGATCGACACCGACCGGGGCGACACGATGATCTTTCACCTCGGCATGTCGGGCCGCTGGGTGATCGATTCGGAGCAGCTGGACCGCCACGACCATTTGCTCCTCGCCACGGAGGAGGGTCGCCGCCTCGCGCTGCGCGACCCGCGCCGATTCGGCTTTGTCGACCTGATGCCGACCGACGCGCTGGAGACCTATCCCGCCTTCGCCGCCATGGGGCCAGAGCCGCTGGGGCCGGATTTCACCGCCGCCTATCTCAGGGACGCGCTTGCAAACCGGATCGCGCCGATCAAGGCGATGCTGCTCGACCAGCGAATCGTCGCGGGCCTCGGCAATATCTATGTGTGCGAGGCGCTGAACATGGCCGGCATCGCGCCCACGCGGGAAGCGGGCAAGATTACCCGGCCGCGACTCGCGGCGCTGGTCGAGGCGATCCGCGCCGTGCTGACCGCCGCCATCGCGGCAGGCGGATCGTCGCTGAAGGATTATGTACGGCCTGACGGACAACTGGGCTATTTCGCGAAGGACTGGCGCGTCTATGGCCGCGAGGGCGAACCATGTGGCTGCGGCACAGTAGTTTTGCGCAGGGTCGATAGCGGACGCTCGACCTTTTTCTGTCCGGCATGCCAGAAATAGACAATCAACCGGACCGTGAATAATCAGCTTTAAGTTGACGATTTCATCCCCGACCGGTAAGGGCGCCCACTTCGCGGGCTAGTATCGCACCGGGTTACCGCCCGGCGACTGCCCGATTCGCATTTAGAGCTTTTTGAGGACAAGCATGGCCAACACGCCGCAGGCAAAGAAGCGCATTCGCCGTAACGCTCGCAGGGCAGAGATTAACGGTGCGCGTATCAGTCGTATCCGTACCCTGGTGAAGAAGGTCGAGGCAGCGCTCGAGACGGGCGACAAGACTGCCGCCCAGACCGCTCTGACGGCTGTTCAGCCTGAGCTGGCACGCGGCGTCGCGCGCGGCGTGCTTCATCAGAACACGGCCTCGCGCAAGTTCGGCCGTCTGACCAAGCGGGTTCAGGCGCTCGCCTGAATAAGCCTATAAGCAGAATATAAGGACCCGCCGGGCACCAGTCCGGCGGGTCTTTTCGTGCGTCCGGCGCATCTGTCCGGAAATCCTTGCGTCCCGTCTTTCATCCAGAATTGCTCCACTATGATAGCCATTTTGAGAAAGTCCAAGGAACCCAACGATTCGCATCCATAACGGCTTGGCCAAAATAGCAGAAATACAACAAAAACAATGACTTGACCTTGTATCGCGGTTTTCCGCCGTCAACGCTTTTATTTCAGTTTTTTGACTGGGGCCGGTCTTGATCGACCCACAGGCCGATGCAACAACGACCCTCCAACGCGGGTCGAGTCTCATCGAAACGCGTCACAGCATCGAGTGCATGATCTAAAGCCGCGAAACCTGTTTTCGCGGAGCGGGGAAGGCATGTCTCCGGTTCCGGTGTGGTGGGGACCAACGCAGGAAAATTGGGGAATTTGGGTGAAATGATCAAGGCGGGCAAAATGACTGACGGCGTGCCGCAGAATGCGGCTGATCGCCAGCATCGGGATAATGGGGACGGGGGCGACGCTTCGGCGTCCGCGCTCGACGGCGCGTGGGAGGCGGTTCGCGCTGGCCTGCGCCGTGACCTCGGCACCCGGTTGTTCGACCAGTGGCTGCGCCAACTCGGGCTGGGCGCCTTCTGTGCGCCCACCGGCACGCTGGACCTCACCGCACCGTCCGAGTTCGCCGCCAATTTCGTCGCGAGCAATTACGGCCCCCGGCTGGCGTTGGCATGGCGTGCGCAGAATGTCGGCGTCACCGAAGTGCGCGTGGTGCGCCGCTCGGGCCTCGCCCGGCCACTCTCGCTCGCCGTCGTCGCGTCCCG
This sequence comes from Sphingobium sp., assembly GCA_040508315.1. GTDB lineage: Bacteria > Pseudomonadota > Alphaproteobacteria > Sphingomonadales > Sphingomonadaceae > Sphingobium. The sequence continues at coordinate 23,735 of JBEVNC010000066.1, forward strand.
CGCGGCCGAGGCTGCCGCCGCGCCTGTGGTGGCTCCTGCGCCCGCCAACAGCCCCGACGGCTTTCGTCCCCGCCACGACTTCGCCTCTTTCGTCGCCGACGACAGCAACCGCCTCGCCTTCTCCGCGGCGCAGGGTCTCGCCGCGCCGACGCAGCCCATGTTCAACCCGTTGTTCATCCATGGCGGCACCGGACAGGGCAAGACGCACCTGCTCCATGCCATCGCGGGCGCCTATGCCGCGCACAGCCCCGGCCAGCCGATCCTCTACATGTCGGCCGAACGGTTCATGATGGAGTTCGTCAACGCGATCCGCGCCAACGACACCATGGCGTTCAAGGCGCGGCTGCGCGCGGCGCGCCTGCTGCTGATCGACGATATCCAGTTCATCGCTGGCAAGGGTCCGACGCAGGAGGAACTGCTCCACACGATCAACGAACTGATCGATTCGGGCGCGCGCATCGCCATCGTCGCGGACCGCGCGCCGCAGCATATCGACGGCGTGGACAAGCGCATCCTCTCGCGCCTTGCGGGCGGCCTTGTCGCCGACATCCAGCCCGCCGGCCTGGAACTGCGCCTCGCCATCCTGCAGCGGCGGCGGCAGGTTACGGGATCGTCGGCGGTCGGCGACGAGGTGATAGAGCTTCTCGCCCGCTCGATCCGCAGCAACATCCGCGAGCTGGAGGGCGCTTTCAACAAGCTGGTCGCCTATTCGCAGCTCATGGGCCGCGCCGTCACCATCGAGATGGCGCAGACCGTACTGGCCGATTCGTTGCGCGCCCATGCCCGGCGCATCACCATCGACGAAATCCAGCGCGCCTGCGCCGCCCATTATCGCATCGACGCGGGCGAGATGCGCTCGGCCCGCCGCGCGCGCGCCGTCGCGCGGCCGCGCCAGGTCGCCATGTACCTCGCCAAGAAGCTGACGCCCCGGTCGCTGCCCGAAATCGGCCGCATCTTCGGCGGGCGCGACCATTCGACGGTCATCCATGCGGTCCGCACCATCGAGGCGCTACGCAAGGAAAATGCGGACATCGACGCCGACATCCGCACCCTGCAAAGCCAGCTGGAAGGCTGAGCTTCTCGTTTCCGCAAACATGCGTCACCCCGGACCTGATCCGGGGTGACGGCAGTGATACCGCGCTTAGCTCTTACACCCGCGCGCCTGCGCCACGCCGCGCAAATAACCGCGCCGCGCCATTCCCGCACTCACGGCTGCCGCGAACCGGCGCTCGGCAGGCGCCGCGCCACTAACCTCGCGCACGATCCCGCGGAACGGGATCAGCGAGTTGACGATCGCCGATCCGCCGATCGCTGCGACCTTGCCGACCTTGTCCTCATTCGCCTTGGTCCCGGTTCCGAAATCGGGGCCGAGCACCGCGTCGAGCTGACCGCGCTCCGTGGCGATGGGCGCGCAACCCTTGCCCTTGGGCGGGGCATAGGGACGCTCGACGGCAGCGACCAGGATCGGCGGAATCTCCTTCTTGTCGAGGCCGACGTCGCGCACCGGTTGAGTCACGATCTCGCCCGCGCTGTTGCCGTTGCGGGGCTTCTGGCTTTCCTCGGCGTCCTTGTCCTTGCGCGAATCGCGCTCGGAGCCGCCCGGCGCGGCGACCGCGCCTCCGGCGACCAACAGCAGCGAACCGGCCAGCGCCAGTTTTCGTGCAAACCCCATCGTCATTTCGTCTCGTCCTTCTTTTTT
>JBEVNC010000068.1:0-18101 GCA_040508315.1 Sphingobium sp.
ACGGCGGAACTCGTCGAACTGGTGCGCGCGCAGGCAGCGGAGATCGCCGCCCTGAAGGACCGCCTCGCTCGCGTCGAAGCCGCACAATCGTCGGCAGCCGCGCAGGCGCCCCGGCTCGCGCAGGCAGAGGCGCGGCCGGTCGCCCCGCCCGCCATCCTGACATCCCCCTATGCGCCGCAACTCGTTCCCCCCGGCCCCGCCGACCGCGACGTCGGGCGCGCTCAGGCGGCGGCGGACAATGCCGCGGGCGTCACCACCGAATGGGGTTCGGGCCTGCCGGTCTTCCACTCGGCGGACGGCATCTTCACCTTCAAGCCGCGCGGCCGCATCCTGACCGACGTCAGCTCGACCGTCGGATCGCGCTACAAGGGCCGGAACATCACCACCACCGGCATGCGCGCGCTGCGTCTGGGGCTGGAGGGCGGCGTCGGCACGCATTTCTTCTACCAGTTCGAAAGCGACTTTTCGGAAAATCAGGTCGACGTCGTCACCGCCTTCATGGGCTGGCGCAACAAGGTCGGCTCCATCGATTACGATGTGCGGGTCGGCCATCTGTTCAACGACCGCAGTTTCGAAGGCTCGACCGGATCGGATTCACTGCCCTTCCTCGAACGCACGACGGTCGCCACCGCGATCATCCCGCAACGCGCCTTCTACGGGCTCGGCATCATGCCGCGCATCTTCTGGAAGACGGGCCACGCCTCGCTGACCGTCACCGGCGACCGGATCGACGGCGACCAGAGCATGAACGACAGCCGGACCGTGCTGGGCCGTGTGCACTGGAACCCGGTCAAGAGCGACCGCGGCCTGCTGCATCTCGGCCTTTGGGGCTTCGACGAGGCATTGAGCGCCAATGCCGGCTCCCTGACCCGCAACACCGTCATCGGCGGCCGCTTCAACGGGGCGCTGCGCATCTCCAGCGGCCCGCTGACCGGCGGCACCGGCACGACCGGCTATGGCCTCGAACTGGGCGGCTATCGCGGGCCGGTGTGGGTGATGGGCGAAGCCGGACGGCGCAACGCGCGCCTGGACGGCGGCCGCGCCGATTTCGTCAGCGAGGCATGGAGCGTGTCGGGCGGCTGGTTCCTGACCGGCGACCTGCCGCCCTACAACCCGCGCCTGGGCAGTTTCGGACAACCGCGCGTGCTGAAACCCTTGTTCGAGGGCGGTCCGGGCGCCATCGAGCTGACCGCCCGCTACGAGACGCTCGACTTTACCGACCTGCTCACCGGCGGGGAGGGCTGGGCCGCGACCATCGGCGTGAACTGGTATCTCAACAGCTTCACCCGCATCCAGCTCAACGGCATCCACTGGAACACCGACAATCGCGCGGGCGCCTATGTCGGGCAGGATGACGGCGAAACCTTCAACGCGCGCTTCGCTGTCACCTTCTGACGCATCCCCCCTTCATACCCGTTCAAGGATAGATCATGGACCTCGCCATATTGGGCTTCCTGATGGTCGCCACTTTCATGACGCTCATCATGACCAAGCGGATGACGCCGCTGGTCGCGCTGATCGTCATCCCGTCCATCTTCGGGATCATCGCCGGGCAGGCGTCCGGTCTGGGCGAGATGATGATCGACGGCATCAAGAACCTGGCGCCGACCGGCGTCATGCTGCTGTTCGCCATCCTGTTCTTCAGCACGATGACGGACACGGGACTGTTCGATCCGCTGGTGAACCGACTGATCCGCGTAGTGCATGGCGATCCCATGCTGATCCTGATCGGGACGGTGGTGCTGTGCGCGGCGGTCAGCCTGGATGGCGACGGTTCCACGACCTACATCATCACCATCGCCGCGCTGCTCCCGCTCTACAAGCGCTACGCCATGAACCGGCTTTATCTGGTCTGCCTGCTCATGGTGACGAGCGGGGTGATGAACCTGACGCCATGGGGCGGGCCGACCGCCCGCGCGGCGAGCGCGCTGAAACTCGATCCTGCGACGCTGTTCCTGCCGCTCATTCCCGGCATGATCGCGGGGCTGGCCACGCTGATCGGGATGGCGGTCTGGTTCGGCCACCGCGAGCGTCGCCGCATCGGTCATGTCCGAGCCAGCGAGCCGACCGGCTTTACCGACATGGCCGTGTCGCAATATCCGGAGGCGCGCCGTCCCCGTCTCATCTGGTTCAACGCGGCTCTCGTCGTGACGCTGCTGGCGCTTCTGGTCTGGGGCCTGCTGCCGCTCTCCATCCTGATGATGATCGCCTTCGCCATTGCCATGATCGTCAACTATCCGGGCGTGGCGGAGCAGAAGGAGCGGATCGCCGCCCATGCCGGCAACGTGCTGTCGGTCGTCTCGCTGATCTTTGCCGCGGGCATCTTCACCGGCATCCTGTCGGGCACCGGCATGGTCGAGGCGATGAGCAAGCAGGTCGTGAACCTCATCCCGCCCGTCCTCGGCCCCTATATGGCGCCGATCACGGCGGCGCTGAGCCTGCCCTTCACCTTCTTCATCTCCAACGATGCTTTCTATTTCGGGATGCTGCCGATCCTCGCGGAAGCGGGCGCACATTATGGGGTGGAGCCTATCGCCATCGCCCGCGCCTCCCTGATGGGCCAGCCGGTCCATCTGCTCAGCCCGCTGGTTCCCTCCACCTACCTGCTCGTCAGCCTGGCGGGGATCGACCTTGCCGATCATCAGCGATTCGCGCTGCTCCCCGCCGCGCTGGTGTGCGCCATCATGACGATCACCGGCATGATCGTGCTTGCCTTTCCCTTCGTCGGCTAAGTGGCCGGTCCATTGACATGGCGGCCGGGCAAGGCCGCGGTGGATGCGGCGCTGCGCTTTGCCGCCGCGTTGCTGGCGGGGGCATGCGGGGGCATGCTGTTCTGGTGGCTGCGGACGCCTCTGCCCTGGGTGCTGGGATCGATGACCGCCTGCGCGATCAGCAGCGTCGGGGGGCTGCCCCTTCGCGCGTCGTCGTCGATGCGCAAGCCCATGGCGGCGGTGATCGGCGTGATGCTGGGCAGCAGCTTCCATCCCGACCTGTTTGCCCAGGCGCAGGCGTGGATCGTGCCGCTGGCGCTGCTCCCGATCTTCCTCGTCAACGCCGCCCTGATCTGCGTTTTCTATTTCCGCCGCGTCGCCGGGTTCGATGCGGCGACCGCCTTCTTTTCCGGAATGCCGGGCGGCATCGCCGAAATGGTGCTGATGGGGGCGGAGCGCGGCGCGGATGAACGCGCCATCGGCCTGATCCATGCAGCGCGGATATTCCTGGTCGTCTTCATCTTGCCCTTCCTGATCCGCCTGTTCCATGGCCCCATCCCGCTGGCCTCGGGCTCGGTAGCGGTAGAGGCAGGCGATACCGCCGACTGGACGCTGCTCCTGTGGGGCGGCGGCTGCATCGCCATCGGCCTGACTCTGGGCAGGATGTTCCGGCTTCCGGCCTGGCATCTGATCGGCCCGCTGTTCGTCAGCGCCGCCGTGCATGCCAGCGGCCTCACCGATTTTCGCATTCCCGCCTGGGCGCTGGCCGCCGCGCAGGTCGGCCTCGGCGCGACCATCGGTTGCCGCTTCATGGGCCTGAGCCTCCCCATGCTGGCGCGCATATTGGGCATCGCGGCGGGATCGACGGCGATCATGCTGACGCTGACCTTCCTGTGGGCGTTCGGGATCAGCTGGGCGACCGGCATCGATGCCACGCTGCTGATCCTCGCCTATTCCCCCGGCGGCGTCGCGGAAATGAGCATGGTCGCGCTCAGCCTCGCCCTCGAACCCGGCTTCGTCATCATCCACCATCTCGTCCGGGTCGTGTTCGTCCTGATCGGCACCCCGCTCCTCTACCGCATGAACGAAAGAACCCCATGACCGACCTGTGGCAACATATCGTCGCCGACTTCTCCAATATCACTTCCCCCTCCGCGCTCGCCGCGTTCGGGCAGGTGGTGCTGATCGACGTGATGCTGGCCGCCGACAATGCCATCGTCGTCGGCGCGCTGGCGGCTGGCCTGCCAGTGGCGATGCGGCGCAAGGTCATCCTGATCGGAGTGATGGCCGCGCTGATCTTGCGCGTCGCCTTCGCCCTGGTCGTCAGCCAGCTGATGCAGCTTGTCGGCCTAGTCTTCGCGGGCGGGCTGCTGCTTGCGTGGGTCGCGTGGAAGATGTGGCGCGAACTCCACGACGAATCGTCCCAGCCGGGCGAGGACAGCAGCCTCGCCGACAAGGCGCCGCGCAGCTTCGCGGCCGCCGCATGGGCCGTCGCCGTTGCCGATGTCAGCATGAGCCTAGACAATGTGCTCGCCGTGGCGGGGGCGGCCCGCGACCATCCCGGCATCCTTGCAATTGGGCTGATCCTGTCGGTCGCGCTGATGGGTCTGGCCGCCAACGTGCTGGCGCGCATGATCGAGCGCTATCGCTGGCTTGCCTATATCGGCCTGCTCGTCATCGTCTTCGTCGCAGGGCGCATGATCTGGGAGGGATGGGTCGATCCGGAGCGCGGCCTGATCACCTTCTTCCAATAAGCGAAGATCGCGTCGTGGGAGCCAGCCCCGGCCCCCGCGGCGTCACAGCTCGCCGCGCTGCCGCCTGATCTCGAACCATTTGCGGACATTGGCGTTCTGCTGCTCCAGCGTGTCGGCGAACACATGCCCGCCCCTGCCGTCCGCCACGAAATAGAGCGCTTTGGTCTGCGCGGGCCGCAGCACCGCGTCGATGGCGGCGCGGCCCGGATTGGCGATGGGGCCTTTGGGCAGCCCCTCCATGGAATAGGTGTTGTAGCCGTTGACCGCTAGAATCTCCGACCGGCGGATGCGGCGGCCCAGCGGCTTGCCTTTGGTGATCGGGTAGATGATCGTGGGATCGGCCTGAAGCCGCATGCCGATGCGCAGGCGATTGGAGTAGACGCCCGCCACGATGGGCCGCTCCGCCGCGACGCCGGTTTCCTTCTCGACGATGGCGGCCAGCGTCACGGCCTCCTGCGGCGATTTGACCGGGGTCGTCGGCAGGCGATTCGCCCATGCCTTCGCCAGATAATCGCGCATCGCCTTTTGCATGCGTGCCACTACCACCGCGCGGCTTTCGCCACGCTCGAACGCGTAGCTGTCCGGCATGATCGACCCTTCGACCGGCACGGGAACGGTGCCGGTCAACTCCTTCTCGGCCATCAACTTCTCATGGACGAGAATCGAGGGCAGCCCCTCGGCAATGGTGACGAGATAGGTGACGGCCTTGCCGCTTTGCAGGATGTTCAGGACCTGGCTGTTGCTGGCGCGGCGAGGAAAAATATACTCGCCCGCCTTGATCGGCGCCGATCCGCCCAGCAGCTTCGCGCGGCTGAGGAAGATGGAGGAGGAGCCGACCACGCCCTCCTTTTCCAGCAAACGCGCCGCGCTGGTCAGCGTCGCGCCCTGCGGGATGGCGACCCGCTTGTCACCGGTCAGCGGGCCATCGCCCACCCAGCCGTTGAAGAAGACGAACGCCGCGACAGCCAGCGCCCCTGCAAGCAGGAGGACGATGAAAAGGCTGGCGCGGCGCATGTCCGCCCTACCGCTCAGGCGGCCGGGATCATGACGAGGCTGGCATTGGTGCCGCCGAAGCCGAACGAATTGTTCAGCACCGCCCGCACCTTGCGCTCCTTGGCGACATGGGGGACCAGATCAACGCCCACGCAATTGTCGCTCGGATTGTCGAGGTTGAGCGTCGGCGGCACGATGCTGTCGCGCATCGCCAGGATGCAGAAGATCGATTCGACCGCGCCCGCGCCGCCGAGCAGATGCCCGATTGCCGACTTGGTGGAGGACATGGACAGACCGGCGATATCGTCGCCGAACAGGCGGCGCACGGCGTTCAGTTCCAGTTCGTCACCCAGTGGGGTGGATGTGCCGTGGGCGTTGATATAGTCGATGTCGGACAGCGCCAGGCCGGACTTCCTCATCGCCATTTCCATCGAGCGGAACGCGCCGGAGCCGCCGGGATGCGGCGCGGTGACATGATAGGCGTCGCCCGACAGGCCGTAGCCGACCACCTCGGCATAGATTTTCGCGCCGCGCTTCTTGGCGTGCTCATATTCCTCGAGCACCAGCACGCCAGCGCCCTCGCCCATGACGAAACCGTCGCGGTCCTTGTCATAGGGTCGGCTGCCGCGCGTCGGATCATCGCGGAAGTTGGTCGAAAGCGCGCGCGCCTGCCCAAATCCGGCGATGCCGATGGGGCAGATGGCGCTTTCCGCGCCGCCCGCCAGCATGATGTCGGCATCGTCCATCGCGATCATGCGAGCAGCGTCGCCGATGGAATGGGCGCCCGTCGAGCAGGCGGTCACCACCGCATGATTCGGACCCATCAGGCCATATTTGATGCTGACCTGACCCGAGATCAGGTTGATGAGGCGGCCGTGCACGAAATGGGGAGAAACCCGCTTCGGCCCCTTCGCCGCCAGGATGAGCGATTCGCTCTCTATGCCCGGCAGTCCGCCAATGCCCGAACCGATGGAACAGCCCGCACGCAGACGCTCCGATTCCGGCATGTCGAGCAGGCCGGCGTCTTCCAGCGCCTGCCCTGCGGCATCGATGCCGAACACGATGAACAGGTCGACCTGCCGCTGGACCTTGTGATCCACGCGCAACGAAGGGTCGAAACCATATTCATGGTCCGGCGCCTTTACCTCGCACGCATAGTTGGTGTGGAAATCGGTCGCGTCGAAGCGCGTGATGACGGCTGCACCCGACTTCGCTGCGATGATGTTCCGCCAGCTCGTCTCGACATCAGCGCCGAGGGGGGAAACCATGCCAAGACCCGTGACGACGACACGACGCATGTCCTGCTCCTGAAATTCTTAACTGCCAGATATCGCGAAACGGCCCCCCATCCACGGAACAAGTCCGGGCCGGAGAGCCGCCTGCCTATCCTAATATGCGAACCCCGGTGCGCGGCGGCAATGCCCCACGCGGCCGGATCGGCTCTTACTGCTTGCTGTCGATATAATCGATCGCATCCTTGACGGTGCCGATCTTCTCGGCCGCGTCGTCGGGGATCTCGACGCCGAACTCTTCTTCGAACGCCATCACGAGTTCCACGATGTCGAGGCTGTCCGCCCCGAGATCATCGATGAAGCTGGCATCTTCCGTCACCTTCTCGGCTTCGACGCCGAGATGCTCCACAACGATCTTCTTTACCCGATCTGCGGTCTCACTCATGGGTGGTCCTTCAGTTAATAATCTGTGTCTCGGCCCCTGCCCTAGTGCCAAGGCGGCACAGAGGCAAGAGGGTAGCCGTCTTCGTTGCGGTTGCGTATCAAATCCGTATCAGATCATGGCCATGCCGCCATTGACGTGGAGGGTCTGGCCAGTGACATAGCCCGCCTCCCGGCTCGCCAGATAGACGACGGCGGCCGCGATGTCGCTCCCCTCGCCCATCTTGCCTGCGGGAATGCGGCCGTTGATCGCATCCTTCTGCGCATCGTTGAGTGCTTCAGTCATCGCAGAGCGGATGAAACCGGGCGCGACGCAGTTGACGGTGATCGAGCGCGAGGCGAGTTCCTGCGCCAGGCTCTTGGACATGCCAATCAGGCCCGCCTTGGTTGCGGCATAGTTCGCCTGGCCCGGATTTCCGGTGACGCCGACGACGCTGGTGATCGAAATGACGCGGCCGAAGCGCGCCTTCATCATCGGCTTGGCGGCCGCGCGGATCAGGCGGAACGCGGCTTCCAGATTGACGCGCTGCACGTCCAGCCACTCATCGTCCTTCATGCGCATGATCAGGTTGTCGCGCGTGATGCCCGCATTGTTGACCAGAATATCCAGCTTGCCCAACGCCGCGACGGCGGCGGGCACGAGCGCGTCGGTCGCGGCGGCATCCGAGAGGTTGCATGGTAGGACGACATGATCGCCGCCAAGCTCTGCGGCGAAAGCGGCGAGTTTCGCCTCGTTGCTCCCCGAAAGCGCCAACCGCGCACCCTGCGCGGCAAGGCTGCGCGCGATATCGGAACCGATGCCGCCTGCTGCGCCGGTGACGAGGGCGGTCATGCCTGTGAGATCGAACATTTCATTCTCCAATTTTTTGGTTCACGCGGAGCCGCGGAGACGCAGAGAGATGGGGAGTTTCGGGCCGATGATCGTTGACGACCCGTTTTATGCCTTCCTTCAACGTCGGCCCTCCGAAATTGATGAGCAGCCCGACGGGCTGCTGGACCAGTCGCAAATATGTAAGCAATTGCTTGGCATGGACTTTGTTCAGTTGCTCCACGGACTTGATCTCCACCAGCAGCCTGTCGTCGACCAACAGATCGATGCGAAACGCCGCTGAAAAGTGCAGCCCATCGTAGGAAATATCGACCGGCTTTTGTCGGTCTACCTTATACCCCAGTCGGTCGAGTTGAGCCGCCAGCAAAGCTTCGTAGACGCTTTCGAGAAGCCCCGGCCCTAGATCGCGATGGAGGCGCAGAGCTGCATCGATCACATCGCCACTCACGTCATCGATGGGCCTCATCGCATCTTCTCTCCGCGTCTCTGCGTCTCCGCGTGAACCCGAACTACAACGTCGCCAGCAGCGCCTCGATATCGTCCATCGTGATCACGCTGACCGGCGTCGCGTCGGGCGAGATGCGCTTGACCATGGAGCCGAGGACCTTGCCGCCGAACTCTACGAACTGGCTGACGCCGCCCTCGGTCATCGCGGCCACCGATTCGCGCCAGCGGACGCGGCCTGTGACCTGCTCAACCAGCCTTGCGCGCACCTCGTCCGGGGCGGCGATGGGGGCGGCCAGGACGTTTGCGTAGACCGGCACCAGCGGCGCGAACAGGGGCGCGCCCTCCAGCGCCTCTGCCATGACGTCGGCGGCAGGCTTCATCAAGGCGCAGTGGAAGGGGGCGGAGACGGGCAGCAATATGCCGCGCTTGATGCCATGCTCCTTCACCAGAGCGATGGCGCGGTCGATGGCGCCCTTGTGGCCAGAGATGACCACCTGCGACGGGTCGTTGTCGTTCGCGACCTCGCACACCTCGCCCTCTGCAGCAGCAGCGGCCAGAGCCTCCGCCTTTTCGATATCCGCGCCCAGCAACGCCGCCATCGCGCCGACGCCGACCGGCACCGCCGCCTGCATCGCGCGCCCGCGCGTCTTGAGAAGACGTGCCGTGGTCGACAGGTCGAGCGCGCCCGCCGCGCACAGGGCGCTATATTCGCCGAGGCTGTGACCGGCGACGAAATCGGCCTTGTCGGACAGGCGGATATTGCCCTCCCTCTCCAGCACGCGCAGCGTGGCGATGGCGTTGGCCATGATCGCGGGCTGCGCATTCTCGGTCAGGGTCAGGTCGCCCTCCGGCCCGTCGACCATCAGGCGGAACAGGTTCTGGCCCAGCGCCTCGTCCACTTCCTGAAAGACCTCACGCGCGACGGGCGACGCATCGGCAAGTGCCTTGCCCATGCCGACGGCCTGACTGCCCTGTCCCGGAAAGATGAATGCGCGCATGATGTGATCCGCTCTATTATTGGAATAAAGTGCGGTGCGCCCTAGTCCCGGCGTTCCCGCTACGCAAGCAATGCTTGATTTCCCGGCGGGCTTGAGCCATAGGCGCCGCTTCGTCCGCCCCGGCGGCCGAAAAGCAGAAAGCCGGAGGGGCGTCGCATGGGGCGGCGTCAGCGATCGGCCGAAAACAAGGACGCACGGATCATGCCGTATTACGAGCATGTGTTTCTTGCGCGTCAGGATCTGGCCCAGGCCCAGGTCGACGCGCTGGCGGAAAACGCCACACAGATCATCGAATCGCAGTCGGGCAAGGTGACCAAGGTCGAGAATTGGGGCCTGCGTTCGCTGGCGTACAAGATCGCCAAGAACCGCAAGGCGCACTATGTCATGCTCAACATCGACGCCCCCGCGGGTGTCGTGGCCGAGCTGGAGCGCCAGACGCAGATCAACGAAGACATCATCCGCTATATGACCGTCCGCGTGGAAGCGCTGGAAGCCGGTCAGTCGGTGATGATGCGCAAGGGCGAGCGTAACGACCGCCGTGGTGGTCGCGGTGACCGTGAAGATCGTGGCCCGCGCCGCGAGCGCACCGAAACCCCGGCCGACGGCGAGTAAGGGAGACTATAGACAATGGCACGCCCATTTTTCCGCCGCCGCAAGAGCTGCCCCTTCGCCGCAAAGGATGCGCCGAAGATCGACTTCAAGGACGTCCGTCTGCTGCAGGGCTTCGTGTCCGAGCGTGGCAAGATCGTCCCCAGCCGCATCACGGCCGTTTCGGCCAAGAAGCAGCGTGAGCTGAGCCAGGCGATCAAGCGCGCCCGGCATCTCGGCCTCCTGCCCTATATCGTCAAGTAAGGAGCGATCCCCATGGAAATCATTCTGCTGGAGCGGATCGAGAAGCTGGGCGCCATCGGTGACGTTGTCACCGTCAAGGATGGCTATGCCCGCAACTTCCTCCTTCCCAACAAGAAGGCCCTGCGGTCCAACAACGCCAATAAAAAGGTGTTCGAGGCCAACCGTGCCAAGATCGAAGCCGACAACGCGGCACGCCGCGACGACGCGCAGGCATCGGCGGCCGACGTCGACGGCAAGCAGATCGTCCTGATCCGCCAGTCGTCCAACTCGGGCCAGCTCTACGGTTCGGTGTCGGTTCGCGACATCATCGACGCACTGATTTCCGACGGCGTGACCATCGTCACCAAGTCGATGATCGTGCTGGAGCGTCCGATCAAGACGATCGGCCTGTTCGACGTTCGCGTCGCGCTGCACCCGGAGGTCGCCGTGACCATCCAGGTCAACGTCGCCCGTTCGCCGGAAGAAGCCGACCTCCAGAAGGACGGCGTGGACGTGATGTCCTCGATGTTCGAGAAGGATGAGAGCGGCTTCACCGAGGATTACGATCCCAATGCCGAGCCGGGCGAAATCGCCCTGGAACGGCCGGAGCAGGACGAGGCCTGAGCCTTGGCTGTCACGTAATAGAAAAAGGCCCGCGAGACCGGTTCTCGCGGGCCTTTTCTTGTGCCGGTCATCCCTGCAATCGAAAGACCGCCATCATGGTCGGGTGACCCAGTTCGTGGCGCTCCTCGCCAATGCCGCTCATGGTCATACCATAACCGTGGCGCGCAGCCATTCGGGCGGCCCATGTCCGAAACTCAGCGCGGGTCCATTCGAACCTGTGGTCATGGTGCCGCCGCCGCACCGCCGCACCGTGCCAGACGACATTATACTCGCTGTTGGGGGTGGTCAGGATCGCGACACGCGGCCGGACGAAGCCGAACAGCATCGCCGCGAAGGCCGCGAGTTGCGGCGCCTCCATATGCTCGATCACCTCTATCGCGCTCGCCGCCTCATGGTCCGCGAACATCGGGTCGCGCCATGTCACCAGTGCCTCGTGCAGCGCAATGCGGTTTGCCCAGTCATGGCCGACCGCCGCGCGGAGACGTCCGCGCGCGGCATTCAGCGCGACGGGGCTGAAATCCACGCCCGTCAGCCGCGCAATCCGCCGGTCGCTTGCCAGTTGCGCGAGGAGCATGCCGTCGCCGCAGCCGAAGTCGATCAGGGAGCGCGCACCGCTATCGCGGACGGCGCCTGCCACGGCGGCGATGCGCTGCCCCTGAAGGCTGGCGGGAAGTACCGGCGGCGCGTCATGGCGGTCGGCCGGCTGCTCGACATGGGGCACGAACAGCCGATATTTCATGATGCGTTCGCGCATGAAGGCGTTGGTCGATTCCAGCCGCACCAGATCGAGCTTCGCGCTGACGAACCGCGCGGCGCGGGCGGTGAAGGCGGAGGGATTGTCCATCCCCTCCACCGCTATGTCGAAATCGCTCGCCTTGTCGGGCTGGCGGGGGCTGGCGCGCGATCCGAACAGCCAGACGGCGCGAGCGCCATGACGATAAAGAAGGTCGGCGACACGGTACACACCGGTCGATCCGGGGGCATCGCGCGGCAGCATCTTCATGGGGGGCCATCCGCTTCGGCGGCATAGACGCTGATCGAGAGAGGGGCGTCCGCCCGCACCCTGATGCTGACGACGCGCAGCAGGGGATCGATCCGCCCCGCCGGTGCGACCAACGCGGCCCAGCGGCGGAAAGATACGCCCGCGCCCGGCGACAGCGACGCCGCGATGCGGGTGGACAGGCCGGCCTGCTCCGCCGCCGATCCGACGACCAGTTCGACTTTCAACTCGCCGCCCCTGACGCCCAGCAATGCGGAACGCGGCGGGAGATGGAATGCGCCGTCCGTGAGGTCGAGCAGCATGACGATGAGCGAGGGAAAGTGATGCGAAAGGCCGAGACGGTCGCATAAAGGCTCAAGGTCGAGCAGCCGCAAGCCATCGCTGCAAAGATGATAGTGTCGCTGCGCCAGCCCGTTCGGCCCGAGCGAGAGGGAATGGAAATGGGGTGTCGTGCCGGGGAGCAGCGCTGGCTCCCCCTGCCCCGCCTCCAGATAGATTTTATATTCCGTTCGGCGACGGGCGTGGAACGCAAAGCCGAGAAACGCACCGAAATCGCGCGGCGAACCGACCGCTCCCGCCATATCTGCGAGCCGCGCCGCCGCCGCTTCGCCCTGATCTGCCGCCGCCAGGGCGCGGATGGCGGCGATGGCATGGGCCAATCGTTCGGCAGGCCGCATGCTGGGATCGCAAGGCTGCATCTCGAAGCGCAGGGCATCGGGATTATCCTCCGCGAACGACCATTCGAGCGGGAGCGCGCCCGGCAACAGATGGTTGCCGCGATAGACGGGGTCGTCGCCGGGCCGGGCGAAGGTCTCCCCCAACAGCGTCGCCAACGCGGGAGCCGGGTCGCCGATGCCCAGCGCTTGCGCGGCATGGCCCAGCCGCGCGGCGATGACCGACGCAGTGGACGGGGGCCGCACCCGGTCCAGAACGGCGGCGGTCATATGGTGTAGCCCAGCAGCAGCGCCACGTCGGCGACCTTGGCCGGGTCGAGACGCTTCACCTCCGCATCGTCCACCGTCACCGTTCGCGCAAAGCCCTCCGGCAGCCCGGCGATCTCCAGGGTCCATGGCGCGACCGGCTGCCCCGGTTTGGGCGCGGCGATCTTGACGGGTGCGGGCAGGATCGCCTCCGCCATCGGCAGGCCGCCCGCCCGCGCCGGGATCGATTCCAGTTTCAGTTCCACCGGCTGGCCGCCCGGCGGGGTCAGGGTCAGCGTGATGCCGTCCTGATTGTCGTAGCCGATGCCTGCCGCCGGGATCAGCGCCACCAGCAGCCGGTCGACCTTGACCCGGCCACTCGCGAAACCGGGGAAGCGCCGCGGGTCGATGGGCAGGCTGAGCGTCTGCACGCCCGGCTGCGCATCGGGCTTATAGGCAAAGGCGTGCCAGGCGTCGGGGAAGGACTGGCGGGCGCTCAGTCCCTGCGCCAGCCCCTCGCGTCCGCGCTCCACCTCCATCGCCTTGAGCGCATCGGCAAGCTGGCGCGTCGCCGCCAGCTTGAGCGGATCGCCCCCTTCGCGCGCGGTATAGCGGATGTGCAGGATCACGTCGGAGATGGTGCGATAGTCGAACTGGCGGAACTCGGCGGGCAGTTCCAGCCGCCACGAGCTGATGACGCCCGCCCCCTCGAACGGCAGGTAGCGTTCGTCGCGGAGGTTGAATTCGAAGCTGCCGGAATCATCGCGCCCACTGCTGATGACGACCGACCGGATACCGCCCGAATTGAACTCGAACCGGCGGTCCTCCGCGCCGGTCGCGCCATATTGCGGCGTCGGCCGGGGATCGACGCGGGTGCGGTTGGCCAGCAGGATGAGCTTGCACGGGATCGACGTATAGGGGCCGGTCACGCATGGTATGGTGACATGCACGGCCTTGATCCGGCGCATATAATGGCCCGCATGGTCGAGGTCGAAGATCGCCTCGGGCAGGTCGAGGAAACAGGACCCCTGCTCCTGCAGCGCCATCAGCCCCTCCGGATGGAGGTTCGCCAGCGAGACATGCTTGGTGATCTCATATTCACGGGCATTCTGGTCGAGATAGGCCAGTTCCATGCGGTGGACGTCATGCAGCAGCCGGTCGCCCGCCAGCAGCCCTTTGCGCAGGCTGTCCCAATAGCCGAAGCGGATATAGTCGGTATCGGGCACCGCCAGTTCGCGGCGAAAGCTCTGTTCGGCCCGGCGCGCCGTGTCGTAGGCGAGTTGATAGGCCTGGAAATACACGGCGGAGATCTGCCCGATCATCCAGTCATAGAGTTCGCGGTTGGTATATTTGCTGCGCAGGAACTCGCCTGCCTGCTCGCGCTGCTCGATATCCTTGAGGTGATTGTCGCGATTGACCGTCGCGATCGCCTCCCGGATGCGGGCGGCGGCGAGGTCCTTGTCCACCTTGGCCATTTCGCGCGCGGCGAGATTGGCCTCCAGCCTCCAGTCGTTGGCGCGCATGATGTAACTGGCCAGGCGCGACGCCTTCTCGCTCTTGTGCCGATGGTCGGCGGCGCTGCTGCGCCATTTATTGGCAATGGCGGTGAGTGCAGGGCCGACATGGCGGCCGCCGAAGTCGACCCCGGCGCCAATGCCCCACGGCTTCACATCGACGTGAAATTCGGGGATATAATAGGAGAGGTTGGAGGCGACGTCCCAGTCGGCCGCCGCTTCCTCCGCATCGGCCGCCTTGGCCATCTCGTCCAGTTGGCTGGCCTCCTGCGCGATCATCCGAACGCCTTCTTTTATCTTGGTCGCGGCACCCGGAACGGTTTCGGCATCGGCGGCCGCCGTACCCTCGGGCGGGATGACCGGAGCTTTGCCGAGCAACGTCATGCTGTGGCGATAGCGCTCCGCCGTCTGCTCGCGCGCGGCCTCCAGCGCTACGATCTGCGCCTTGGCATCGCGGATCTCGTTGTCACGGACCTTCTTCACCTCCTTCATCAGCGAAATCTCGTGGACCGACTGGATACGCGCCAGTTCCTCCGAATCGCGCCGCTCCAACGCCTGCAGCAGCGCGGCGCCGAGGCCCTTGACCTCCTGGCACAGTTCCGCCGCCTTCTGCGCCAGTACCGGGAAGCGGTAGAGCGGACCGGGCGCGGCCATGTCCGCTATGGCGCTGCTGAGATCGACGCCCGCCGCCGCCGCCTTGACCAGCAGCGCTGGGTCGATGGGAGGCTCGAACAGCGGCAGGGTGCGGCGAATGCCCGCGAGGTTCAGGCTGTTGCGGATCTTGAACAACCGGTCGGCGACCGTGTCCCAATAGCCCAGCAGCTTGTCATTGGGCGTCACGCAGAAATAGAGCATCTGCGGCACCGGCAAGGGCGGCGAGTCCGGCGAGGTCAGCACCGCATCGACGCGCGGGGAGGAGATGATGGACTCGATGCTGGTCAGTTCGTTGGTCAGTTCCTCGAACTTGGGCATCAGCGTCCGGAAATTATGTACTTCCGGCTGGGCGCGCGGCGTCAGCACGGGCGGGCGCGGCCCCAATATCTGGGCGGCCAGGATGTAGAGCTGCGTCGCCTCGTTGATGGACTCGATAGTGTCGCGGCGGAAAAGCTGGTCACCCCAGGCGATCAGATTGTCGATATATTTCATCACCACCATTTTCTGGAAGGCGACGGTGCGCAGCCGGGCGACGGCGAAGGGGCGGAAGGGATTGGCGACCCATTCGCTCACCTGCCGGGACAGATTCTCATCGGCCTCCCCCTTGGCGAGCGCCTCCAGCAAGGCGTCGATCCGCTGCTTGAGATAATCCTCCTGTTCGAAGAAGGGCCTGGTGCGCCAGAATTTGGCGGGCGACGGCGCGGCGGAGGCGTCGGTCGGGTCGAATATGGCGTGAAACCATTTCTGCGCCTCCTCGAACCGCTGGTTCTGGGACAGCTTGCACGCGATCATCAGGGGGACGTGGAAGAACAGTTCCCAATTATAGATGGCGTAGGCGCCGTCGAACCGGAAATCCATGTCCTCGACCGGATATTTGTCGAGGGCGGTTGCATCGCCCTTTTCCACCATCGCTGTGGGACCGTAGCGGCCCTCGAAGGGCGTGGCCTTCATCATCTGCACCCACCTGACCAGCAGCCCGCCGACCCCGTGCATGTTCAGTTCCCGCATCATCGTGCAGGCATAGGGATGGTAGAAGGACTGGAACTCGTAACGGCGCACGATGGCGCTGCTGCCAGCGAGATAGACTGAATCGGTCAGGCGCTCGGGGCGCAGATATTCCTGAATATCGACGATCCGATGGTCGCCGACTGCCACGATCTTCGTCGCGGCCTGCGGTGTAACGGCGGTGTTGAGCGCCACGCGGGCGCTGCGCGTCGTGACGGATTTGCCCTCGACGACGCCGGACAATCCGGCTGTGGTCAATACCGGCACGACGGGAGCGATGGTGAACGCCCCGATACTCGGGCCGGAACGGCCAGCAGTCTCCTTCTCGAAACGCTGGCGGATGACTGGCGCGGGGTCATATATCTGGGCGATGGGGCCGAGCGGGTCGATAAGGCGGTTCGGCTCGTAATATTGCTGGTGGATGATGTCGACGATCTGAGGGTTGATCCCTTCTGCCTGTGGCCAGCGGAAGGTCCATTCCATCGCCTGACGCGGCACGATGAAATAGATCTGCGAATCGTCGTGGAAGAACAGCGGCAACTGGCCGGTCAGCGTGCGTTCCTGATGCGGGCTGAGGACGCGGAAACGGCTGTTGCCCGGCGTGAAGCGCAGCACCACCTCGGGATCGGTGCCGGTCATGCCCTTGGGCAACTGGAACGATCCGGTCGACGGGATGCGTTCCGCATAGCACATGCCGACCGCCGACATGCCCGGCGGCGGGTATACGCCCACATTGGAGGGCGTGAAGATCGTCACGCTGCCATTGCAGCCGCTGAACAGCCAGCCATTGGTGACAGGTGCTCCGCCCTTGCTGACGACATTGCCGTAATTATCGAGCTGGTCCGCCTTCGAATAGGTCGCCTCGTACCAGATGCGAAGATCGCCGCCGTCGATGGACGCACGGAAGACATGCTCGCGCTCCGGCGTTCGGGCCATGCTGACGCTCAGCTTCGACTCCAATATGACGTCGGAAGGGACGGTCTTCTTCGGACCCCATCGCCCCTGCCTCTGTTCGCTCCAGGCAAGCTGGATCTCATAGAATGGCTTGCCCTCGACCGGCTTGTCGCCACCTGCGGGCGGGTTCTTGCTCTTGAGCGTGAAGATCGGCCAGAACAGATAAAGCCGCCGGTTCCATACGAGGGGCAGTATGGACCCGCGCGGTATGTCGAGGTCGAGCCGCTGCCACGGCGTCCAGCGCGCCTGCCCTACCCACTTGCGGTAGAAATGGACCGGCGGGTCGTTGCGTGTGCAGCCAAAGACATGCAGTTCGTCCGGCGCCCCGCCCTCCCCCGGCTGGTTGAACATGCCGACGACGTCCAGTCGCGCCACCTCGTCCAGCCGGGCCAGATAGGAGGCATAGGCCGTTTCGGCGAGATCGTTGGTGAGGTCGGCCTGGAGGAGCGTGGTCTCCAGTTCCTCGAAGAAGGGCGACTTGTCGTCGCGCAGCTCCGGCTCGATCCAGTTCTCGGGATAGAGGAATATCTTCCGGTTCGCCTCCCACACGCGATATTGCTTGAGCCATGGCCATTGCGTCCAGCCAGCGTCCGCCGCCGCATCGGTGACGACATAGGGGTCGAGGTTCATGAAGAAGCGCTGGATGCCGAGTTGCACGGAGCCGATGGCCTGCTTGAGGCGGGAGGTCAGGACGACCGGCTGCGTCTCCACGTCGATCAGAAGATGGCCGAACATTTCGTCGGTGTTCGTCCATGTCTCGCGGTTCGAGGAATCCGGGCGGACGGTCAGATAGGCGACGAGGGCGGCACGCCGTTTCTCGCGCAGCACATCCTCCAGCGGCCGGATGGCATCGGGCCATTGCTCGGGACCATAGGCGGCCTGCACCGCACGACGCGCGGCGGTTCCTGCATCGGCATCGGGCGCGGGCGCCGCCCAGCTTTGCGCCTGCGCGGTGGTGGTGCCCAGCCGCCGCAGCCGCCGGACGGCGCTGGCGAGGCGCTCCAGCTCCGCCTCGTCGGCCAGATCCTGTGGCAGCGCAACGCCGATGGCGGCGGCGAGCGCCTTGAGTTCGGCCGCATCCCAGCCGGTAAGCTCGGCGATGCGCGCGGCGATGCCGTCGGCGTCCATCGCGGGATTGCGGGCGGCGCGGAATATCTCGTCGGCGCTTGCCTCCCCGCCCGGCAGCAACCGCCC
>JBEVNC010000233.1:0-11518 GCA_040508315.1 Sphingobium sp.
CCCGGTGCCAGCGAAACCATCATCCTGCTCCATGCGCGCATAATCGGCCTTTCTTTCTTGGCCGGTGTGCTTACCCTGTAGGGGTCCGGCTCAAAACGCGGATTTCGTCGTTATAACGCCATCGCGACGCGAACGATGCGAGCAAATCCGGCCGGACGTTCGCGGCTGCTTAAAGGGGGTGGTCCAAGTGCCAGAGAAATCGACGAACCTCGTGCTGTTCGGTGCCACGGGCGATCTTGCCCACCGCATGCTGTTCCCATCGCTGTACAATCTCTACTCGGACGGCCTGCTGCCCGACTATTTCTCCATCCTCGCCTCCGGCCGCACGGTGATGGACGACGACGCGTTCAAGGCGACGGTCGAGAAAAGCCTGACCGAATATCTGGGCGACGGGCAATCCGACACGAGCCACATCGCCAGCTTCCTCGCCATGATCACCTATTGCCCGGTGGACGTCAGCGACCATGCCAGCGTCGAATGCCTGGCGGAGAAACTGCGCACCCGGCGCGGCCCCGCCGCTGTCTATCTCTCGACACCGCCCTCGCTGTTCGCCCCGACCGCACAGGCCTTCGCCAATGCGGGGCTGATCGGCGCGCACACCCGCATCGCGATGGAAAAGCCGATCGGCACCGACCTCGCCTCGTCCAAGGTCGTGAACGACGCCATCGGTGCGCTGTTCGACGAGGAGAATATCTTCCGCGTCGACCATTATCTGGGCAAGGAGACCGTGCAGAACCTGCTCGCGCTGCGCTTCGGCAATATGTTGTTCGAGCCGCTGTGGAACGCCAACGCCATCGAGCATGTGCAGATCACGGTCGGCGAGACGGTCGGGCTGGAAGGCCGCGTCTCCTATTATGACGGCGTGGGCGCGCTGCGCGACATGGTGCAGAACCATGTCCTCCAGATCCTCTCCATCATCGCGATGGAGGCCCCCGCCCGCCTCGATTCGACGGCGGTTCGCGACGAGAAGGTCAAGGTGCTGCGCTCGCTGCGCCCGATGAACGCCGATACGGTCGGCGCCAACAGCGTGCGCGGCCAGTACACGCCGGGCGCGGTAAAGGGTGAGATCGTCACCGGCTATGCCGACGAACTGGGCAAGTCGTCCAATACCGAGACGTTCGTCGCGCTCAAGGCCCAGATCGACAATTGGCGCTGGGCGGGCGTGCCCTTTTACCTGCGTACCGGAAAGCGCCTGCCCAGCCGCCAGTCGGAAATCCTGATCCAGTTCAAGCCGGTCGCGCACAGCATCTTCGGCAAGGGCAATGGTGGCGCACGGCTGGAAGCCAATTCGCTCATCATCCGCCTTCAGCCTGAGGAGAATATCCGCCTGACCATCATGGCTAAGGAACCGGGCCTGGACCGCCACGGGGTGAAGCTGCAGGAGGTCGACCTCGACGTCAGCCTCGTCAAGGCGTTCGAGGGGCAACGGCGGCGCATCGCCTATGAACGGCTGCTGCTCGACCTGCTCGAAGGCGACACCACCCTGTTCGTGCGCCGCGACGAGGTGGAGGCGCAGTGGCAATGGATCGATTCCATCGTCGGCGGCTGGCAGGCGTCGGGCCAGAAGGCGGCAAGCTATGCCGCGGGCAATTGGGGGCCATCCTCGGCCATCGCCCTGATCGAGCGGGACGGGGCAAGCTGGCACGATTGAGGGGCGGCGTTCCGAGATCTATCGTCCTTCCCGCGCACGCGGGAAGGACTGACTTGAGGTCAGCACTTCCACCCCAGCCTCAAGCCAACACATAATCCTGATCGGCAAAGCGCAGCACTTCCATCTCGAACAGGAAATCGATCCCGGTGTCTCCGTCGCTGGCATCGATGTCGATCACCTGCCAATCGCCGCCGACGATCTGCGTGACCTCATAGCCCGCGCGCAGCCCGGCATAGACGGCGGCATCCTGCCCGGCGCCACCGTAGAACAGGTCGTTGCCACTGCCCCCGGACAGACGATCGTCCCCGTCCAGCCCGTAAAGCCGGTCGTTGCCGCCCTCGCCATTCAACACGTTGGCCCCGGCATTGCCCTGAATACCCTGATCCAGTTCGTTGCCGGTGAGCGCCAGCGGGGTGGTCGCGGTCGTGGGCGCGACCGCACGCAGGCGCTCGACGCCCTGCCCCGCACCCAGCGTATAATCGACCCACGAGATCACCGTATCATACTCGCCCGCGACATAGCCCGCCGCCTCCTCGACAGTAGCGGCGGAATCGCGCACCACATAGACATCGGCCCCCGCCCCGCCGATCAGCCGATCCGCACCGCCCCCGCCGTCGATCATGTCATCGCCCGCACCGCCGCTGATCCGCTGGGAAAAGCTGTTGCCGGTCAACTGACCATGGCCGCTCAGCACCTCGATGCTGACGCCGGGCGCCAGCTTGTAGCCATTGGGCGCCCAGACGCTGTCGAAGCCTTCGCCCGCCAACTCGACGATGGTGACGCTATTGGTAGCCCCCACCAGCTGATCCACGACATAGAGGTCGTCGCCGGTTCCGCCCGTCAGCACGTCATGACCTGTGCCGCTATACAGCCCGTCATCCCCCGCGCCGCCATAGAGATGGTCGTCGCCGCCATGGCCCTGCAGGACGTCCTTGCCCTCACCGCCATAGAGTATGTCATGGCCGCCATAGCCCAGCAGCCGGTCGTCCCCGCCCTCGCCCGAGAGGATGTTCGCGCCCTGATTGCCAATGATGGTCTGGCCATACTCGTTGCCGGTGAGGGTGACAGCAAATGTACTGTGTGTGCTGGAGCCGGTCCGCAACGTCTCGATTTCCTGCCCGGCGGCAAGTGCATAGGCCAAGCCGAAAACGGTGATCGTGTCATTGCCCTCGCCGGGCTGCTCGAACACAAGCGCGGTTGGCGACAGGATGTTAAAGCTGTCGTTTCCCTTACCGCCGTACAGCTCGTCATGCGGCCCGACCTCCGACAGAAGATTGTCCTGGTCGGTGCCGACATTATGCGCGCCATCAGGCAGCACCGGAACGTCGATGATCGCGCTGCCCGTTGTCCCCTCACCGACAATCGCATAGCGACCGTCCGGCAACGGGCTGATGTCGGCGACCGGCCGGAACGGCACGCTTATCATCTCGCCGATGGGGACGCCGATGGCATTGTAGACCTGCGCCCATGTTCCTCGCCAGCCGAAGTTACTATAGCTCCACGCGACAAGGACGGTGCCGTTGGGCAGCGCCTCGACCGCGACCCGAGGAATGACATCCGGCGTAAACAGGTACGAGATGAAGAGCGGCGTGCCGCCACGCGCGAAGATGACCTCGCCATATCCGGTCCCACCTCCTTCGCCCTGGCTATTTCTAAAAGGTTCGCCCCGGCCGGTAACAACTGTGCCATCCAGCAATGTCACGCTCGGCATGATCTTTCTCCCCACTTCGGTGATGGGCGCAAGATCCCGTCGGGACTTGGCGGCATCAGGCTATATCCCGCCTAGTCGAGCAGCAAGTGCGATATGCTCATAACCCTGACGGCATTCGGGGCGGATCGGATCGCCGCCTGTGCGGTTGCACAATTATCGACCATGGCTGTAGGGTAGCGTGATGAAACCTATGACGGGAGCAAATCAGTGACGGACCTCAACGCAACCGTTGCCGCCGTCACACGCCGCATCGTGGAACGCAGCGGCCCGAGCCGCACCAAATATCTCGACCTCATCAAACGCGGCCGCGACGCGGGCACCAACCGCTCCGCGCTCGCCTGCGGCAATCTCGCCCATGGCTTTGCGGCATCGGGGGAGGACAAGCCGGCCATCATGGGCGGCAAGGCCATGAACATCGGCATCGTCACCGCCTATAACGACATGCTGTCCGCCCATCAGCCCTATGGCCGCTATCCCGAGCAGATCAAGATCGCCGCGCGCGAACGCGGCGCAACGGCGCAGGTCGCGGGCGGTGTGCCCGCCATGTGCGACGGCGTGACGCAGGGGCAGGCGGGCATGGACCTCTCCCTCTTTTCCCGCGACGTCATCGCGATGAGCACCGCCGTCTCGCTCAGCCATGCGATGTTCGAGGGCGCGCTGATGCTCGGCATCTGTGACAAGATCGTGCCGGGCCTGCTCATCGGCGCGCTGCGTTTCGGGCATCTGCCCACCATCTTCGTGCCCGCAGGCCCCATGCCGTCCGGCCTCGCCAACAAGGAGAAGGTGCGCATCCGGCAGCTTTATGCCGAAGGCAAGGTCGGCCGCGCAGAGTTGCTGGAATCGGAAAGCGCGTCCTATCATTCGGCAGGCACCTGCACCTTTTACGGCACGGCCAACTCAAACCAGATGATGATGGAGATGATGGGCCTGCACATCCCCGGCTCCGCCTTCGTCAATCCGGGCACGAAGCTGCGGCAGGAACTGACCCGCGCCGCCGTGCACCGCGTGACGGAGCTTGGCTGGGACGGCAACGACTATCGTCCGCTCGGGCTGTGCGTCGACGAGAAGGCGATTGTGAACGCCGCCATCGGCCTGCTGGCCACCGGCGGTTCGACCAACCATGCCATCCACCTGCCCGCCATCGCGCGCGCGGGCGGCATCGTGATGGACTGGACGGATCTGGCCGAACTCTCCTCCGTCATCCCGCTGATCGCGCGCGTCTATCCCAACGGGTCGCGCGACGTGAACGACTTCCACCATGCGGGCGGTATCGGCTGGGTGATCGGCGAATTGCTGCATGAAGGCCTGCTGCACGGCGACATATTGACCGTGGGCGGCAGCGACCTCGGCGCCTATGCGGCCGAGCCGGTGATCGAGGGCGACGCGCTCAGCTGGACGCCCAGCCCCCGCGAGCCACGCGACGACAGCATCCTGCGTCATGTCGACAACCCGTTCAGCGCCGATGGCGGCATGCGGCTCCTTGCTGGCAATATCGGCCGCGCGGTGATGAAGACGAGCGCCGTTGATCCCGAACGCTGGACCATCGAGGCCCCGGCCCGCGTGTTCAGCGAACAAAATGATGTCCTCAAAGCCTTCAAGGCGGGCGAACTGGACCGCGACGTGGTGGTCGTCGTCCGCTTTCAGGGGCCGCGCGCCAACGGCATGCCCGAACTGCACAAGCTGACCCCGCCGCTCGGCGTATTGCAGGACAAGGGATATAAGGTCGCGCTGGTGACCGACGGCCGCATGTCCGGCGCCAGCGGCAAGGTGCCCTCCGCCATCCACCTGTCCCCCGAAGCGCTGGGCGGCGGCCCCATTGCGAAGTTGCAGGATGGCGACATGGTGCGCGTCTGCGCGGAGACTGGCGCGCTGGAGGCGCTGGTCGATGCGGCGGAATGGGACGCCCGCCCGCTGGCCGAATATCGGCCCGACGTCTACGACACCGGCCGCGAACTCTTCGCCCTGTTCCGCGACCACAGCGATCTGGCCGAACAGGGCGCGTCGGCCATGCTCTCGGCAATGGATGCCCAGCTCTCGGTCTAGCATATACAAGGAGAGGATGATGACGGAGATCGAACGGCTGGCCGCCATCGAGGCCATCCGGCAAGTGAAGGCGCGCTATTTTCGGGGCGTCGACACATCGGACGGCGACCTCGTCCGCTCGATCCTGCACGCGGACTGCGAACTAGATTATCGCGGCTGCTGCACCGATCCGGCAACGGGCCGCGACTTCATCCCCGCGATGAATGTCGTGCTGAAAGGCCGCTCGTCCTGGACCTCCGACGCCTTCAAAAAAGCGAAGATAGTTCCCGTCCATCAGGGCCATGACGCCGACATCGAGATAGTGGACGAAAGTCACGCGACCGGCATCTGGACGATGACCGACCGCCTCCACTTCCCGCCCGGCGGGCCGTTCGGGGTGATGACCGGCTATGGCTGGTATCACGAGACCTATGAGAAGGTGGACGGCGCGTGGAAGCTGAAGACCACGCGGATCGTCCGGCAGAGGGTCGAGGTCGGTTGAAACTTTCTCCCCTCCCGCCTGCGGGAGGGGTCGGGGGTGGGCAAGCGACCGCAAGGTCGCTGTTGGTCCAGGCGTCTGCGCAGGCCCACCCCCTCCCGCAAGTGGGAGGGGGGAATATCCCCTACTTCCCGCCGGTTCTTTCCCCAATCCCTCCCTGGAAGGGAGCATTGCATAAATCATCAGTCATTCCCGCGAACGCGGGAATCCAGGGTCACAAGCGCAGTTTTGCGCGGCTCTGGATTCCCGCTTTCGCGGGAATGACGATAATGAGGGATATTTCGCAACGATCCCCCTTCGAGACTTCATTGCCCCCCTACTTCCCCGCCAGTTCCTTCACCAAGCGCGCATCCAGCAGCGCCTCATGCTTGTCCGCATAAGCCCGGCAGGCACCGGGCGCCAAAAACGGATTCGCCCGTTGCCCCTTGCGCAGCGCCGCCAGCTTCTCCACCCCGCCCGATTGATCGGGATGCGCCGTGACGAGCAGATCGCAGGGCATCGCCCGCACCTTGGCAAAAGTCGCCCGGAACATCGCCACCCGCCCCCGGTTGGCCGGGTCGGAGAAGCGATAGCCGTCCGCCGAAATGGGATTGAGGCTCGACGCGAACACCGCCGTCGCGCATCTTTTGCCCTCGCACGTCCGCCAGCTCCAGCTCATGCTGCCTGCCGTATGACCCGGCGTCGCGTGCGCGGTGATGACCGTGTCGCCCAGCCGGATCGTCTCGCCGTCACGCACCGCGCGCAGCTTGGGGACCGCCGGATAGCGTTCCAGAAAGGCCGCCTGCGGATCGTCCGGCTCGGCTCCGCCCTGCCGCAGCGCAGCCACGGCGGTCGCGCCTGCCAGCACCGTCGCACCGCTGTCCCGCGCCAGTGCCGCGATGCCGCCCGAATGGTCGTAATGCGGCTCGGTCGAGAGGATATACTTCACCTGTTTGATCGAAAAGCCGAGCTCGCGGATATTCGCCTCGACCTGCGTCACGGCCTGCGGCACCGCACCGTCGATCAGCACCAGCCCGGCGCTCGTGCGGATCAGGCCGACATTCAGTCCGGCAAACCCGACCAGATAGGCATTGCCGAACAGCCGCACCGGCTCCTCATGGCCCAGCCAGCGCTTGGCATAGTCGGGCACGATCGGGCGCAGCAACGGGTCGTCCTCGGGCGGCGCGGCGGGGGCGATGCCCGCGCAGAGGATCGCAGCAAAACTAATGGCGAGGGCGAGTGCGGGCTTCATGGCGCTGTTCCTTTCAGGGGGCAATAGCTTAGCCCTCTCCCCTTCAGGGAGAGGGTTGAGAGAGGGGACCGACGCCGAAGATCGAGAGATACCAACGCAATTGTGCATTTCCGCTCTCCCCAGCCCTCTCCCCTGAAGGGGAGAGGAAGCATCCCGCATCCCCCAAAACCATACCCAAACAACCCCATCCCCCATCGCCACACAAACCATCATATCTCGACACAGCCATTAGCGCATCTTATCCCACCGCCATGGACCGCGCCCAATTGCCCCTCCACGCCCTGCGCGCTTTCGAGGCGTCCGCGCGCCACCTCTCCTTCACCCGCGCCGCCGCCGAACTGTGCGTCAGCCAGGGCGCAGTCAGCCAGCAGGTGGCGCAACTCGAGCGCCGCGTCGGCGCGCCCTTGTTCCGCCGCCTGCCGCGCGGGCTGGCGCTGACCGACGAGGGCGTCGCGCTGCTCCCCGTCCTCGCCGACGCCTTCGACCGGATGGGCATGGCGATGGATCGCTGCGTCGAGGGGCGGGTGCGCGAGGTGTTGACGCTGGGCGTGGTGGGCAGCTTCGCGGTCGGCTGGCTGCTCGACCGGCTGGGCGACTTCGCCCGCGCGCATCCGCATGTGGACCTCCGGATCATGACCAACAACAACCGGGTCGATCTGGCGGGCGAGGGACTGGACCTTGCCATTCGTTTCGGCGACGGCGCATGGCACGGCACCCATGCGCAGCCGCTGCTCCGCGCACCGCTCGCGCCGCTCTGCGCACCCGGCGTGGCAGAGCGCCTCACCGACCCGGCATCACTGGCGCGCGAGACGTTGCTGCGATCCTACCGCGCAGATGAATGGCCGCGCTGGTTCGCCGCTGCCGGAGCGGACTGTCCCGCCCTGCGCGGCCCCGTGTTCGACAGCTCACCGCTGATGATCGCCGCCGCCATCGCAGGACACGGCGTCGCCCTCGCCCCGCCCATGCTGTTCGCGAGCGCGCTGCGGACGGACCAGCTTGTGCAGCCGTTTGAAGTAGCGGTGGACCTTGGCGGCTATTGGCTCACCCGGCTGATGTCGCGCGCGGACACGGCCGCGATGGCCGCGTTCCGGTCGTGGCTCAGGGAAGCGGCAGCGTCGCAGGCCTGAAAGGATTTCACGCGGAGACGCGGAGATCCCTCTCCACGTCTCTGCGTGATAAAAACCCGGAACTCAGGCGACCTGCGTCAGCGCCTCGCCCATCTCCTGCGGATCGCGCAGCACATAGCCGCGGCCCCAGACCGTCTCGATATAATTGTCGCCATTGCAGGCGAGCGCCAGCTTCTTGCGCAGCTTGCAGATGAACACGTCGATGATCTTGAGTTCCGGCTCGTCCATCCCGCCATAGAGGTGGTTCAAGAACATTTCCTTGGTCAGCGTCGTGCCCTTGCGCAGCGAGAGCAGCTCCAGCATCGCATATTCCTTGCCGGTCAGGTGCACGCGCGAGCCATCGACCTCGACCGTCTTGGCGTCCAGGTTGACCGCCAGCTTGCCGGTGCGGATGACCGACTGCGAATGGCCCTTGGACCGGCGAACGACCGCCTGGATGCGGGCGACCAGTTCGTCCTTGTGGAACGGCTTGGTCACATAATCGTCCGCGCCGAAGCCGAAGGACCGGACCTTGCTGTCCATCTCCAAAATGCCCGACAGGATCAGGACCGGCGTCTGCACGCGCGCGGTGCGCAGTTTCTTGAGCACGTCGTACCCGTGCATGTCCGGCAGGTTCAGGTCGAGGCAGATGATGTCGTAATCATACAGCTTGCCCAGATCGAGGCCCTCCTCGCCAAGGTCCGTCGTGTAGACGTTGAACCCCTGGGTCACCAGCATCAGCTCGATCGCCTTGGCGGTCGTCGGCTCGTCTTCAATCAAAAGCACGCGCATATGAAACCCTTCCACATCGCTCTCAAGCGCGCCCCGTTCGACCCGCCTGACCAGAATATTAATCCTAAGCCCTTGTGAACGCAAAAGGTTAATTTTCCCTGAAACCGCCAATATCCACGAGTCGCGCGCAATGCCTCGGATATGGTGTTTTCTTTCGGAGTCGGAATCGTTTCGGAGTCAATGCCTATTGGCCCTTGAACTCGCCGAGCAGGATCATCCGGCCGGGGCGCGTGGCGGCAGCCGCGAGATGGATCAGGACCGACCCGGCCAGCGCAAAGGCGAACAGCGTCCAGTCCTTCATGTAGGGCGAGCCATAGTGGATGAAAGCGACGTGGACATACATGATGACGAGCGACGCCCGGCCCAGCCACGCCAGCGGGCCTAGCAAGCTGCCGGGAAGCTGCGCCGTCGCCATGCACAGCAGGATGCTGATCGCGGCAGCCCCAGCCAGCGACAGGAAGGGCATGCCATAGTCGCCCGGCTTCAGGTTGACCGGGGGGAGCCACAGGAATGTCGCGGCGGCGACGGGGGCGAGAATGAGAAGCGTCGCCGCCGCTCCCGGCGGCCGCGCCTTCCACAACTGCCCCGCCCAATAACAGGCAAAGGCGGCAGGCACCGCGATCACCCCCAAAGGCGACGCGGACGTGCGTGCTGCGACGATATGCGCGATGCCCAGCACCAGCACGACCAACGCCGCCCAGCGCCAGTCCACCGGATCGGGCCAGGCGCGTGCGACCATGTTCCACGCGATCCGTGCGAAGAACAGGCAGGGCACGAACCACAATATGGTGAACGGCCCGCGCAGGCTCTCTGTTCGCAGGACGATCGCCTCCATCCCCGCGCCAAAGCTGCCGAATATCGGCCGCACGCCCCGCGCACCCTCCACGCCCATGTCCACCGCGATCAGGATCAGTGAGAAGGCGACGAACGGCACGAACAGCGTGCGCGCCTGCCGCCACAAGAGCGCCCAACCCGGCTGCGGCTTCACCATATAGCCAGACAGGATGAAGAAGAGCGGCATGTGAAAGGCATAGATCGCATCGCGCACAGCGCCCGGACGCCACCACACATGGCCCGCGATGACCAGCAATATGCCGATGCCCTTGGCCGCGTCGACCCACTCGACGCGCCCCCCTCCCGATTTTCCGCGCCCGGATGTTCCGTGCGCCGTGCCGCTTTGTCGTGCCATGGCTATGGTCTATAGGGCGGGCCATGCCCGTCAACCGCCCCACCCGCCATAACGGTCCCGACACGCGCTCGCCGCTCGCCGACCATGTCCTCTTCATCGACGGGGAGGCCATCGTGATCGACAAGCCTGCGGGCCTGCCGGTCGATCCGCCGCGCGATGGATCACTCAGCCTCGAAAACCATCTCGCCTCGCTCACTTTCGGCTTTCAACGCTGGCCGCTGGCGGTGCATCGGCTGGACCGCGATACCAGCGGCTGCCTGCTGCTCGCCCGCAATCCCAAGGCCCACAAGCGATTCGGCACCGCGTTCGAGGCGCAGGCCGTGACCAAGACCTATGTCGCCATATTGGCGGGCGTGCCGGAGGAGACCGAGGGCATGATCGACATGGCGCTGGGCAAGTACAGCACGGCCGAGGAAGGCTGGCGCATGGTCCCCGACCCCGACGGCAAGGCAGCGCGCACCGCGTGGCGGGTCATCGCCGCGCGCGACGGGCGGGCGCTCGTCCTGTTCTCCCCGCTGACCGGCCGCACCCACCAGATCCGGGCGCATGCCGCCTATGGCTTGGGCATCGGCATCGTCGACGATCCGATCTACGGGGCCGATCCGCATGCGGCCACGCCCCTGCTGCTCCACGCGCGCGCCATCCGGGTGGATCGCGGCGACAAGCCGCCCGTGGCAGCGACGGCGACGATGCCCGACCGGTTCGACGCTGGCGGCTTCCCGGATGCCGAACTGCTGGTGACGCAGGCCGAGGGCAAATGACGCTTTCCTTGGCCCAGGGCTGAACGCTATCTGGGCCACATGGCCTTCCTCCCCGTTACCCGAAGCATTGCGATAGACGAGGATGAGATCGTCTATGCGACGACGCGCGCCAGCGGTGCGGGCGGCCAGCATGTGAACACCACCGACAGCGCGGTCATCCTGCGCTTCGACGTCGCGGCGACGCCCAACCTGCCCGAAGCGGTGAAGGATCGCCTCGCGGCGCTAGCCGGATCGCGCATGACGCGCGAAGGGGTCGTCATCCTGCGCAGCGAGGGGTCGCGCAGCCAGCACGACAATAAGCGCGAGGTGCTGGAACGGCTCCTCACCCTGATCCGCGACGCGACCTTCGTGCCCAAGAAACGCAAGCCGACCAAACCGACCAAGGGGTCGCAGACCCGCCGCATGGACGGCAAGACGAAGCGGGCGGGTGTGAAACAGGGACGCGGAAAAGTGTCGCTGGATTGAGCAATAGCTCACCGTGCTCCTGCGAAGGCAGGAGCCTAGGGTAGTGTGGCATTGCCTCACCCTGGGCTCCTGCCTTCGCAGGAGCACGGTG
>JBEVNC010000103.1:0-10256 GCA_040508315.1 Sphingobium sp.
GAACAGGACGCCCGGCGAACGGTGCATCTGGGACACGATGACGCGCTCGGTGCCGTTCACGATGAACGTACCATTGTCCGTCATCAGGGGCATGTCGCCCATGTAGACGTCCTGTTCCTTGATATCCAGGACCGAGCGGGTTTCGGTGTCCTGATCGACTTCAAACACGATCAGGCGCAAGGTAACGCGCATCGGCGCGGCGTAGGTGATGCCGCGCTGACGGCATTCCTCAGTGTCGTACTTCGGGTCTTCCAGCTCATAGTGGACGAAGTCCAGCTCGGCGGTGCCCGCGAAGTCGCGGATCGGGAACACGCTGCGCAGGGTCTTTTCGAGACCGGAGACGTAGCCGATGGCGGGGTTGGAACGCAGGAACTGTTCGTAGCTCTCGCGCTGCACCTCGATCAGGTTCGGCATCTGCACGACTTCGTGGATGTTGCCGAACACCTTGCGGATGCGCTTCTTGCCTGCCTCGCGATGGGCGACTGGGGGGAGGGGCTTGGTTGCCATGGATATCCTGCCTCGTATTGGTCCCGAAAATCGGTTTCCGCATCACGGCGAAAGCTCAGCCAAGGTCGATTCGGCGATATTTTCGCCATATCCACCGACGCAAAAAAGTGCGGGTCGGGGCTGTCCGATCCGCACTTCAGCGATATATCACCTTGCCGCCAACCTATTCCTGGACCTGCCGTTCGCAAAACGAAGGTCCGCCCGAATGGCGAAAGGAGAGTGGCCGAGACCGCTCTGTTGGATCGTCATATAGCGGCTTGTTGGATGTTTGGGAAGGGGCTTGGCTTTACAACTTGTTAAAGCCCCAGGTCAGGCCGGGCCGACAGTGCGGCCGGAGGCTTGTTTCATCAGGCTGCTGCGGAACACGATGAGGTCGTGCTGCCGCACTTCCTCCAGCGTGCCGGGCGCTGAATCGCCAAGCGTGAACGGGCCGTAGCGGGTGCGGATGAGGCGGTTCACCTCCAGGTCGAAATGTTCGAGGACGCGGCGGACCTCGCGATTCTTGCCCTCTGTCAGCGTCATCTCGACCCATTGGTTGCGGCCGGTACGTCGTTCCAGATTGGCGTCGATGCGGCCATATTTCATGCCGTCTATCTCGATCCCCATGACCAGTTCCTCAAGCTGCGCCTGGCTGATCTCGCCGAAGGCACGGGCGCGGTAAGTGCGCTCGACGCCGGTCGATGGCAGTTCCAGCAGACGCTTCAACTCGCCGTCATTGGTGAGCAGCAGCAGCCCTTCGGTGTTATAGTCGAGCCGCCCGACCGGCATCAGCCGGGGCAGGTCGATGTCGGTGGGCAGTCGGTCGTAGATGGTCGGCCGCCCCTTGGGGTCGCGTTCGGCGGTCAGGCAGCCTGCGGGCTTGTGGAACATGAACAGCTTGGCTGGAGCGGGCGCCTTCACCGCGACGCCGTCCACGGTGACGCCGTGGAGGGACTTGAGGATGGTGGCGGGGGTCTCGACCGTCTTGTCGTTGATGGCGATACGGCCTTCCTCGATCATCCGTTCGATCTCGCGGCGCGAGGCGATGCCGGCGCGGGCCAGCAGCTTGGCGATGCGGTCGCCTTCGGGGCGCTCGCCATCTGCGGCGGCGCGCGGCGTTGGCGGGGCCTTGGCGGCGGGGGCCGGGCGCGGCTTTGGCAGGCGCGGCTGGGGCGTGCGTGGGCCCGATGGCTTGGGCTTGAACGGGCCGTCGGCTGCCTTGCGATCCGCGGTGTTGGCGGCCGTCCCCTTGGCTGTTGCCCCCCGAGGCGCCGATCCCTTGGGCGCAGCGCCCCTGCGGTCGCCGGACTCCGGGCGGGCGGGGCGCGCGCGCCGGGACGGGGGAGGTTTGGCGGGGGGCGCCATCGGCTGTTGTCCTGCGATCGAGAGATATGTCGGCTGTCATGCGCGCGTCGCGCAAAGTCGCCATGCAACTTGCACGCCGATAAGGGGTTCCGGGTGTGAAATCAAATCGGCAGCGACTTTGGGGGCGATATGGGTCTGTTTTCCTCCGGGGTTAAGGGTATCGAGGTGGTGCTGATCGTCGAGGACGAGCCTTTGGTCGCCTTCGACAATGAGAATGCGCTGGCGCATGCGGGGTATCGCGTCGCCGCGACGGTGGATCGTTATGACGATGCCGTCGCCGCCATGGCGGCAGGCGGGATCGACATCGTGGTCGCCGACATCGGCCTGCAGGGCGAGCATAGCGGCCTGGACGTGGCGCGCCACGCGGCGACGCTGGGCATAACCGTGCTGTTTTCCACCGCCGCCTGTCCGCCCGAAGCGCGTGACCTGGGCATCGCCTGCCTTGCCAAGCCCTATGGCCCGCGCGACCTGGTTCGCGCGATCAAGGTCATCGACCGGATGCTCGCTGGCGGGCGGCCGCGCGTGCCGCCCGGTGCAATGACGCTTTTCACCTGACTTGGCAGCGGCGACGAAGCCGCTACAGTCGCCGTCCGACAGGCAAGGCATGGGTGGTGGATGAGCGGCAAGGGCAATTGGATCGATGGCGTGCGGCCCTATCTGCAAAAGGCGCCGCTGACCGCGCTGTGCCTGGGCATGTCTTCGGGCTTTCCCTTCGCACTGCTCGCCGCGACGCTGACCAACCGGCTGGCGGATGCGGAGATCGAGAAGAAGTCGATCTCGGCCTTCGCGCTGGCGCTGCTGATCTACAGCTTCAAATGGATATGGGCGCCGGTGATCGACCGGGTGCGCCTGCCGTTCGTGGCCGACGCGTTCGGGCAGCGCCGGTCTTGGCTGTGGCTGTGCGGGATCGGGACGGCGGCGGCGGTGTTCGTGCTAGGCATCGCCGATCCGCTGACGAGTTTGCAGGGCGTGGTGATCGGCGCGTTGCTGCTGGGCTTTGCAGGCGCGACGTTCGACATCGTGATCGACGCCTATCGCATCGAATTGCTGAAGCCCGAGCAACTGGGCGTAGGGTCGGGCATGTCGCAATATGGCTGGCGGCTGGGCGCGTTCTTCGCAGCCTCCATCGCGCTTGCCGTGGCGGACGTGTCGAGCTGGACGCTGGGCTACATCGCGTGCATCCCGCTGGCGTTCGTGGGTCCGATAGCGTCGCTGTTCGCGGGCGAGCCGGAACGGCACCATGCGCCGCAACAGACGCGAAAGGTCGGCGCGGTCGTATCGTCGGTCGTGGGACCGCTCAGCGATTTCTTTCAGCGGCAGGGCGCGTGGCTGGTGCTGCTGTTCGTCCTCATCCACAAGATCGGCGACACCATTGCCAATCTGATGATCCGCGACCTGCTCGTAACCCTGGGCTTCACCAAGCCGGAGATTCTCGCGGGCGATGTATGGGTCGGGTTCTTCGCGCTGCTGGCGGGCATATTCGTGGGCGGCATCGTCTATGCGCGGATGGGCATGCAGCGCTCCGTGCTGCTCAGCCTGATCCTGATGGGGGTGTCTAACCTCAGCTTCGCCGGATTGGCGGCGGCGGGGCATTCGATCCCGATGCTGGCCTGGGCGATAGGGTTCGAGAATTTCGCGAGCGGCATCGGCGGTGTGACGGTCGTCGCCTATCTGTCGGCGCTGTGCGACCTGCGTTTCACCGCGACCCAGTTCGCGTTGTTGTCGGCGGCGGCGGGGATACTCGGGCGGTTCGTGACGGGGACAACCTCGGGATCGCTGATCGAGGCGATGGGCTATGTGGATTTCTACCTGCTGACGACCGCGCTGGCGCTACCCGGCATCCTGCTGTTCTGGTGGATGATGCGGGCGGGACTGATCGAGGCCAGCGTAGGGAGCGCCGGGGTCGAGGAGCCTCAGACCGGCGGCTGACCGTTGGCGCCGAGCACTTCGCCAGCGAGGTAAAGCGATCCGGTGATCAGGAGCGGCGCAGTGCTGCCCTCCCGCACGATGGCCGATACCGCATCGGTCAGGTTTGCGTGATGGCTGTGCGCTACGCCGTTCGATGCGGCGAGGGGGGCGAAGGCGCTGCCGTCATGATGCGCGTGACCTTCCACCGGGACACTGTGCAGCGTCCCGATCAGCGGCCAGAGCGGTTCGAGGAAGCCCGCCACATCCTTGTTCGTCAGCATGCCAAGCAGGACCGTCAGGCGTTCGCCTGGCTTCAGGACAGGACCGAAATAGTCCGCCAGCACGGTTCCCGCCGCCGGGTTGTGGCCGCCGTCGAGCCAGACCGGACGGTCGGCATCCATCCCCGCCAATAACGGTCCTCGCCCCAGCCGCTGGAGCCGGGCAGGCCATTTGGCCCAGTGGGGTGCGGCCTTGAGCGCGGCGTCGGATACGGAAATGACGCCCTGATGGCGCAGCATCGCAATGGCCAGGCCCATATTCGCGATCTGGTGCGACCCCGCCAGCACTGGCTGCGACAGGTCGATGCGCCCCGTCATGTCGCGATAATGCACCCGCCCGCGATAGCTCGCTATATCCCAGGCACCGCCTTGCGGCATGCAGCGCGCGCCTCGCGCTTCGGCTTCGTCGGTCACGGCGCGTGCGACAGGGGCGGGGTAACGCTGAGTCAGGATCGGGCGGCCACGCTTGGCGATGGCGGCTTTTTCGCGGGCGATGCCGGTCAGTTCATTGCCCAGAAACGCCTCATGGTCGAGGCCAAGCTGCGCCACGCCGCATGCGGCTGGGGCGGTGAGAACGTTCGTCGCGTCCAGCCGTCCGCCAAGCCCGACCTCGATGATGCAGGCGTCGGCGGGCATGTCCGCGAACAGGCGGAAGGCCAGCGCCGTCGTCACCTCGAAGAAGCTGGCGCCGACATCCTCGCCCCGGTCGAGGACATCGCTCAACCCTTCGGCCAGCACCGCGTCGTCGATCAACTGCCCCGCGATCCTGATCCGCTCATTGAAGCGGACCAGATGCGGCGAGGTGTAGACATGGACGGATCGCCCATCCGCCTCCAGCGCGGCGCGCAGGAAGGCGCAGGTCGATCCCTTGCCATTGGTGCCTGCGACATGAAAGACCGGCGGCAGGCCGTGGTGCGGGTTGCCGAGCCGGTCGAGCAGCGCCGTTATCCGCTCCAGCCCGAGTATGTCCGCACCCGGCGAGAGCGCGGTCAGCCGGTCGAGCTGCGCCTGAACGGACGCGTCGGACGATCTGGCATGGTCCACCAGGGCTGGCGTCGGATCAGGCGGCAGCGCGCGCCGAGGGCGCCAGGAAACCGATGACCTTCGCCAGCGTCTCGCGCAGGTCGCGGCGCGGCACGACCATGTCGATCATGCCATGGTCGAGCAGATATTCCGCCCGCTGGAACCCCTCAGGGAGTTTCTCGCGGATCGTGCTTTCGATCACCCGCTGTCCGGCAAAACCGATCAGGGCATTCGGCTCCGAAATCTGGATGTCGCCCAGCATCGCATAGCTCGCGGTGACGCCGCCGGTGGTGGGGTCGGTCAGCACGACGATATAGGGCAGACCCGCCGCGCGCAGCCGCTGCACCGCCACGGTGGAGCGCGGCATCTGCATGAGCGACAAGATGCCCTCCTGCATGCGCGCGCCGCCCGCCGCCGTGAAGATCACATAGGGGCAACCCTGCCGCACCGCTTCGTCGACGCCCTGAACGAACGCCTTGCCCACCGCGAGACCCATGGAGCCACCCATGAAGGCGAAGTCCTGAACGCCCACGACCGCGCGATAGCCATCGATCTGGCCGTGCGCGTTAATCAGGGCGTCACGCTCGCTGGTCTGTGCGCGGGCGGCTTTGATGCGGTCGGTATAGCGTTTCTGGTCCTTGAAGCGCAGCGGGTCTTCGCGCACGGCAGGGGTGGGCATGACCTGCCAGCTTGCTGCGTCGAACAGCTGCCGGAAGCGCGCATGCGGACCGATGCGGCCATGATGGTCGCATTTCGGGCAGACGGACAGATTGTCCTCCCACTCTTTGGCGAACACCATCTGCGAACAGCTTGGGCATTTGTGCCAGAGATTCTCGGGAATTTCCGATTTCTGCGGGATGAAGGGGAGGGCGTTGCGAACCCGGGTGATCCAGCTCATGCGACTGCCTTTGCTACCTTGTCCATCGCGGCGCGCAGGCCAGCGACCTTTGTCCGGACATGGGGGGCGGCGTCGGCGCCATATTGGCCGACGATTTCCACGATGGCGCTGCCGACGACCACGCCGTCGGCATGGGTGGCGATGGCCGCCGCCTGCTCCGGCGTGCGGACGCCGAAGCCGACCGCGATAGGAAGGTCAGTGCCGACCTTAAGCCGCGCGACGGCGGCGGCGATGTCGTTAGCCGCTGCCTGCTGCTGCCCGGTGATACCGGCGACCGAAACATAATAGAGAAAGCCGCTCGCCCGGTCGAGGACGGCGGGCAGGCGCGCGACGTCGGTCGTGGGCGTGGCGAGGCGGATCATGTCGACGCCCGCTTCGCGCATCACCGGGCCGAGTTCGCTATCCTCCTCGGGAGGGATATCGACGCAGATCACGCCGTCCACGCCCGCGGCCTTGCACTGGTCCGCGAACCACTGCCCGCCGCGCCGGACCATCGGATTGGCATAGCCCATCAGGACGAGCGGGGTGTCGGGATGACGCGTGCGGAAGGCCGCAGCGACGGCGAAGATATCGGCCGTTTTCGTGCCGGCGCCCAGCGAGCGCAGATTTGCGAGCTGGATAGCCGCGCCGTCCGCCATGGGATCGGTGAACGGCATGCCAAGTTCGACGACATCGGCGCCGCCCTCCACCAACGCGTCGAGGACGGCGGCGGTATCGGCTGGCGTGGGATCGCCGCCGGTCACGAAGGTGACGAGCGCGGCGCGCCCCTCCTCACGGCAACGGGCGAAGGTCGCAGATATGCGAGTCATGAAACACCTTTAGCCCTCTCCCCTTCAGGGGAGAGGGTTGGGAGAGGGGAAATGGCGAAACCGGCAAGGCTCGTCAGAATCCCTTCCAGGTTTTCCATCACATCCAAATTGGAAAAACGGATCACTTGATACCCTTGTTGTTCCAGAAAGGCCGTTCGTTTGGCATCGTAGGTTCGTGCGTCACCGTGCGTATCACCATCGACTTCAATGACAAGCATTGGATCACGGCAGGCAAAATCCACGATGTACGGACCGATAACTTTCTGGCGGCGGAATTTGAGGTTTGAGAAGCGTTTGGCGCGGAGTGCGAGCCACAGGCGCTGTTCGGGTTCGGTGGCCGACTGACGCATCGACTTCGCGTAACCGATGAGTTTCGCGTCCCGCACGGTCGGTTCCCTCTCCCAACCCTCTCCCCTGAAGGGGAGAGGGCTTTAAGTCACAGCTCCACCCCCAGCGACTGGGCGACGGAGAATATGTCTTTGTCGCCGCGGCCCGACAAGCTGACCACGATGATCTTGTCCTTGCCGAGCGCGGGTGCGATGCGTTCCAGCACGGCAAGGGCGTGCGAGGATTCGAGCGCCGGGATGATGCCCTCCAGCTTGCACAGCTTCTGGAAGGCGGCCAGCGCCTCGTCGTCCGTCACCGGTTCGTAGCGGACGCGGCCGATGCTGTGCAGCCAGCTATGCTCCGGACCGATACCGGGATAGTCGAGACCGGCCGAAATGCTGTGCGCGTCGGTGATCTGGCCATCCTCGTCCTGCAACAAATAGGTCTTGTTGCCGTGAAGGATGCCGGGCGATCCGCCCGCGAGACTGGCGGCATGCAGGCTTTCGAGGCCATGGCCTGCCGCTTCGACGCCGACCATCTGGACGTCCGTGTCGTCCAGAAAGGGGTGGAACAGGCCGATGGCGTTGGAGCCGCCGCCCACGCAGGCGACGAGCATGTCGGGCAGGCGCCCTTCCGCTTCCAATATCTGCTCGCGCGCTTCGCGGCCGATAACCGACTGGAAGTCGCGGACCAGCTCCGGATAGGGATGCGGGCCTGCCGCGGTGCCGATGATGTAGAACGTGTCATGGACGTTCGCGACCCAGTCGCGCAGCGCCTCGTTCATCGCGTCCTTGAGCGTGCGCGTGCCCGACTCGACCGCGCGAACCTCTGCGCCGAGCAGCTTCATGCGAAACACATTGGGCTTCTGCCGCTCGACATCCACCGCGCCCATGAAGATGGTGCAGGGAATGTTGAACAGGGCCGCCACGGTCGCGGTCGCGACGCCATGCTGGCCAGCGCCCGTCTCCGCGATGATGCGGGTCTTGCCCATGCGCCTAGCGAGCAGGATCTGGCCGACGCAATTGTTGATCTTGTGCGCGCCAGTGTGGTTCAGCTCCTCGCGCTTGAGATAGATTTTAGCGCCGCCCAGCTGCTCCGTCAGCCGCTTTGCGAAATAGAGCGGGTTGGGGCGGCCGACGAACTGGCGCAGCAGTTCCTCGAACTCTTCCGCGAAGGCGGGGTCCTGCTTGGCGGCCCGATATTCCCGTTCGAGATCGAGGATGAGCGGCATCAGCGTCTCGGCGACGTAGCGCCCGCCAAATTCACCGAAATGGCCCCGTTCGTCGGGCTGGGCACGAAGGCTGTTTGCAATTGTCATAATGCGGCAACCGCTTTGCAGAAGGCAGCGATCTTGTCCACATCCTTGAGGCCGGGCGCGCTTTCGACGCCCGAGGATACATCCACCAGCGGCGCGCCGGTCTGGGCGATGGCGGCCGCGACATTGGCGGGGTCGAGACCGCCTGCAAGCCCCCATGGGATAGCGCCGCGATAGCCCGCAAGCAGGCTCCAGTCGAAGCGCATGCCCAGACCACCTGGCAGCGCCGCATTGTCCGGCGTTTTGGCGTCGAACAGGATGCGCTGCACCGCGCCCGCATAGGCGTCGGCGGCGGCGATATCCTGCGCGCGCTTGACGGAGACGACCTTCCAGACATCCAGGCCGGTGCGCCGCGCGATGGTGGCGGCGCGCTCCGGCGTCTCCTGGCCGTGCAGCTGGAGTGTGCTGAGGGTGCCGGTGGCGGCGAGCGCCTCGATCAACGTGTCATCGGGATCGACGACGACTGCGACGCGGCCGACATGGGGTGGCACCTGGCTCGCGAGACCGGCCAGCGCGGCGATGTCGAGATGGCGGGGGCTTTTGGGGAAATGCATGAGGCCGACATGGCTCGCGCCATGGTCGAGCGCCGCGCGAAGGGTCTCGGGCGTGCTGAGGCCGCAGATCTTGATGGCGAGTCGGGACATGGGCGGGAGTTAGAGTATTGATGGGAGCGGGTGAAGGGGGATGACCATTGCTCCCCTCCCGCTTGCGGGAGGGGGACTGGCTCACAGCGTCGCCTCGATCTCCCGCGCCGCGAGGTCCGGATTCTCCGCTTGCGTGATCGGCCTCCCGATGACCAGCATCGAAGCCCCGGCGTCCAGCGCATCGCGCGGCGTCACTGCCCGCTTCTGGTCGCCCAGCGCGCCGCCGGCGGGGCGAAGGCCGGGCACGACCAGATAGGCTTCCGGCCACAACTTGCGAATATGCGCCACTTCCGCGCCGGAGCAGACGAGGCCGTCCAGCCCGGCATCGCGGGTCAGCGCGGCAAGTCGGCTCACCTGATCATGGGCACTGCCGCCTACGCCGATCTCGGCAAGGTCGGTAGCGTCGAGGCTGGTCAGGACGGAAACCCCGACCACTTTCGTATGCGTGCCTGCCGCTGCCTTGGCATCCTCCATCATCGCCCGGCCGCCAGCGGCGTGCACGGTGAGGACAGCGGGTTCCAGCGGCGCGAGGGACTGCACGGCCTTGGCGACGGTGTTGGGGATGTCGTGCAGCTTCAGGTCGAGGAAGATCGGCAGCCCCGCCTTCATCACTTCGCGCACGCCATGATGGCCGTTGGCGCAGAAGAATTCGAGGCCCAGCTTTACACCGCCGACATGACGGCGGACCTGGTTGACGAGCGTGAGCGCGCTGTCGAGATGCGGTGTGTCTACCGCGACATAGATTGCGCTGCTCATGGCCGGACTTCCGTATCGTCTATGGGGGGCAGGGGCGGTAGCGGTTCCGTGACCGCTGGCGTGGGGGACTGCGCGCTGATCGCCAGCGCCTGTTCCGCGCTGTCCAGTCGCCGCCTGATCCGCCAGCCTGTGACGCGCGATGCGATCCACATGGGCACCAGGCCGATCAGAAAGGCCGCGACGATCAGCACCGGCAGGCGGACCAGCAATATCCAGTCCTCCCACAGCTTGATCGGCACCCGCCCGGTATAGCTCGGCTGAATGTCCCAGTTCGCCTTGGAGAACAAAGCGATGGCTACGGCCAATATCACCCAGAAAGCGGTCTTTATGAACTGCATGCGGAAGCCGACCTCATTTCTTTGGACGAGACCATAGCTGTTCGGCGCGTCGTTGCCTAGCTTGGGGTGGCGGAGCTAGTGGCAGACTTCTTCTCCCCTCCCACCCCCG
>JBEVNC010000138.1:0-11637 GCA_040508315.1 Sphingobium sp.
CGCACGTTCGCGCAAATCCATCGAGTAGGGTCTGGTCATCGCCGCCGCCTCCAATCCCGGCCAGCCGCTTGAATCAGAAAATCTCCACCGTGTGAATCTCTCGCGATTCACTCAAATGTCATCCCGCTCTAGCCCCTCCCGCTTGCGGGAGGGGGGCAGTACCTCGCCATCCCACTGCTATCCCACCAAAGCCCCCTTCACCCCGTCGATCACGAACTGCACCGCCAACGCCGCCAGCAGCACGCCCAAAATCCGCGTGATCACCGCCTCGATCTTCTGCCCCAGCATCCGCATCAGCGGCCCCGCCGCCAGCAGCGCCGCCGTCATCAGCAGCAGGTTCGCCGCCAGCGCGCCCAGCACCACCGCCCGGCCTGTCCGCGTGCCCGCCTGCCCCATCAGCAGCATGACCGTCGCAATCGAACCCGGCCCGGCGATCATCGGCATCGCCATGGGGAAGACCGACACGTCCTCCACCTCGGGCGTATCCTGTATCTTTTGCGCGCGGTCCTCGCGCCGCTCCGTCCGACGCTCGAACACCATTTCCAATGCGATCAGGAACAGCATCATGCCGCCCGCGATTCGAAAGGCGTCCAGACCAATGCCGAACAGGCGCAGCAGCGGCTGCCCGGCCAGCGCGAACACCAGCAATATGCCCGCCGCGATACCCACTGCGCGCAGCGCCATCGACCTGCGCTGCTCCGCCGTCGCGCCATTGGTCAGGCTGGCATAGATGGGCGCGCAACCCGGCGGGTCGATCACGACGAACAGAGTGATGAATGCGGACAGGAACAGTTCGGTCATTTCCCCGCCTCCGCGCGGTCGGACACCACCTGCTCCTCGCCCTCGCCGGTCCTGAGCCACGCATCCAGCGTCCGCGATCCATCCTCCGCCACGGCCCAGCGCCAGCGCAGCGTTCCATCGGCCGACGCCTCGTCGCGAGACGACGGCAATGGCTGCCCCGGAACGAGTGGCAGCGTGACAGGGACGACCGCGGTCGGACCGGGTCGCCCGCGCCGCCTGCACTCGCCCACGCGCGCCGTGATCGCCTCCGGCGCCTCCAGCGCCGTGGTCAGGTTCGCGCCATGGTCGAGTATCCAGTGATACACGCCCTTCTTGCCTTCCCGCCGCCAGATGGTCGTGAACCAGCCGGACGAGCCGTCTGGATGCTGCCATGCGCCCGTGCTGACCGCATAACCGCCGTCGCACGACATGAAGATCTTGTAGGGTTGCCACCGCACCGGCGCCGCCGGATTCTTGCGCCCCTTCAGCCAGCGCTGAGCGAATACCGCCCGCGGCATGAACATGACCGCATCCTTGGCCGACGTGGCAGCAAAGGCGGTCCACTGGCCCTTTTCGGTGGCGAGGCGGCTGAACGCCATCTCGGCGGTAATGACCGCGCTGGGATCGGCATAGCCGTCCCCCATGTTCCGCCCGCCCTTGCGTGGTGGCTGCGCGGCCGAAGCCCCCGCCAGCAACAGGCAGACGAGCGCGCCGAGGCGGCCAGCGCGGATCACAGACCCACGGGCGGCGCCACTCCCTCGCGAGCGCAGGCGGCAACCAGCGTATTGCGCAGCAGGACGGCAATGGTCATCGGCCCCACGCCGCCCGGAACCGGCGTGATCGCGCGCGCATGGCTCACCGCCTCGGCCGTCGCGACATCGCCGACGAGGCGGGTCTTGCCCTCCTCCGCGGCGGGAACGCGGTTGATGCCGACGTCGATGACGGTCGCGCCCGGCTTGATCCACTCGCCCTTGATCATTTCCGGCCGTCCCGCCGCCGCGACCACGATGTCGGCGCGGTGCACCACGCTGGACAGGTCGTGGGTGCGGCTATGCGCGATCGTGACCGTGCAGTTCGCCGCCAGCAGCAACTGCGCCATGGGCTTGCCGACCAATATGGACCGGCCCACCACCACGGCGTTCAGACCGGACAGGTCGCCCAGTTCGTCCTTCAGCAGCATCAGGCAGCCGAGCGGCGTGCAGGGCACCAGCCCCGACTGGCCAAGCGCCAGCCGACCCGTGCTAACCGGCGTCAGCCCGTCCACGTCCTTGGCCGGGTCGATGGCGTCGACCACCGCCTTCTCGTCGATATGCGCAGGCAGCGGCATCTGGACCAATATGCCGTCGACCCGCTCGTCGCCGTTCAATTCCTCGACCAGTTCGATCAACTCGTCCTGCGTCATGGTGGCGGGGCGGCGATATTCGAAACTCTCCATGCCGACGGCCTGCGTCATCCGCCCCTTGCTGCGGACATAGACTGCGCTGGCCGGATCGTCACCGACCAGCACGACGGCGAGGCCGGGCGTGCGGCCCTGGCTGCCCAGAAAGGCCGCGACGCCCTGCGCCACTTCGGCGCGCAGCCCTTCGGCGAACGCCTTGCCGTCGATGATCTTGCCGATGGTCATGGGAGTTCCTCTATCCTCTGCACGGTCGCATCGTCCGCGCGCGCGATCCTGATGCGTTTTAGACGGCTGGTGTCGCCTGCCTCCAGCGAAATCGTCCGGGCGGGCAGATCAAGCGTGTCACAGAGCAGGTCGATCAGCGCCGCATTGGCGCGCCCCTTGTCCGGCGGCGCGGTCACGCTGGCCGACAGCCACATATGCCCCTCCGCATCCGTCCATCGCCCGCCGATGCGCGCGGCGCCCGCGCGCGGGGTAACGCGGACCGAGAGGAGCAGGTCGTCGCCCGCCCGCCGGACGCAGCCCATCAGACCAGATTGGCGAAAATCGCGGGCAATATCGCCTGTTGCAGGATGATGATGACGAGCAGCACCACCATCGGCGACAGGTCGAGCGCGCCCAGGTCCGGCATCACCCGCCGGATCGGCCGGTAGAGCGGCTCCGTCATGCGGTCGAGCGCCGTGAGCACCGTTCGCACGAAGTCGCTTGAGGTGTTGATGATATTGAACGCGACCAGCCAGCTTATGATCGCCTGGATGATGATGATCCATTTCGCCACATCCAGCAGGATCATCAATGTCTTATAAATCGCGAAGGCCATGAAGACTCCCATCGGGGCAGATCGCCGCGGCCCCTTTAGCCCATCGCATCACCGATCGACAAGCATGCGTCGGCGGCGCATTTGTCACCCCGGCAGTTTCAGATCGCTACCGCTCAGATGCCATCGCAGGCTCGCCGCGCTGGCGCCGTCCACATCGTTGACGCGGCGCACGGTCATCGGCCCCTTCACCCGCACCGGGCGGCCATCGCGCGTCCGGCCAGTGATCGTGACCGGCACCTCATAATAGAGCGACCCTGCGCCTCCCTCCACCGAGCCATCGCCGACCGCGACCGTCAGTTGACGATA
This sequence comes from Sphingobium sp., assembly GCA_040508315.1. Classification (GTDB taxonomy): domain Bacteria; phylum Pseudomonadota; class Alphaproteobacteria; order Sphingomonadales; family Sphingomonadaceae; genus Sphingobium. Next base: position 3,306 of record JBEVNC010000138.1, read on the forward strand.
GTTCGCATAGGATGCGGCGAAGGCCTTGGCATCGATGCCGCTATCGGGTCCCCATTGCGCCCGCGCGGTTTCCCAGTCGCCTTTTTCCAGCGCCCGCGCCCAGTCGAGCAAGACGGCGCGCGCGCCCTTTTCGCCCTTCATCGGATCGGGGGTTGGCGCAACCACCGCATTGGCGACGTTGGATGGCTCCTCGAAACCGGCATTGCCAGCATCTTCGGAATTGGCCACGGCGTCGGTGACGCTCAGATTGGGGACAGGTGGATCGGCTGGAGTCGCGGCGGCATTACCCGCCTGATGCCCGTCACCACATGCTGCGAGCCAGAGAGGAAGGGCGCACAGCAAGGCGAGCGACAGGCGGATATGCGGACAATGCGGGATCATCCGCCCCAAACAATCGGGACCGGCGAGCGTTCCCGCGGCCGGCGCGCGTCAGGCGTGAACCAGCGTGCCCGCGCCGCGCTTCGTAAAGACTTCCAGCAGCATTACATGCGGGATTCGTCCGTCCAGGATGACTGCCGCATCCACCCCGCCATTGACGGCATAGAGGCAGGTTTCGACCTTGGGGATCATGCCGCCGGAAATGGTGCCGTCATCCTTCAGCGCCTTGATCGTGTCGGCGTCGAGGTCGGAGACTAGGTCGCCATCCTTGTTCAGCACGCCCGGCACGTCCGTCAACAGAAAGAATCGCGCCGCGCCCAGCGCCGCCGCGATCGCGCCCGCCATGGTGTCGGCGTTGATATTATAGGTGTGCCCGTCGAGCCCGCCCGCAATCGGCGCGATGACGGGGATGATCCCTTCGCTCGACAGCGAATTGAGGATGCGCGTATCGACCGCCACCGGCTCGCCCACGAAGCCGAGGTCGACATGCCGCTCTATGCCCTGCAGCGGGTCCGCCTCACGCCGCCCGCCGACCTTCTCCGCCGTGACAAGCTGCGCGTCCTTGCCGGAAATGCCGACCGCGCGCCCGCCCGCCTTCCCGATCCAGCCGACGATCTCCTTGTTGATGGAGCCCGCCAGGACCATCTCGGCGATCTTCGCCGTTTCCTCGTCCGTCACGCGCAGGCCGCCGATGAACTGGCTCTCGACGCCCAGGCGCTTGAGCATCGACCCGATCTGCGGCCCGCCGCCATGCACGACGACGACATTGATGCCGACCATCTTCATAAGGACCACGTCCTCCGCGAAATCCTTCGCCAGTTCCGCATCGCCCATGGCATGGCCACCATATTTGATGACGAAGGTCTGCCCCGCATAACGCTGCATATAGGGCAGCGCCTCGGTCAGCGTATGCGCCTTGACGAGAAGGGCGGGATCGGGCGCGTGCCGGTCGGACGAAATCTTGTCGGTCATGCGCGGGCCTTTAGAGGGATTCGGTTACAGGGGGAAGAGCGTGGTGGAGTGCTGATGTTATCCCCCTCCCGCTTGCGGGAGGGGTCAGGGGCGGGCAGAGCGACCGCTAGGTCGCTGTTGTTCTCGGCTAGCGCGCTGGCCCACCCCCAGCCCCCAGCCCCCTCCCGTAAACGGGAGGGGGAGAAGAAAGATCACCCACCCCGCACAGCCGCATCGCGCATCCCCTGCCAGACCCGCACCGCCTGCGCCGTCTCCGCCACATCGTGCACGCGCAGGACCGACGCGCCCGTCCGCGCGCCCTCCAATGCAAAAGCGAGCGATCCGCCCAGCCGCTGTTCGGCTGGCTCCTCGCGCGACAGCGCGCCGACGACACGCTTGCGGCTCGCACCCAGCAGCACCGGCAATCCGAATGTGCGGAAGGTCGCAAGACGGCTGACGAGCGACAGGCTGTCCATCAGCGATTTGCCAAAGCCGATGCCGGGATCGAGGATGATCTTCTCCCGCGCGATGCCCGCCGCGACGCAGGCGGCGATGCGCTCCTCCAGAAAGGCGTGGGTGTCCGCCACGACATCGCCATAAGGCACGCCCTTCACATGCGGATCTTGCCCGGCGGACGGCGCGTGCATCAGGATGACGGGACAGCCCGCGGCCGCGACAACCGCCATGCTGCGCGGATCGTGGAGCAGCGCGCTCACATCGTTGACGATATGCGCGCCCGCCGCCAGCGCCGCCTCCATGACCGCCGCCTTGCGCGTGTCGATGGAGACGACCGCCCCGCCCCGCGCCAGCCGCTCGACCACCGGCACCACGCGCGGGATCTCGTCGCCTTCCCACACATGCGCCGCGCCGGGCCGGGTGGACTCGCCGCCCACGTCGATGATCGCCGCGCCCGCATGCTCCATCGCGAAACCCGCCTCGGCCGCCGCCGCCGCATCGCCCAGATGCTTGCCGCCGTCGGAGAAACTGTCCGGCGTCATGTTTAGGATGCCCATGACCTGCGGGGTATCGAAACGCAGGATGCGCTCCCCCACCCGCATCGGTGCGAGCGGCGTGGTGAGGCCGTTCAACTGCGCCGTCGCCTTGTCGCGCTCCGGCTCAGCCAGCCGGGCGAGCCATTCGGGCAGTCCCGACACCGGCACGATCTGCGGCGACGCATTGGGGCGGCGCACCTCCACCCCCTGAAAATAGAGCGGCGCGCCCGGTAGACGCAGCCATGACCTGTCCGGCAGTTTAATCGGCGAATCGACGAACCAGACGGGGCGCAGGAGGAAAGGCGCGCGCAGGGGCATGGTCATATCCTTATCGCCTGGGCTGTCACCCATCCCGAGCCGTCACCCCGGACTGGATCCGGGGTCCCGCTATCTCGCCCGCGTCGGCCATGCCCTCATCGAGGTAAGCTGGACCCCGATCCAGTCCGGGGTGACGAATTCATGGCGCCTCGCATCACGTGGAAACCTGTTTTCCCGCCTGGCCTCAGGGCTGCGTCGCCAGCAAATAGGTCTGCCGCAGCGTATCGATGGGCAGCAGCCCCCGCTCGCCCTCGATATGCCAGAAGGTCCAGCCGTTGCAGCTCGGCGCGCCCTGCAATGTCGCGCCCATCTTGTGGATCGAGCCGATGGAGCCGTCCTCTCCGATCAGCGACCCGTCCACGCGCACGGTCACGCGCCAGCGCCGCTTCACGTCCATCAGCACGACACCCGGCTCGACATAGCCCGTCTCGACCAATGTGCCGAATGCGACGCGTGGCTGGCCCTTGGCCGACTGCATGATGGTGAGCGACGATTCGTCAAGCGGCAGTGCGGCGGCGATCCGCTCCTCCGCCGCGTCGCAATAGACGCCCTCCCGGTCGATGCCGATCCAGCGCCGGCCCAGTCGCTTGGCCACCGCGCCGGTCGTGCCCGTGCCGAAGAACGGATCGAGGACCACATCGCCCGGCTTCGTGCAGGCCAGCAGCACCCGGTACAGCAGTGCCTCGGGCTTTTGCGTCGGGTGCACCTTGTGCCCGTCATCGTCCTTCAGCCGCTCCGGCCCCGCGCAGATCGGCAGCACCCAGTCGGACCGCATCTGCAACTCGTCGTTCAGCGTCTTCATCGCACGATAGTTGAAGGTGTAGCGGGCATTCTCACCCTGGCTCGCCCAGATCAGCGTCTCATGGGCATTGGTGAAACGCGTGCCCTTGAAATTGGGCATGGGGTTGGCCTTGCGCCAAATGATGTCGTTCAGGATCCAGAAACCGCGATCCTGCAGCAGCGATCCGACGCGGAAGATATTATGATAGCTGCCGATCACCCATATCGTGCCGTTGGGCTTCAGGATGCGGCGCGCCTCCGCCAGCCACGCATTGGTGAAGGCGTCATAGGCGGCCAGCGTGTCGAACTTGTCCCATTCGTCGGTCACGGCGTCGACGCGGCCGCCCTCCGGCCGGAACAGGTCGCCGCCCAGCTGGAGATTGTAGGGCGGGTCGGCAAAGATCATGTCGATGCACGCGTCGGGGAGCGAGCGCATCACCTCGATACAGTCGCCGCGGATCAGCCGGTCGGCCTCCACAGTCGCCGTCGGCTTCGCCGCAATCTTGGCCACGCGCTTCGCCGGAACGCGCTCGATAACACCCATAATCCTGCCACCCCTGTTCAGTTATCCACAGGGATGAATCCTCGCGACTCGCGCGTCAAGGCCGTTTATTTTCAGTAATGTGGATTGACGAGGTGTTCTCAGGCGGTCGGAGTCAACCCTCATCGCCCAGGATGAATTCAACGCCCGCCATCGCGTGAATCGTCGTGCCGTCGTAGATCGGCAGCACATTCGCGCTCACGTCCACCACCATCTCCAGCTCCGTACAGGCCAGGATGGCGGCCTGCACCTGCTCCTTGGCGATGTCGGTCAGTTCCGACTTCATATAGCGTTCGGCCTCGCGGCTCACCTTGCCGGTCGACAGTTCCTCATAGACGATCCGGTCGATCCGCGCCGCCAGCTCCGTTTCGCCGGGCAGCAGGGAGACGCCATGCTTCACCAGCCGCTGGCGATAGCCCTTGTCGAGCATCACATTGCTGGTGCCGATCAGCGCCGCGGTGCGGATGCCATCGGCCTTCAGCTTCGCACCGATCACGTCGACGATGTTGATGACGGGGATGGCGATCGATGCGACGACCGAATCATAGACCCGGTGCATGGAGTTGGCGCACAGCAGCAGCGCTTCGGCCCCGCCCGCCTCCAGCCGCTGCGCCGCGCCGACGAGATGGCCCGCCGCGCAATCCCAGTCGTCCGCCGTCATGCAACGCGCAACCTCGGCAAAGTCGAGGCTTTCGATGCTCAGCCGCGCGCTATGCAGCCCGCCCAACCGCTTGTGCACCGCCTTGTTGATGATCTCGTAATAGCGCGCGGTGGAGGTCCAGCTGACGCCGCCGATGAGACCCAGTTTACGCATTCATCATTCCCCGTTCCGTGTCACCGGGCCGTTGTCCATGCACCGGGCCGCATTGTCCACTCCCGCATGAGGTCAGGCGGGCGCGGCAGCGGTCCGGTGGATGACGAGCGCCAGGCTGGCTCCCGACGCCCCCACCAGCGCGCCGATGGCGATCATCGCCATATGTCCCAGGCCAAGACCCATCGCCGCCGCCGCGCAGCCCGAAACGCTGTTCAGCACCGACAGGAGGAGAGACATATTCGCCCGCCCGATGGAGACGATCCCACCAGGTTTCAGGAAAGCCACCACCGATCCGACAAAAGCGACCGCACCCAGGAGGACGGCCAGCCCCAAGGCGAAACCGCTGCGGCCCAGTATGTCGCCCGTTGCCGTATCGACGATGCCGAACGCCGCCGGATCGACGAAGGCGGCGATGCCTGCCATCACTGCGGCCAGACTGACGGCGCCGTGAAAGAGCGCGATCATTTGCGCGATTGCGGCGGCGGCAAGGCGCCGCTGCACGAGTATCCCGATCGCCCCGCCAATGGTGATGGCGATCAATATCTCCGGCAGAGCCTCGGCATTGTGGATATACAGGGTCGTCGCGATGGCCAGCGCCACGGCCGCCATGCCGAAGCGATGTCCCGCGCGGCGCAGCGCCAGCAGGGCCAGCACGCACGACGCCAGATAGGAAAGGCCGACGCCCCAATCGACGGGTGCGCCGTCCATCATTCCCCGCCCCTTCCGAGCCGCCGCGCCAGCGCAAAGCCGCCGAAGATGTTGACGGACGCCAGCACGATGCCGCCAAGCCCCAGATATCGCGCAACCGGACTGGACGCCTCCGCCGTCGCGACAAGCGCGCCGATGATGACGACCGAACAGATCGCATTGGCGACGGTGATGAGCGGCATGTGCATCCCCGGCGCGGCCGACCGGAAGGCGCGATAGCCAACGATGCAGGCGAGGATCAGGATGGAGAGGATGGCGAGCAGGGTCATTCGGGGGCTAACCCGAAATCCTCCCCATGCATCGCATGGGGAGGGGGACCGCCGGGCACAGCCCGGTGGTGGAGGGGCAGCGCAATGCTCATGATGGCATCTGCAGCCGAGTCCACATCGGCCAGCACCTCACACGCCGACATTCTGAGTATCCTGTACCCCGCAGCCGACAGCCATTGGTCGCGCCGGGCGTCACGCTCCGGCCTGTCCGCACGATTATGGGCTTCACCGTCGATTTCGACGATCAGCCTGGCAGACGCACAGTAGAAATCCGCGATGTAGGGACCGACCGGGTGCTGCCGACGGAATTTCGGGCCAGCAACGGGGCGCCGGAGCCGCGTCCACAGAAGCACTTCGGGCAGGCTCATCTGCCTGCGCAGACGCCGCGCCATCGCAACCGTGGAGCCTGCCCCTCCACCACCCTGCGGGCGGTCCCCCTCCCCATGCAATGCATAGGGAGGATTTTCAGGAACGCTTACGCTCAGGAAGCGAGCAGAAGGACGACGAGCGTGGCCACGGCGATGCTCGCGATCGTGCCCCACTTCATCAGCACCACGAAGCCGCCATAAGTCGTCTCAGCCGCTTTGAAATTCTGATTAGCCACGTCACCGGTCCCCTTGTTTCGCTGTCGCCTCCTTAGCGGCAAGGGCGCAGGAATCGCAAGTCCATCCGCAACGCCGCCTTAACCCGGCGCCGGTAAAAGGCTAGGCCATGTACCACAAGCTCACCGTCGCCATATTGATCGCCGCGCCGCTGATCGCGGAGTTTGCGGAGCGATCCGCGACGACCATGCACGACCGGGCGGCAACAGCGGCTACCTTCCCCGATCCGGCGCGCCACGTTTCGCCGCCGCCACAGGGATTCGCCCCCAGCGGTCCCATCGATCCCACGCCGTCAGTCGACCTCGGCGCTGGACAGCCAGCCGCGATCCCGTCGCAACGACAGGAAGCGCCTCCGCTGCCGCCGCCCATGGTCAACCCCATCGGCCCGGTAACACCGGTGACGCTGCGGGAACCGCGCTACTGAGCCTCAGCGCTTCTTGAGGATATCGAGCGCCGCGACGGTCAGCGCCCGTGCGCCCACGCCCACCACCGCATCGGCATCCGGCGCCCAGAGCGGGCTGTGGATCGAGGGCAGCGGCGCCTTGCCTGCCTTGGCCGCGGCCAGCTTTTCCGGGGGCACGCCGCCCACCCAGAAGATGAGGCTGCGGATCGACTTGTCGGCGCGATAATATCGGCCGAAATCCTCGCCGCCCATGGTCGGGTTGATCGCCGCCGCCTGATCCTGGCCGAAATGGCTGCGGAAGACCGTGCCGATCTCCTCCGCAAAGTCCGGCGAATTATAGGTGGCGGGCGTGAAATCCTCGTCGATGGTGATGACCGGCATGCGATCCTCCGGAATGCCCGCCGCGATGGCCTCGCCCCTGGCGATGCGCGCGATGCCGTCGAGCAGGCGCTGGCGCGTCGCATCCGAATAGCTGCGCACGGTCAGCAGCAATTTCGCGTCGTCGGGCACGATATTATGCTTGGTTCCCGCCGTGAAGCTGCCCACCGTCACCACGGCGGGGTCCTGCGGGTCCTGCTCCCGGCTGATCAGCGTCTGGAGCGTGGTGACGATACGGCTCGCCAGCACGATGGGATCGCGCACCATATGCGGATAGGCACCATGCCCGCCCACGCCGCGCACGAGTATGTCCACGCTGTCCACATTGGCGAGCGCGAAGCCGGGCGAATAGCCGATCTTGCCCGCCTCCAGCGTGGCGCTGTCATGGAAAGCGATGGCGTGGGTCGGCTTGGGGAAACGGGTGAACAGCCCGTCCTTCAGCATGGCGGCCGCGCCCGCACCGATCTCCTCGGCGGGTTGCAGGATCATGACGAGCGTTCCCGACCACTGGTCCTTCATGCCAGCGAGCGCGCGCGCCGCGCCGATCCACGCCGTCATGTGCGTGTCGTGGCCGCAGGCGTGCATGACACCGCTCTCCACCCCGTCGCGCGTCGTCGCGCGGACCTTGGAGGCGTAAGCGAGGCCCGTCTTCTCCACGACCGGCAGGCCGTCCATGTCCGCGCGGATCAGGAGCGTCGGGCCGGGGCCGTTCTTCATGACCGCCACGACGCCCGTGCCGCCGACCTTCTCCGTTACGGTGAAACCGAGCGGTTTCACCAGCGCGGCGAGCTTCGCGGCGGTCGCCGTCTCCTGAAGGCTGAGTTCGGGATGGGCGTGCAGATCCTTATACAGCGCCATCAGCGACGGCATTTCGGCCGCGATCTTGTCATCCACCGGGTCCGCATGGGCCGGGGCGATCCCCGCGCCGAAAAAAACCATCGCCGCCGCCAATACCGTCAACCGCATGAACGCCTCCCTGTGATGGGAGGGAGCATAGGGGAAATCAGGCGGGAGGCCATAACTTCCTCTCCCCTCCCGCGTGCGGGAGGGGTCGGGGGTGGGCAAGCGACCGTGAGGTCGCTGTTGCTCTCGACTGTAGCACAGGCCCACCCCAAGCCCCTCCCACAAGCGGGAGGGGAGCAGGGTTACCGCTCCTTGGGAGAACTCATCACCACGAAAGTCGTGATCGCCGTGACCT
>JBEVNC010000139.1:0-13657 GCA_040508315.1 Sphingobium sp.
CGCACGTTCGCGCAAATCCATCGAGTAGGGTCTGGTCATCGCCGCCGCCTCCAATCCCGGCCAGCCGCTTGAATCAGAAAATCTCCACCCTGTGAATCCCTCGCGATTCCCTCAAATGTCATCCCGCTCTAGCTCGTCTTGGTGAACGGGGTTTGTGCCTCGATCTCGATATTTATGGCGCACCAGAGCCGGAGTGAATGTCCGAACCCGATGCGATTGTTGTCGAACGATTTTTCCTCGCAGCGTCAGCTTTCGCCGGTCATCTTCCCAAAAGCCGACAGTCGTAAATCCACTCGAAACGGACATTCCACCCAATCGCCCGGTTTCGCTTCGAGATCAGCCCAACGACGAAACGAGAACGACCGCAGCGTCGCTCCAAACCATGCCGGCCAACCCCGCCTAGTGCTGGCGAGCATCCGGCCCTAGCGCTGGGTCCAGGTCGCGCGGTCGCACGAAGCCGGTGAGGGTCGCCGGGTTGGCGATGTCCGTCCAGTGGTCCGCGGCGAAGGTCAGGGTGGCGATGGCGGCGGTCGGATATTTGATCTCGATGGCCTCCCGGCATTTGTCGGTCGCGTCGTCCGGCACCGTGTCCAGCACCAGATCCTCCAGCCCCGGATTATGCCCCACCATCAGGATGGCGGTGAGAGCGTCCGGCTGATCGCGCAACACGTCGAGCAGGGTCGCCGACGACGCCAGATAGATGCGCCGGTCCCAGCGCGTGTCCACCGCGCGGCCATAGCCTTCGATGAAATAGTCCAGCGTTTCCATCACGCGCACGGCGGGCGAGGCGACGATGGCTTCGAATTCGAGGCCGTTGCTCCTCGCCCATTCCCCCATCAACCGCGCGGCCCGCTTGCCGCGCGGGTTGAGGGGCCGGTCGAAATCCCGTTTCACGCTGTCGCTCCAGTCGGACTTGGCATGGCGTAAAAGGGTCACCGTCTTCATGGATGCTCCGCTCCGGGTCACTTAACCCACAGCAATGCCGCAAAACCGCGTCGGAACCAAGTCGCGTGGCCCCGGAATTTCTTGTTCGAGGCTCTGGCCATCAGGTGACGTCGTGCGGCAGCATGAGCGGCGGGGTCCGCAGGAATCCGCGCACCGCCGCAATGGCGTCCTCCAGCAGCAGGCGGCGCACCGGCACGCCGGGCGGAAAGGCGGTCAGCATGCGGCTGGGCACGGCCGCGGACAGCAGGACAAAAACGCCCCGGTCGTCACGCCGCCGGATCAGCCGGCCGAACGCCTGCGCGAGCCGGGCGCGCACCACCCGGTCGCCATAGGCATCGCCATACCATGCCAGCCTGCGCGCGGCGTACAGGACGGATGGCTTGGGCCATGGCACCCCCTCCATCACTACCATGCGCAGCGCCTCGCCCGGCACGTCGATCCCATCGCGCAGCGCATCGGTGCCGAGCAGGGAAGCGCGCGGATCGGCGCGGAACAGGTCGATCAGCGTGCCGATGTCGATGGGGTCGACATGCTGTGCCAGCAGCGGCAGGCCGGAGCGCGCCAGCCGGTCGGCGATGCGGGCATGCACCGCACGCAGCCGCCGGATCGCGCTGAACAGGCCCAGCGTGCCGCCGCCCGACGCCTCGATCAACCGGGCGTAGGCACCCGCGAGCGCGGCCGTGTCTCCGCGCTTGATATCGGTGACGATCAGGATTTCGGACTGTGCGGCATAATCGAACGGGCTGTCGGCGCTGAACAGTTCGGCTGCGCGCGGGAGGTGCGACGCGCCGGTGAGCGTGCGCGCCTGCTGCCAGTCGCCGCCTGCGCGCAACGTGGCGGAGGTGATGAGCGCGCCATGCGCAGGCTTCAGCACATGGTCAGCGAGCGGGAGCGTCGGGTCCAGCCAGTGCCGCCGCATCGCCACGTCATATTCGCGGCCGTCGAATCGGTCGACGGCCAGCCAGTCCACGAACTCCGGCGCGCCCGGCCCGCCGACCCGCGCCAGCAGCGCGATCCAGCCCGCCAGCGTGTCGCAGCGGCGGCCAAGCGCGGAGCGGCTGCCCTCGATCCGGTTGCGCGCCTCGCCATCCATCCAGTCGGGCGGATCGGCAACCAGATCGTCCAGCCGCCGGTCGAGCCGCCGCAACGGGTCGAGCACGCTGGCCAGAGCATCGCCTGCCGCCTGCGCCGCCTCGACCAGAGCGGGCGAGGGATCGGCCAGTTCGGCCTCCAGCCCATAGCCCGGATCGTCCGCACCCTTGCGCCCATCCTCGGCGCGGGCCAGCACCATGGCGCGCACGGCGACGAGCAGCGTCTCCACCGGGCCCTGCGGCACTTCGCCCGTGATGCGTGCCAGCCAGTCGTCGCCCGGCAGGCCGCGCGCGGCAGCCACCGCCGCCTCCACGGCGGCTCCGGCGGCGGCATCATAGCTGGCGACGTCGGCGAGCCGGGCGGCAAGGCCCCGGCGGCGGCCCTTGCGCGATCCCTCCGGTCCCACGACCCAGCGGCGCAGCTCGATGGCCTCCGCCCCCGACAGCGCGAGGGAGAAGGTCGAGTCGGCGGCGTGGAACAGATGATGGCCCTCGTCGAACACGTACCGCGCCGCCGCCTCCCCGCGCCCGCGCACCGCCTCGATCAGCACGAGCGCATGATTGGCGATGACGATGTCGGCCGTGGCGGAGGCGCGGGCGGCCCGCTCGATGAAGCAGCGGCGGTAGTGGGGGCAGCCGGCATAGATGCACTCGCCGCGCCGGTCGGTCAGCGCCGCCGTGCCGGTGCGACGGAACAGCGTCGGCAGCCAGCCGGGCAGGTCGCCGCCCACCATGTCGCCATCGCGGCTATAAGTCGCCCAGCGCGCGACGAGTTGGGCGAAGATCGCCGCGCGCCCGCCGCTGCTGCCAGCGGTGCCGCCTTGCAACGCCTCCTCCAGATTGAGCAGGCAGAGGTAATTTTCCCGCCCCTTGCGCACCACCACGCGGCGGCGGCGCTGCGCCTCGTCAGGATAGATGCGCGCGCTTTCGGCATTGAGCTGGCGTTGCAGCGCCTTGGTGAAGGTGGACACCCACACCGTGCCGCCCGCCTGCGCCGCCCAAAGGGAGGCGGGGGCGAGATAGCCCAACGTTTTGCCGATGCCTGTGCCTGCCTCCGCCAGCACGACATGGGGCGCATCGCGGGCATCGCGCGGGGCGAAGGCAGCGGCGGCGGCATGAGCGAAGGCGCGCTGTCCTTCGCGCACTTCCCCGCCATCCCCGACCAGCGCGTCGAGCTGATCGTCTATGTCGAGCGGGTCGATATGCCCCTGCCGCGCGGGCGGGCGCGGCGGCTGTTCCTCCCATTCGGGCAGGGTCAAGAACAGCCAGCGCTCCTCCGCGCCGGGCGTGGCAGGCAGGGCGGCGCGCACGAACGGCGCCCATGGCCAGCGCGCCCGCTCCAGATTGCGCGCGGCCGTCCACGCGCCTTGCCGCGAGCGCCATTCGGGCGAGCCCATCTGATCGAGCAGCCGAGCGGCAATCAATGGCAGCGCCATCACCGCCTCCTCATCCGTGGCGGGCGGTGTGAGGCCGACCGCTTCGGCGAGACCAGCCGCGGACGGGATCGCGAATCGGGCCGGATGGACGAAGGCGAACAGCTCCAGCAGGTCGAGGCCGGACAGTTCAGCATAGCCCAAACGGGCGCCAACCAACGGCGTATTGAGCAAAAGGAGCGGTGAGCCGAGCGCACGGCCCTTTGCTTCCTGCCGATCGACCGCCCGCGCGGCCCCCGCTTCGCCCAGCCAGGCGCCTGCATGGCTTATATGCAATGCACAAATTCGGTCGATGGGAAGCATGTACCGGCCACGCTATTGGAGATTGGGCCAGCAGACCAGAGGGCGGGTGCTTATGGCGGGGGGTTTGCGCAAATTATGTGACGTAGGGCACATATTTCATATGAGCCTCATTCATGTGACGCTGCCATGACAGCGAAGTATATCAGGGTTAATAGATGTACCATAATTCCTAAAAACTTTCATTAATACTCCATGAATGCGGAGTTTAGTCTCTGAATTGCTCTGACGTGACTAACTAAAACTCTCGACTATCTTGTTAGCAGATGCACAATAAACCGCCGAAGGCCTTGGTTTGTCTGCAATTATTTCATCGCCTCACTTGCACGTTCGGAACCTATGCCCTAATTGAGCATTACGGAATCACAGAGGTCATCAGAACCATGGGTTCCGGATAGTGTTCGGATTTGGCAGAGGGTCGCTACAATGAATGCTCAGATGTTTCAGGAATACCCCACAAGGCCGGCAAACTACATCAATCGTGGCGCTGAAATCGCCTCGCGTCTCGGTGGCGTCGCTGCATTCGGCCTGTGTCTGATTGGCCTCGGCTATTTCATGTTCTGACGGTGTAACGACCGGCAGTTTACTGAATAATACCGACCAACTCGCTGCGGCCAGAACGCGAATCGTCGCGCAGCATCTTCTCCCGACAGGCTGACCACCCGGCGCCGCTTTATCGCGCCTCCATGGGGCCTTTCATCCCATATCGTCAGGACCGGGCACGCCGCCCGAACCCGTTGGTGGGCCGCAGGGGCCGTACAGCGCCTGACAGTGTTTGCGTACGCGTAGCGTCCGATGCAGCCTGCACTGACGTATCCATGACTGCGACCGGTCGGACTGCGACGCCAGGCAAGCTGGCGACCAGCAGCTCACGCAGGCGCCCTTCCGGCAGGCCGAAGGGAAAATGCACGCCCATCCGGTCCACTTCCGACCACACGCAGCGGGCGAATATGGTCTGCCCCTCATAATCGATGCCCAGGCGCGCCCCGAGCGCCATGGACACGTCCATGATCTGCGCGCCGTCCAGCGACAGGTCGATGATCCGGCCGTCGAGCGAGTCGAGTACCGTTGTGATCGTCACCATGATGTCGACGCTGACGCGCACGCGATTCCGTTTGATGTCCATGACCGGCTCCCAGTCGGACGATCATGACGCGGCAGAGCTTAAAATTTCGGAAAACGGACAGGCTTCGCGCCCCTTTTGGGCTGTTTTTGCTCGGAAGAACGGGTAAATCGCCGCGATGACTGACATTTCGGATAATGAACTGCTCCGCGCGGCCGCGACGGTGTCCAAGGCCTGGCCCTTCGAGGAAGCACGCAAGGTGCTGCGCCGGCATGAGGCGAAGCCGGGCAAGGACCATGTGCTGTTCGAAACGGGCTATGGCCCATCGGGCCTGCCGCATATCGGGACGTTCAACGAAGTTTTGCGCACCACCATGGTCCGCCGCGCGTTCGAGGCGATGAGCGACGTGCCCACGCGCCTCGTCGCGTTCAGCGACGATATGGACGGGCTGCGCAAGGTGCCGGACAATGTCCCCAACCGCGAAATCCTCGCCCAGCATCTCGGCAAGCCGCTGACGCAGGTGCCCGACCCGTTCGGCAAGTATGAGAGTTTTGCCCATCACAATAATGCGATGCTGCGCGAATTTCTCGACCGCTTCGGGTTCGATTACGAGTTCCAGAGTTCGACGGACCTGTACCTGTCGGGCGCCTTCGACGAGCCGCTGCGCAACGTGCTGCGCAACTATCGGGCGATCATGGACATCATGCTGCCGACGCTGCGCAAGGAGCGGGCGGCGACCTATTCGCCCGTGCTGCCGATCAGCCCGGTGAGCGGCGTCGTGCTGCAAGTGCCGATCGAAGTGGTCGATGCGGAGGCGGGGATCGTCCGCTTCGAGGATGACGGCCGCATCGTGGAAAGCTCCATCCTGTCGGGCGGCGCAAAGCTGCAGTGGAAGGTCGACTGGGCGATGCGCTGGGTCGCGCTCGACGTGGATTATGAGATGTACGGCAAGGACCTGACCGACAGCGGCATCCAGTCCGGCAAGATCGCCTCCGTGCTGGGTGGCCGCAAGCCCGAGGGCCTGATCTACGAGATGTTCCTTGACGACAAGGGCGAGAAGATCTCCAAGTCCAAGGGCAACGGCCTCTCCCTGGAGGAGTGGCTGACCTATGGCACGCAGGAGAGCCTCGCCTTCTACGCCTATCGCGAGCCCAAGAGCGCCAAGCAGCTGCACATCGGCGTGATCCCGCGCGCGGTCGACGAATATGAACAGTTCCGCGCGCAATATGGCGCGCAGCCGCTCGACAAGCGGCTCGGCAATCCCGTGCACCATATCCATAATGGCGCTGTGCCTGCGGACGGCCCCCCGGTGACGTTCGGGCTGCTGCTCAATCTGGTCGGCGTCATGGGCGCCGAGGCGACGGTGGATCGGGTCTGGTCCTATCTCGCCAATTATGCGCCCGGCGTGTCGGCGCAATCGCACCCTGTGCTTGCCGGGCTGGTGCGCCATGCCCTCGCCTATAATCGCGATTTCGTCGCGCCCACGCTCAAGCGCCGCGCGCCGGAGGAGAATGAGGCGCGCGCCCTTCGCGAACTCGACGCACAGCTGGGTGCGCTGTCCGACGACGCCACGGCGGAAGATGTCCAGAATATCGTCTACGCCATCGGCAAGGACCCCCATTATGGGTTCGAGGCCCTGCGCGACTGGTTCAAGGCGCTCTACCAGACGCTGCTCGGCGCCGATCAGGGACCGCGCATGGGCAGCTTCATCGCGCTCTATGGCATTGAAAACAGCCGAAAGCTGATCGCCGAGGCGCTTGGCATGGTCGAGGCGACCTGACCCTCTACGGTCGTGGAAAAATGCCGGGCGCATGAGGGACCCAAAGGCACCTCGGGACGTTCAATCGGGCAGTCCACCCCCTTTCGGACTGATGGCGGCTCCCGCCATCGGCCGTGTCGGCGGCTTGAAAGAGCGTCGGCACGGCCACGTCCCCTCCGATAGCATAGCGAGATAGGGTCGGCCCGAGAGGCTGGCCGCCCGCCGCGCCCGTGACGTCGAAAGGCCCGGCCGCACTGGGCGACCGGGCCTTTCTTTGCCGAACTTCGGCTGGAAATGTTACCAGTAGAAGCCGTTGATCACGCGGACCACGCGGCCGTTGCGGGTGTTGACCAGCAGGGCGTCGTCATAGTGGCGGACCCAACGCAGCGCGCCGGTTGCGGGCGGCAGGCGATAACGGCCGGGGTTCGCGATATAATAGCGGCTGTTATAATAGGTCGGGCGAAGCTGCGCGCCTTCACGGAAGCGCTGATAGGCGAAGGGCGCGCGCCAGTTGCCGCGGGCATAGGCATTGCGGTTCTTGGCACGATAGTCGCGCCAGTCCTCGCGATGTTCCTGACGGGCGTCGCGAACATCCCGGCGCGCCTCGCGGACGTCGCGGCGATCGCCATAGCGCTGGGCATCGCGCAGGTCGCGCTGCCGCTCCCGGATTTCGCGCTGATCGCGACGCAGTTCGGGCGTCTGGGCCATCGCCATGGTGGGCATCGCGGTCGCGAGGATGAGGGCGGTCAACAATGTCTTGCGCATGATAAGTCTCCTTTGTCGCTCC
Organism: Sphingobium sp.; assembly: GCA_040508315.1. GTDB lineage: Bacteria > Pseudomonadota > Alphaproteobacteria > Sphingomonadales > Sphingomonadaceae > Sphingobium. The sequence continues at coordinate 7,379 of JBEVNC010000139.1, forward strand.
CGCTCCCGAGCGGCTCTTGAGGCCGGTCCGGAAGCGGAGAACAGGGTGCCCTTATCGCCCGGCGACGCTGAATGTTCCGGAAACGCATCTGTCAGATTTCAGTCAGCTTTGTCTCAAAATGTAGGGGATCTGCTATCGGCGAAGATTGCCGCTCCATGGCCGCTCGCGATACCATTTGGTGAGGACATATTTCGCGCCCCGCGCGACCGGCAGGGCGGCATGCAGCGTGTCCGGGTTGGGCGATCCGTCGGCGCACATATTGTTCCACACCAGCAGCGTGCCGGGCCGTGGCGGCACCATGAAGCCTGCCTGGAGGAATTGCGTATCGCCGCCCGCCTCCACCGCATTGAGATACAGCATCGCGGTCCAGCAGCGCTGCCCGCCCGAATCGCGCAGGCGCGGCCAATAGTCGGCGAGCTTTGGGAAATAATCGTGATGCGGCTTATATTCCTGACCCACGCCATAGCGCTGGCCCTGGATCGTCTCGCCATGGAGAGGCGGGAGGCCGGTCAGCGCGTCGATGCGCCGGGTCAGCTTCTCGACCAGCGGGTCGACCGGGTCGAGATTGCAGCTGGTGCTGGTGCGGTAATCGTCCGCCTTCGCTTCGGTGAAGAGGATCGAGGGGATATGATCCGCCTCGATCCGGGCAATCATGTCGGTGCATTCGGCGGGCGTCAGGAATCCGTGGCGGACGAATATCTCGACCTTCTCATTCCTGATCGTGCTGACCATGGGGTTGCGCCGCAGTCGCTGGCTAGTGCGCGCGCCAAGCTCCGCGCGGGCCGTCGAGGCGATGTCGGGGTCGTCGGGATAGGGCAGGGATTTCACCCGGCCGGATTTGCCATCCAGCGGGGCCTGCGACAAGAAAAATGGGCCGGACCGCCATGCGCGGCGGCAGTCCGGCCCAAGGGGGCATTCGGGAAGGCGAGACGTCCGACCGCCTCGCCCCGATTTCCTCACCAGAAGAAGTTGCGAATCACGTCCACCACATAGCCGTCGCGAACATCGACCAGCAGCGCGTCGTCATAATAGCGGACCCAGCGCAGTGTGCCGTAGGCGGGCGGGAGGCGATAGCTCCACGGATCGTCTAGCCAATAGCTGCTGGCGAACAGCGGGCTGCCCAGAAACAGGCCTATGGACAGGCTGCGATAGCCATAGGACCAGCCGGATGGCGGGCGATAGGCGGGCAGCCGGTAGCGGTCCCGGTTGGCCTGACGATAGCGCGACCAGTCGTAGCGATTGTCGCGGCGCCAGCTATTATTGTCCCAGCGCCGCTGATCGCGCCAACGGTCGGACGCATTGAGCCGACCGGAACCGCCACGATTGTCATTCCAGTTGCCGTTATTGCCGGGGCGACCGATGTTACCGGGTCGACCGTCATTGTCGGGACGACCCGCGTTGCCGGGACGACCATAATTTCCAGGCCGACCGTCGTTACCGGGACGGCCCACATAACCAGGGCGGCCATCATTGCCGGGACGACCCACATTGCCAGGGCGACCGTCGTTATCGGGGCGGCCCGCGTAACCGGGGCGACCATCATTGTCAGGGCGACCGATGTTGCCGGGACGTCCGTCGTTGCCGGGGCGACCCGCGTTACCGGGGCGGCCATCATAGTCGGGGCGGCCGATGTTGCCGGGACGTCCGTCATTATCGGGGCGACCTACGTTGCCGGGACGTCCGTCATTGCCGGGGCGTCCATTGTCGCGATCTCGCCAGCCTGCGCCGTCGGGGCGGACCTGCGCGGCCGGAGCGGGTCGGGGCGTGTCGCGCTGCACAGTGTCGGGTACTGCGCGCTGTGGCCGCTGCTGTTCGCGGCCGCCGCCATTGTCGGGCCGTTGGCCGTCGGGCCTCTGGGCCTGCGCCCGCCATTGCGCGCCGCGATCGCCGCCGCCATTATTCTGCCAGCCGCCGCCCTGCTGCTGGCGCTGGCCACCTTCCGCGTTCCGGCCGCCACGCCAGCCGCCATTGTCCTGCGCGATGGCAGGCATGCTCGATGCGAGGGCGGTCAGGGCGAGCAAGCCGCCCCTCAGTCCCGCAATGCCAAAAGCTTTCCTCATATCCTTGATCCTCGTTCGGGAGGCCTTGCTCCCATGCTGCCCTTCTAGTCGGGGCGCTCTGACGCGATGCTGAATGCGCAAGACAGCAAATGGAAAGGTTTGGCCGAGAGGTTATTCGGGATCGCGTTGTTCGGGATCGCGCAGGGCCGGGACGGCGCGCGCCGCGTCCTTGGGCGTGATGCCGGGCGGCGGGACGGCGGCGATCCGCTCCTCGCCGCGAATCATCTGCCCGGCCAGCTTGATCGCCTCGCGAATGCGCGGATAGGTGCCGCAGCGGCAGATATTGGTGATCGCCCGGTCGATGTCCGAATCGGTGGGTGCATTGTTGCGCTTGAGCAGGACGGACGCCGCCATGATCATGCCCGACTGGCAATATCCGCATTGCGGCACATTGCGCGCAGCCCATGCCTGCTGCACCGGATGGCTGCGGTCGGTGGACAGTGCCTCTATGGTCGTGACGAATCGCCCCTCCGTCGCGGCGATGCTGATCTGACAGGATCGCACCGCGACTCCGTCGATTTCCACCGTACAGGCCCCGCAATCCCCCGTTCCGCAGCCATATTTGGTGCCGGTCAGGTTGGACCCGTCGCGCAGCGCCCACAACAGCGGGGTCTGCGGGTCCATGCGATACTGAACGGGGCGGTCGTTGACCGTGAACTTCGTCATCGCGGATCGTTGAAGGGTGCCGCGATGCTTCTGTCAATCGCCCTGACCCATGAAAACATCCTGCCGGGTCTTGAAAACCCACCATTCCACTGATAGTGGCGCAGCCTGAAACGCCGCGATTCCCGTCGCGGCGCAAATTGCTTTTGGCTGTCCGTCGTCGCCGCTGCGACCGGAAAGTCGACGAACAGATTGGAGAATAACCGGCTCATGCAAATCATCGTTCGCGATAACAATGTGGATCAGGCTCTGCGGGCGCTCAAGAAGAAGCTGCAGCGCGAGGGCGTGTATCGCGAGATGAAGCTGCGCCGCCACTACGAGAAGCCCTCCGAGAAGCGCGCCCGCGAGAAGGCAGCGGCCGTGCGCCGCGCCCGCAAGCTGGAGCGTAAGCGCGCCGAGCGCGACGGTGTCCGGTAAAAAATAATGCCGCGCCGCCCATGGCGGCGGCGCGACCGACACCGCGATAATCAGCGCAAAGCATCTGGGGGATAAGCGCCATGTCGATCACTGCCGTACCGCTGCAACCGATTGGCAAGGGATCGCTGACCAAGCTCTGGCTCGGCATCGCGCTGGCCGTGATCGTCGGTCTGGTGCTGGCCTATGCGGGCTCCTCGCAGTTCGGCACGACCGAATCGGGCCTGAAATATCAGGTGATCGAGAAGGGCACCGGGCCGACGCCCGGCCCCGAGGATTTCGCGCTCGTCGGCTATAAGGGCACGTTGCAGGACGGCACCGTGTTCGACGAGAATGCGCGCGCGCCGATGGAAATCGGCAATGTCGTGCCGGGATTCTCCGAAGCGCTGACGATGATGCGCAAGGGCGGACATATGCGCGTATGGCTTCCCGCCAAGCTCGCTTACGGCGCCACGCCCCCGCCGGGCAGCGGCATTCCCGCCAACGCACCGCTCCAGTTCGACATCAAGCTGCACGAGTTCAAGACCCGCGCGGAAGTGATGCAACTTCAGCAACAGATGCAGATGCAGCAGATGATGCAGGGTGGTGGCGCAGCGCCGCAGCAGCCCTGAGGATTTCACGGCCGCCGGCAATGGCGGTTGAAAAGGATTTCGGACCCCGTTCTTGCCGAGGCAAGGGCGGGGTTTTTCGTTGTGGTGAGAGCGGGAGGCCCTCTCCTCTTTAGGGGAGAGGGTTGGGAGAGGGGAGCGACGGTTAAGGCGGCGATCCTGTCTCGGTTGTGCACTTCCCCTCTCCCCTCCCTCTCCCCTGAAGGGGCGAGGGAGTTTGCTCACCACTTTATTGCACCCGGCCCGCGCCGACGCTAAGGCCCCCCGATGCATTATGTCAGCACACGTGGGGATGCGCCCGCGCTCGACTTTGAGAATGTGACCCTTGCGGGACTCGCGAAGGATGGCGGGCTGTACCTGCCGTCCGAATGGCCACGCTTCACCCGCGACGAGATTACCGCCATGCGCGGCCTCTCCTATGTCGAGACGGCGGTGCGTGTGATGACGCCCTTCATCGGCGACGCGCTGACCGAGGCGCAGCTGCGCGAGCTGTGCACGTCCGCTTATGGCCGATTTTCGCATCAGGCCGTAACGCCGCTGGTGCAGCTCGACGGGCAGCATTGGCTGCTGGAACTGTTCCATGGCCCGACACTGGCGTTCAAGGATGTGGCGCTGCAATTGCTCGGCCTGTTGTTCGAGACGTTCCTGTCGCGGCGGGACACGCATGTCACCATCGTCGGCGCAACGTCGGGCGACACTGGCTCCGCCGCCATCGACGCGGTTGCGGGCCGGGCGAAGGTGGACATCTTCATGCTCCACCCGGATGGCCGGGTATCCGACGTGCAGCGGCGGCAGATGACGACCGTATTGTCGCCCAATGTCCACAATATCGCGATCTCCGGCAGTTTCGACGATGCGCAGGCGCTGGTGAAGCGCATGTTCAACGATCCGGTCTTCTCCAGCCAGTTCAACCTGTCCGCCGTGAACAGCATCAACTGGGCGCGGTTGATGGCGCAGATCGTCTATTATTTCTACGCGGCGGTACGCCTGGGCGCGCCGGACCAGCGGGTCGCTTTCTCCGTCCCCACCGGCAATTTCGGCGACGTGTTCGCAGGCTATGTGGCCGAGCGGATGGGCCTGCCCGTCGAGCGGCTGATTGTGGCCACCAACGTCAACGACATACTCCACCGTGCCCTGGCGAACGGCGACTATAGCCAGGGCACCGTCACCGCGACCGCGACGCCCAGCATGGACATTCAGGTCAGCAGCAATTTCGAGCGATTGCTGTTCGACCTGGGCGGCCGTGACGGCACGGCGCTGGCCGCGCAGATGAAAGGTTTCGAGGCGACCAGGGCGATGCGCCTGACCAATGCCCAGCGCGAGGGAGCCGCGGCGCTGTTCTCCTCCGCGCGGATCGACGGCGACGACATGTCGCAGGCGATCGGCTGGGCCTGTCAGGGGTCGGGCGAGATCATCGACCCGCACACGGCGGTCGGCCTCGCCGCAGCGCTCAAGGCCGACATCGACCCCGCCATACCGGTGGTGACGCTGGCGACCGCGCACCCCGCCAAGTTCCGCGACGCGGTGGAGCGGGCGACCGGCATGCGCCCTCCCCTGCCCTCACGCCTCGGCAATCTGTTCGATCGCGAAGAGCGTTACGCGAAGCTCGGCGGCAGCTATGACGAAGTGATCGCCTATATCGCCGAGCGTTCCACGCCCAGCGCGGGCTGAGCGGCGCATGACCGATCCCGTTACCGTATCGACGCTGATCGGCGAGCCGTGGGATGATTACGGCCTGATCGACAGCGGCAACGGCCTCAAGCTGGAGCGCTATGGCCGCTATCGCTTCGTGCGGCCCGATGCGCAGGCGCTATGGGCGCCCGCGACGCCGACGGAGGAATGGGACGCGCATGGCGCCTTCATCCCCGGATCGGACGATGAGGGCGGCGGGCGCTGGCAATATGAGCGGCCGGTGCCGCGCGACGGCTGGCCGCTGGCGTGGAAAGAGGTGGCGTTTCAGGCGAGCTGCACGCCATTCCGCCATCTCGGCTTCTTCCCCGACATGGCGCCGGTGTGGGACTGGTTGCGTGCGCAGATCGCGGACAAGCCCGATCCTGCTTTCCTCAACCTCTTCGGCTACACGGGTGTCGGCAGCCAGGCGCTCGCCGCCGCGGGCGCGTCGGTAACGCATGTCGATGCCTCGAAAAAATCGGTGTCGCAGGCGCGAGAGAATGCCGAACTCGCCGGCATGGCCGACAAGCCGGTGCGCTGGATCGTCGATGACGCGGGCAAGTTTACCGCGCGCGAGGTGCGGCGCGAGAAACGCTATGACGCGATCCTGCTCGACCCGCCCAAATTCGGCCGCGGGCCGGCGGGCGAACGCTGGCAATTGGAGGAGGGGCTGGCGCCCTTGCTCGCCGACTGCCGCCAGCTGCTCGACGCCGACAGCCGCGCGCTATTCCTGACCGTCTATGCGGTCCGCATGTCGGCACTGGCGATCGGCGAACTGCTCGCACAGCTCTTCGCTGATCTTCCCGGCACGGTTGAATGCGGCGAACTGGCGGTGCGCGAAGAGGCGCGGGGGGTGTTGCTCC
>JBEVNC010000140.1:0-11223 GCA_040508315.1 Sphingobium sp.
CATAGGCCATCACCGCCGCAGCGACGGAGGCGTTCAGGCTGTCGGCGCGGCCCAGCATCGGGATCTTCACGCGCACGTCGCAGGCATCCTCATAATCGTCCGGCAGGCCGCGCGCTTCGTTGCCGATCATCAGGAAGGTGGGCGCTGTGTAGCGCGGCTCCTGATAGTCCAGCGCGGCGCGCAGGCTGGTGCCGACCAGTTGGCCTTCGCCACCGCGCAGCCAGGCGATGAACGTCGCCCAGTCGGTTGGTACGACGGCCTGGGTGAAGATCGCACCCATGCTGGCGCGCACCGTCTCCACCGAGAAGGGATCGACGCAATCGTCGATCAGGATGACGCCGCCAGCGCCCACCGCGTCGCCGATCCGCATCAGCGTGCCGAGATTGCCGGGGTCGCGCATCGCCTGCGCCACGAACCAGATCGGCGCGGCGGCGCGGTCGAGCGCGTCCAGCGCGACGGGTCTGTCGGCATAGACGGCCGCCAGCGCCTGCGCATTATCCTTGGCGGTGATCTTGGACAGGATTTCCGCGCTGGTGCGCACCACGTCGCCGCCTGCCGCCAGCGTCTGTTCGACCAGTTCCTGCGCGAGCGGATGGGGCCGTGCATCGTCCGACATGACGAGAATTTCGGGCAGGATGCCGGCGTCTCGCGCTTCGGTCAGGATGCGCAGCCCCTCCGCCAGAAAGACGCCCTCGCGCTTGCGATGCTTCTTTTCGCGCAGTGAGCGCAGCCGCTTGACCAGCGGGTTGGAAAATCCGGTGATGTCGCGGATCAAGGCCATGCTCTTCTCTCGGGAACCGGCAATTCGCTTAGGGCGCGCCGGGGAAGAGGGCAAGCGGCGCGGTTCGTTTCGCTAACGCTCCGATTGTGCGCGATCCTGCCCGCTGCTATGCGGTGTAAGGGGCTGAGGAGTTGGGGAAATGTCCGTTCGCCATGTCAGTCATCGTGCCTGGGCGGCGACGCTCCTGCCGCTTGCGATGCTGTTCCTGCCTCAGCCTGCCGTCACCGCGCCGCGAACGAAGGGATTCGGGCCGAAGGATAGCTGGTGGGTGTGCGATCATTTGGTCGAACGGCGCGATGGCGGCGCGGCGCTGCTCAGCAGCATGACGCGCCTTGGCCGTAAGGACGGATCGCTATGGTCCGACGACTATCAGATGCGGGTAGGAGCGGTGCGCCTGTGGTGGGGATCGACCGGACCGTCGGGGGACGGGCTGCCGCGCCTCCAAGCCCTGCGGGTCCAGACCCAAGGCTTTCCGGGAGCGAGCGACAGGGGCCTTTACGCGACCATGTTCGGGGACAGGGTGCTCGTCGCGCGTACGACGATGCTTAGCCCCGCGCAGGCGCGCCGCGGGCAGCGCGCCGCCGCCGTGGTTTTCGAGGGCGCGAAGCTCACGGGGCTGGCCGGGCATGACCGCTGGACGTTGGTCGTGCAGGGCGGCGGCGGGGACGAACTGCTGCGCCGGGAATTGCCGGTGCCCGGCCGCGCGGCGCGCGAGGCGCTGTTCGCTGCGCATCGCGGCGCCATGAACGCGGCATGGGCGGAACGGGATGAAAGGCGGGCGATCGGTGCTTTGGCGCCGGACCGGGCGGCGATGGAAAAGGGGGTGTGCCTGATCTCCACCCCGGCGGCGCGCGCCGCTGCCGATGCGGCGATGATCTGAACCTCGCCCCGGCGGATCACTCCTCGCCGAATTTATCCTCGACCAGACCGACCAGCAGGTCGAGCGCGGCTTCTGCGCCGTTGCCGCTGGTGCTGATCGTGATCGAATCGCCCATCGCGGCGCCCAGCATCATCAGGCCCATGATCGACGTGCCGACCACCGCCGGGCCATCCTTGGCCACGCGCACGTCCGCGGCGACGCCGCTTGCCATCGTCACGAACTTGGCGCTGGCGCGCGCATGCAGGCCGCGCCGGTTGGTGATCTTGACGGTCTTGGTGAGCGCGATGTCGGTCACGAATGGTCCCCCAGCAGCTCGGAGGCGACGCTGATATATTTGGTGCCCGCTTCCCGCGCGGCGGCGACGGCCTGCTTGACCGACATCGCCTTGCGCGCGCTTTCCAGGCGGATGAGCATCGGCAGGTTCACGCCCGCGATGACTTCGACATGGCCCGCGCGCAGCAGGGAGATGGCAAGGTTGGACGGCGTGCCGCCGAACAGGTCGGTCAGCAGGATGACGCCGGAGCCGTCGTCCACGCGCTCCACCGCCTCCGCAATGTCGGCGCGGCGCGCCTCCATATCGTCGTCGGGACCGATGCAGATGGCCTCTATGGCCTGCTGCGGACCCACGACATGCTCCATCGCGATACGGAATTCAGTAGCGAGGCGCCCGTGCGTCACCAAAACCAGACCAATCATTGCGACCCCGCGCCCCCTGTGATTTCTGGCGTCATTTCTGGTTCCGGCACCCCCCGGCGGCGGTTCTCATAGGCTTCTAGAGGATTGGATTCTAGGTTCCTGTGAGAAATGGTGGGTGAAAAACCGGCGATGCGCAAGCGTTTCGCCATATCCTCCGCCACGCAGACCGACCTGTGCCGCCCGCCCGTGCATCCGAAAGCCACGGTTACATAGGCTTTTCCCTCCGCGCTGTAGCGGGGCAGCACGGTCAGCAGCAATTGTTCGATCTGTCCGGTGACGACGTCGTAAAGCGGATCTGCGGTGACATAGTCCGCCACCGGGGCGTCGCGGCCGGTCTGCGGACGCAGGTCGGCCACCCAATGCGGATTGCGCAGGAAACGCATGTCGAAGACGAGGTCGGCGTTGCGTGGAATGCCGCGCGCATAGCCGAAGGACAGGATGGTGAGGGTCGTCGCCATGTCCGCGCCGAAGCGCGCGCGTATCTCCTGCTGGAGCGCGTTGGCGGTCAGGTCCGTCGTGTCGACGATATGGTCGGCCTGTCGGCGCAGCGGCTCGACGAGTTCGCGCTCGCTCGCGATGCCGTCCGTGGCGGGCCGGTCCAGTGCCAATGGATGGCGGCGACGCGTCTCCGCATAGCGCCGTTCCAGCACCGCGTCCGCGCATTCGAGGAACAGGGTCTCGACCGATCCGGCATCGCCGCGCAGCGCGCGGACCAGTTCGACGATACTGGCGGCGTCGAACCCTCGCGTGCGGCTGTCTATTCCGATGGCGAGGGGGCGCGGTCCCTGCGGGTCATGGCCCTGCGCCACGGGCGCTGCCAGCAACCGGTCGAGCAACTGGAGCGGGAAATTGTCCACCACCTCCCAGCCTATGTCCTCCAGCGTGCGCAGGCTGGTCGATTTGCCAGCCCCGGACAGGCCGGTGACGATGAGAATCGCCTTGGGCTTCGCGGATGCGGAAATCGTCATTGGCCGATGTCCGCCAGCGTTCGCAGCGCGAGTTCCACCTTGATCGGCGCGGACGCTTCGCAGGCATCCAGGCAGAGCACGGGAAGTTTCGTTCCCATAATGTCGGTTCGGGCCGTCCGGTCGGGCATACGCTCAGGCTTATCGTCCAGCCGAATCACCAGCGCAACCGGAAGATTGTGCACATGCGGCATGGCGAGTATGCCGAGGTGCCTGACCTCCATGCGCCCGGCGATGGACAGGGGCGGGGAAGCGTAGAGTCGCCCATCCCGGCAGGCAATGTCCGTATAGTCGTCGCTGACCAGCATCGCGCCCCGGTCGATCAGGCGCAGCGCGAGGTCGGACTTGCCCGATCCGCTCGATCCCATGAGCAGGATGACCTGCCCGCCAATGGCTATGCTGGTGGCGTGGATGGGACCGGGCGCAGTCATTCGTCGCGATCCTCGTGCCCCGGCATGTCGTCCGCCAGTGGCAGGCGGACAACGAATCGCGCGCCCGATTGCCCGTCGGGTCGATCCTCTATCGCGATGGTGCCGTTATGCCCGTCGAGGATAGACCGTGCGATGGCGAGGCCCAGACCGCTATGCCGCCCGAAATCCTCGCCCGACTGGCGAAAACTGTGGAAGCGGCGGAACACCGTCTCGCGGTCGTCGGGATGGATGCCCGGTCCCTCGTCCTCGACCGTCACCATGGCCCAGTCGGCGTCGGACGACAGGTCGATGCGTACCAGCCCGTCCGGCGGCGAGAAGGATATGCCGTTGGCGATCAGATTCTCGAGGACGCGGGCCAGCCGCTGCTCCTCCCCCATGATCTGCGGCACCGGAAAGGGGCTGGGGTCGAAGCCCAGCCGCACGCCATGATCCAGCCCGCGCATGTCGTGGGCGCGCACCAGGCGGCCGATCAGGCGGCCAAGGTCGATGGGGCGGAAGGTCGCGCGGGACAGCTGCGCGTCCATCCGGCTCGCCTCCGCAATGTCCGTCACCAGCCGGTCGAGACGGTGCACATCGTCCTGCGCAATTTCCATCAGGCGGGCGCGCAAGGCCGGGTCGTCGATGCGCGTCAGCCCCTCCAGCGCAGAGCGTAGCGATGCGATGGGGTTCTTGAGCTCATGGCTGACGTCGGCGGCAAAGCTGTCCGTCGCGTCGATGCGTTTCCTCAGCGCCTGCGTCATGTCGGAAACCGCGCGGGCGAGCAGGCCGATCTCGTCGCGCCGGTCGGGCAGGCGGGGCACGATCACCTCGCGCGCACGCCCCAGCCGGACGCGCACCGCCGCGCGCGCCAGCCTTTGCAGTGGCAGTACGATGGTGCGAGCCAGGAACAGCGACAGCAGGATGGACACGATGATCGCGGCGGCGAGGACCAGGCTGATGCGCAGCCGCTCCGCCCGCACCGTCATGGTGATGTCGCGGGCATTCTCCGTCGTCAGCAGCACCGACCCGCGAATCCCGGTCGGCATCGCGATGCTGAGTATGGGGGTGCGGTCGGGCGCGAAGCGATATTGGCCGACCGCATGGCCGCGCTTCACCGCCGCGACCGCTTCCGGCCAGGCGGCGGCGACATCGACGGCGGGCTCGGCATAGCGGGGCGGAATTCGTGCGAATACGATGCTGTCCACCGCCTCGTCGATGATGCGGGCCAGGCGCAGGTTGAGCGGCTCCGCGGCCGGATCAATCAGTTCGTCGGCCGGAACGCCGAGTGCTGCGCTATCCTCCAGCCGGTTGCCGTCGGGGCCATAGAAGCGAAGGCGATAGCCCGTCAGCCCGGCAAAGCGCACGATGGCCGCACTGCGCTTGGCCCCCGGCGGCAGGGTGCGCAGCGCCGCGTTCATCAGCGCCATCTCCCGCGTGATGCGGTTGACGCGCTCGTCGATGATGCGCGTGCGATAGCTGTCGAGGTAGAAGAAGCCGCCCGCCAGCAGCGCCAGCGCGAAGATGTTCACCGCCAGTATGCGCCGCGTCAGCGAGACGCGCCCTGGCCAGCGTCGCCGCTGCCGGCCCCTAACCCTCGGCGAAGCGATAACCGGCGCCATAAAGTGTATCGATCGCGTTGAACTCCGGGTCCGCTTCCCGGAACTTGCGGCGCAGGCGTTTGATGTGGCTGTCGATGGTGCGGTCGTCGACATAGATGTCGTCATGATAGGCCGCGTCCATCAACTGATTGCGGTTCTTCACGACGCCCGGCCGCTGCGCCAGCGCCTCCAGGATCAGGAATTCGGTGACGGTCAGGGTAACCGCCACGCCCTTCCATGTGACGCGATGGCGGGCCGGGTCCATGGCCAGTTCGCCGCGCACCAAAGGCTCCGCGTGCTCCTCCCCCGCGGGTTCCGTATCGCGGTGCACCATTTCCGCACGACGCAATATGGCGCGAATGCGCGCGATCAGCAGCCGCTGCGAAAAAGGCTTCGCGATATAGTCGTCCGCGCCCAGCGAGAGGCCCAGCGCCTCATCAGGCTCATCCGTTTTGGAGGTGAGCAGGATGACCGGCAGAGCGGACGTCTTTCGCAGTCGCGTCAAAAGTTCGATGCCGTCCATCCGCGGCATCTTGATATCGCAGATCGCAAGATCCGGCGGATTGTCGATCAGGGCCTTGAGCGCCGACTGCCCATCCGAGTAGAGGCGCGTGACGAAGCCTTCCGCCTGAAGCGCAATACTGAGCGATGTCAGTATGTTGCGGTCATCGTCTACAAGGGCGATCGTTGCGCTCATGCGCGGGCTGCTCCCAATATGGCTCGCGTCATGGCAGGGCGCTGGCGGGCGCGCAGGGATAGACCAAGGGGCCACGCGCGGCAAGGCGCAGCATGGCCACGCCTTTCGCCTGCTCCTGCGTCTCGATAGCTGACAATGGCCGCAAGCCGATTTGACGCTGCGCCTGCGAACGCTTATGCCATTCGAAATGGCCTTTGAGGCTGATCTTGCGAATCACCGGGCGCCGAGCAGCGGCACCACTTTTCAGGAGTATAAGAGTGCGACCGCAATCTTCCTTTGGCCTGGCCGACCAGGGTATCAAAACCAACGCGACGGTCAAATGGAACCTGCTGACCGCACCGCTGGTCGAGGAAGCCGTCAAGAACGGCGAAGGCATCCTGGCAAAAAGCGGCCCGCTGGTCGTCAAGACGGGCAAGCACACCGGACGCTCCGCCTCCGACAAGTTCATCGTCAAGGATGCCGAGACCGAGAACACCGTATGGTGGGGCAAGACCAACGTCCCGATGACGCCGGAGCATTTCGCGAACATCAAGGAAGACTTCCTGGCCGCACTGGCCGGCAAGGAGCAACTGTACGTCGCCGACCTGTTCGGCGGTTCGCAGCCCGAGCATCGCGTGAATGTGCGCGTGATCAACGAGTTCGCTTGGCACAATCTGTTCATCCGCACGCTGCTGGTCCGCCCGGAAGCCGACGAACTGGGTGATTTCCAGCCCGAATATACCATCATCGACCTGCCCAGCTTCAAGGCCGACCCGGCCCGCCATGGTTCGCGGTCGGAGACGGTGATCGCGGTCAACTTCTCCGAGAAGCTGATCCTGATCGGCGGCACGTCCTATGCGGGCGAGATGAAGAAGTCGGTGTTCGGCATCCTCAACTATCTCCTCCCCACCAAGGGCGTGATGCCGATGCACTGCTCGGCCAATATCGGCCCGAACGGCGACACGGCGGTCTTCTTCGGCCTGTCCGGCACCGGCAAGACCACGCTGTCCGCCGATGCCAGCCGCACGCTGATCGGCGACGACGAGCATGGCTGGTCCGACACGGCGGTCTTCAATTTCGAGGGCGGCTGCTACGCCAAGATGATCAACCTGTCGGCCGAGGCCGAGCCGGAGATTTTCGCCACCACCAAGCGCTTCGGTACGGTGCTGGAGAATGTCGTGATCGACGAGGTCACGCGTGAGATCGACCTGGACGACAACAGCCTGGCCGAGAACAGCCGCGGTTCCTATCCGATCGAGTTCATCCCGAACGCGTCGGAACAGAATCTCGGTCCCGTGCCGCAGAACATCATCTTCCTGACCGCGGACGCGTATGGGGTTCTGCCTCCGATCTCGCGCCTGACCCCGGACCAGGCGATGTATCACTTCCTTTCGGGCTATACTGCGCGCGTCGCGGGCACCGAGATCGGCGTGACCGAGCCGACCGCGACCTTCTCGACCTGCTTCGGCGCGCCGTTCATGCCGCGTCACCCGTCGATCTACGGCAACCTCCTCAAGGAGCGCATTGCCAAGGGCGGCGTCACCTGCTGGCTGGTCAACACCGGCTGGACCGGCGGCAAATATGGCGTCGGCAAGCGCATGCCGATCAAAGCGACCCGCGCTCTGCTCAACGCAGCGCTCGACGGCAGCCTGAACGAGGCGGAGTTCCGCACCGATCCGAACTTCGGCTTCCAGGTTCCGGTCGCCGTATCGGGCGTAGACAGCCTGATCCTCGACCCGCGCGCGACCTGGGCCGACAAGGATGCCTATGACGAGACTGCGGCCAAGTTGGTGAAGCAGTTCGTGGACAACTTCGCCCAGTTCGTCGACCATGTCGATGAATCGGTGCGTGAGGCTGCGCTGACCGCCGCCTGACGAGATCGGAGACGGGGGCGGCCTGATGGTCGCTCCCGCCATCCTTGGCCATGAAGGCCCGAACGATGGACCTGCGGGTCCATTTTTTGTTTGTGGAAGGCATCCAGCCAATATCGCGACAGGTTCGCAATTTGCTGTATGTCCCCTGTAGCGATGCTATGCAGCGGCCATGCTCGCGCTATTCCTTTCGCCCGATTATAGCGTCTTCACGGTGGCCTTCGTCATCATGCTGGGCATCGGCCTGATCGAGGCGATCGGGCTGGGGCTCGGGCAGTTCGACCTTGGCCTCGATGCCAACGCGGATGCGGACGGGATCGGTGTGCTCGACTGGCTGGGCCTGAAGTCCGGTCTGCCGATCCTGATCTGGCTGACGTCGTTGCTGGGCTGCTTCACGGTCGTCGGCGTCGCGGTTCAGCAGGGCGCGACCGTGATGCTCGGTGCGCCGCTGCATTGGATGGCCGCCGGGGGCATCGCGCTCGTCATTGGCGGCCTCATCAATCGCTTCGCTTCGGCGGGGCTGGCACGCATCATGCCCGAATATGAAAGCACCGTGATCGAGGTCGAGGATCTCATCATGCGGCGCGGCACCGTGCTGGAGGGGACGGCACGGCGCGGCCATCCCGCCCGTGCGCGGGTCGTGGACCAGCATGGCCAGGCCCATTATGTCATGGTCGAGCCGCATGACGACACAGGCGCCATCGCACAGGGCGAGACGGCGCTGCTGGTCCGTCGCCATGGCACGCTCTTCTTCGCCCAGCCCGACGCTGGCACCCCATTCCGTCCGATCTGAACCCGTAGGAGGCCGTCTTGCCTGCATCTTTGCTGACCATCCTGATCTATGCCGGGATCGTCCTTCTCGCCCTGGCCGTCATCGGCATCATCCTGACCCGGCTGTACCGCCGTGCGACCAAGGATGTGGCGCTGATCCGCACCGGCTTTGGCGGGGAAAAGGTCGTGCTGAACGGCGGCATCATGGTCATCCCGGTGCTGCACGAACTGATGCAGGTCCGCCTGACCACGGTGAAGCTGGAGGTGTCGCGCCTCAACAAGGACGCGCTCATCACGCTGGACAAGCTGCGCGTGGACGTGGTCGGCCTGTTCCATATCAAGGTGAAGCCGGATGCCCAGTCCATCGCGGCGGCCGCGCAGACGCTGGGCGAATCGGTCAACAGCCCGGATGCGGTGAAGTCTCTGCTCGACGGCAAGCTGGTGTCGGCGCTGCGTTCGGTCGCGGCGACGATGACCATGGAGCATCTCCACGCCAACCGCGCCGACTTCATCCAGAAAGTGCAGGAGGCGCTGATGACCGATCTGGACATGAACGGCTTCCAGCTGGAATCGGTCAGCATCACCCATTTCGACCAGACGGCGTTCGAGCATTTCAACGAGAATAATGCCTTCGACGCAGAAGGCCTGACCGTGCTGACGCGCACCATCGAGGAGCGCAAGAAGATCCGCAACGACATCGTCGCGACCAACCGCGTCGAGATCGAGCAGCGCAATCTCGATGCCAACAACCAGTCGCTGTCCATCGCGCAGGCCGCAGAGCAGGCGCGGTTGACTCAGGAACAGACACTGGCGGCTCTGCGCGCGGAACAGACGACCGCGATTGCACGGGCCGAGGCGGAGCAGACCAAGCTGGCCGAAATCGCCCGCATCAGTGCGGAGCAGGCGCAGACCGTCGCGCAGACGGAGGCCGACAAAGTCACGCAGACCGCCACCATCGCGCGTGACGGCGCGGTGCAGACCGCGACCATCGAGCGCGACCGCAACATCGAACTGGCGCGCATCACCACCGCCGTCCAGACCGCGCAGAAGTCCGAGGAGGAATCGACCGCCACCGCCGCAGCGAACGAGGCGCGCGCGCTCGCCGTCCGCGCCGAGGAAAGCGTGGCGACCGCCAAGGCGACCGAAATCGCCAACCGCAACAAGAATGTCGCCGTCATCGCAGCGACGCAGCGCGCGCAGGAGGAAGCGGTCCAGATCACCGTCGCCGCCACTGCGGAGAAGGAAGCTGCCGAAGCCCGCGCCACTGCGCTGCGCACCGAGGCGCAGGCCGAAGCCGACGCGGAAAAAGCCCGCGCGGAAGGCCGTGAGGCCGCGTTCAAGGTGGATGCCGCAGGTCAGGCCGCGCTCAACGAGGCGACCAATGTCCTCAACGATGCGCAGACGGCGCTGCTGGTCCGCCGCGCGATGCTGGAGGCGCTGCCCGCGATCATCGCGGCGGCGTCCAAGCCCATGGAGCAGATCGACAAGATCTCGATCGTGGATGCGCGCGGACTGCATGGCGAGGGCGGCGGCGCGGCCGACGGCGGCGCCGGGGGTGGCAATCTGGCGGATGCAGCGGTCGCAGCGGCAATGCGCTACCGCGTTGGCGGGCCGTTGATCGATGGATTGATGGCGGAATTGGGGATGTCGGGCGGGAGCCTGAACGGGGTGCTGGCGGGCGCCGGCGGGTCTGCGGCAAACGACGAGGCAAAGGGGGAATAGGGGCGAGGTTCTCGTCTTTTTGCTCTTTGAGATACTCAAAGCCGACGTCAGCCGCATCCACCCGTCGCAGATCATTTGGTGTGCGTGCCGCTTGCGGCTAGCCTTGGCCTGATCCGGGCAATAATGGCCGCAGGGGAGCGGGTAAAACCCCATCTCCTGGTGACGCACAAGGATGGGCTGCATGGGGATGACGGGGAGTGGCAAAGCCCAAATGGCCCGAGAGCAGCTCGTTTCCGCGCTCCACCTGACCGCGGCGGGGGACCGGACCGCCCTCCGGCGCGTCTACGATCTCACCTCTGCGAAACTTTTCGGCATTTGCCTCCGTATCTCCGGTGATCGGGAAGCGGCGGAGGATATTTTGCAGGATGCCTATGTGAAGGTGTGGCGGCGGGCGGCGTCTTTTGACGAAAGACTGGCGAGTCCGATAAGCTGGCTGGCGATGATCGCCCGCAATGCCGCGATCGACTGGCGGCGGACGCAACACCGCCATGAGGCGGCAGGCGACGATGCACTTGGCACGGTCGCCGACGATGCGCCGCTGGCGGATGCGCTGATGCAGCAGGAGGAAGCGAGGCAGCGACTTCTCTCCTGCCTCGACGGACTGGACATCAAACAGGCCGATGCCATCCGTCGCACCTTTCTGGGCGGGCTGACCTATCATGAACTAGCCGAGCGGATGGGAACCCCGCTCGGCACGATCAAAAGCTGGATCAGGCGGGGAATGCAGGGTTTGAAGGAGTGTCTGGGCGATGGCTGACCCGATCCTTTCCCCGGATCATGCCGATCTGGCGGCGGAACTGGCGCTCGGCCTTCTCGAAGGGCCGGATCGCGCGGCGGCGCTGCGGCTGTGCCT
>JBEVNC010000141.1:0-17364 GCA_040508315.1 Sphingobium sp.
ATCTCCACCGTAGCGCCGCATTCCCATCGCCTGGCGCAACCATCGGTTTCAGCAGACATTCTCCCCTTCATCGTCCGTATTTTCTGAGTCGGAATCGCTATACATGCATCTCAAGGAATTG
This sequence comes from Sphingobium sp., assembly GCA_040508315.1. Classification (GTDB taxonomy): domain Bacteria; phylum Pseudomonadota; class Alphaproteobacteria; order Sphingomonadales; family Sphingomonadaceae; genus Sphingobium. The sequence goes on from JBEVNC010000141.1 coordinate 122, forward strand.
AAGAAAAAGTCCCCCGCGGACCTCGTATCGCTGGCCGAAGAGCTGGGCGTCGAGGGCGCGTCTACCCTGCGCAAGCAGGATATCATGTTCGCGATTCTCAAGGTCGAGGCGGATAATGGGCAGGAAATCATCGGCGAGGGCACGATCGAGGTGCTGCCCGACGGTTTCGGCTTCTTGCGCAGCCCGGAGGCCAATTATCTGGCCGGCCCCGACGATATCTATGTGTCCCCCAACCAGGTCCGCAAATTCGGCCTGCGTACCGGCGATACGGTGGAAGGCGAGATTCGCGCGCCCAAGGATGGCGAGCGCTATTTCGCGCTGACCAAGCTGGTGAAGGTCAATTTCGACCATCCCGACGCCGTGCGCCACCGCGTGAACTTCGACAATCTGACGCCGCTCTATCCCAATGAGAAGCTGCGCCTCGACACGCTCGACCCCACGGTCAAGGACAAGTCGGCGCGGGTCATCGATATCGTCAGCCCGCAGGGCAAGGGTCAGCGCACGCTGATCGTCGCCCCGCCGCGCGTCGGCAAGACGGTGATGCTCCAGAACATCGCCAAGGCCGTCACGGACAATCATCCCGAGGTGTTCCTGCTCGTCCTGCTGATTGATGAGCGGCCCGAGGAAGTCACCGACATGCAGCGTTCGGTGAAGGGCGAGGTCGTCTCCTCCACCTTCGACGAACCGCCGACCCGCCATGTGCAGGTCGCCGAAATGGTGATCGAGAAGGCCAAGCGTCTGGTCGAGCACAAGAAGGATGTCGTCATCCTGCTCGATTCGATCACGCGCCTCGGCCGCGCCTACAACACGGTGGTCCCCTCGTCGGGCAAGGTTCTGACCGGCGGTGTGGACGCCAACGCGCTCCAGCGGCCCAAGCGCTTCTTCGGCGCTGCCCGCAATATCGAGGAGGGCGGTTCGCTCTCCATCATCGCGACCGCGCTGATCGATACCGGTAGCCGCATGGACGAGGTGATCTTCGAAGAGTTCAAGGGCACCGGCAACTCGGAAATCGTGCTGGACCGCAAGGTGTCCGACAAGCGCATCTTCCCCGCGCTGGATGTCGGCAAGTCGGGCACCCGCAAGGAAGAGCTGCTCTGTCCGAAGGATCAGCTCAGCAAGATGTGGGTGCTGCGCCGCATCCTCATGCAGATGGGCACGATCGATGCGATGGAATTCCTCCTCGACAAGATGAAGGATTCCAAGACCAACGAGGATTTCTTCGCCACGATGAACCAGTAAGGCGGCGCGTCCATGGTTCTCGAACATGCGCTGTTGCAGGTTCGCCCCGGCCAGGACGCCGCCTTTCGCCAAGCCATGAAGGAGGCCCGGCCGCTGATCGCAGCGTCGCCGGGCTTTCTCGGGTTGGAGGTGCGTCCGCTGGCCGAACCGGACGGCGGGGAACCCGGTGTCTATCTGTTGCTTGTGCGCTGGGAGACGATAGCCCACCATCGCGATGGATTTCGGCGGTCGGATCGTTATGAGCAGTGGCGTTCGCTTCTGCATCGCTTCTACGATCCGATGCCGGAAGTGCGTTATTTCGGAGAGCCGCTTTGATCGATGTCCTGATCGCCGCCGCAGGCGCCGTACCCTCCGCTGGGGGACTTGGCGATATCTGGGGGCATATCGTCGCCGATTTCAGTGATATCGGTAGTCCCAAGGCGCTGGCCGCTTTCGGTCAGGTGATCCTGATCGATCTGGTCCTGGCGGGCGACAATGCCATCGTGGTCGGCGCCCTGGCCGCGGGCCTGCCCGCACAGCAGCGCCAGCGGGTCATCCTGATCGGCATCATCGCCGCCCTGGTCCTCCGCATCGCCTTCGCGCTCGTCGTCAGCCAGTTGCTCCAGATCGTCGGCCTGATCCTCGCGGGCGGGCTGTTGCTACTGTGGGTCGCCTGGAAGATGTGGCGCGAACTGCATCCGGCGCGCGGCGGTGACACGCCGCTCGACCCGACCGATGACGACATATCGGGCGTGCGGCCAGCCAAGAGCTTCGCCAGCGCGGCCTGGGCCGTCGCCGTCGCCGATGTGTCGATGAGCCTCGACAATGTGCTCGCAGTCGCGGGCGCGGCGCGCGACCATCCCGGCATCCTTATCATCGGCCTGATCCTGTCGGTCGCGCTGATGGGCATCGCCGCCAATCTGATCGCCAAATATATCGAGCGTTACCGCTGGATCGCCTATGTCGGCCTTGCCGTGATCGTCTATGTGGCGATCAAGATGGTCTATGACGGCTTCGTCGATCATAATGTCGGTCTGCTGACCCTGTTCGCCTGACGACAGGCGGGCGTTGCGGTTTGCGCGCCCGCCGTCTACGTCTGACAGGCGGCGGGTATCGCGGCAGGAGGCGGATAAGATGAAATTCACGGTCGATGTCGATTGCACGCCGGATGAAGCCCGGACCTTCCTTGGCCTGCCCGACGTCAAGCCGATCCACGACCATTATGTGCAGGCGGTCGTGGATACGATGAAGGGTTCGGTCAATGCCGAGCAGATGGAGTCGTTCCTGCGCAATCTCTCGCCCCTGGGCGATGCCAGCATGAAGCTGTTCTCCAACATGATGGACCTCGGCATGAGCGCGACGGGCGTCAAGAAGAGCTGATCGGGACAGGCGCATGGAGGGCCGCGATACGATCTTCGCTCTGTCGAGCGGAGCGCCGCCGGCCGCCATCGCGATCATCCGCCTGTCCGGCCCGCAGGCCGAGAGCGCGGCCGAGGCGCTGAGCGGCGTCTTGCCGCCGGAGCGCCGCGCGGGCCTGCGCCGCCTCCGTAATCCCGACAATGCCGAACTGCTCGACGAAGCGCTGGTGTTGCGCTTCGCAGCCGAGCGCAGCGTGACGGGCGAGCCTCTGGTCGAGTTGCACTGTCATGGCGGCCGTGCGGTCGTGGCGGCGGTACTGGCGGCACTGGAACGCCTGCCGGGACTGCGTCCGGCCCAGCCGGGCGAATTCACCCGCCGCGCTCTGGACAATGGCCGCATGGAGCTGAACGCCGTCGAAGGCTTGTCCGACCTGTTGCACGCCGAGACAGAGGCGCAGCGGCGCGCGGCCATGGCCATGTATGGCGGCGCGTTTACGGCCCGGATCGAGACCTTTCAGACGCGCACGCTGGCCGCTGCGGCGCAGGTGGAGGCGGCGCTCGATTTCGCGGACGAAGGCGATGTCGAGGATGGCGATGCGCTCGGTGCGGCGCGGGCGATATTGGCGGCCTTGCTGCACGACATGGACCTGGAGCTGGCGGCACCGCCTGCCGAGCGGCTTCGCGACGGCATCCGGCTGGTCATCGCCGGACCCGTGAATAGCGGTAAGTCTACGCTCCTGAACCGGCTGGCGGGCTGGGAGGCGGCGATTGTCACCGATGTCGAAGGGACGACCCGCGACCGGATCGAGGTGCCGGTCGCCATCGGCGGGACGGCATGGCTGCTGACGGATACGGCGGGATTTCGCGATGCGGGGGCCGATGTGGTGGAACGGATCGGGATGGACCGTGCGCGGGAGGCGATTGAAGCTGCCGACCTGTTGCTGTGGTTGGGCGAGCCGGACGCGGTGCCGCGCGACGACGCGGTGCTGGTCCTCCCGCGCATGGATAGGCCAGACGTTTTTCCAAGGCGTTGCGACGTGGCGATTTCTGCCGTGACCGGGGAGGGGATGGATGCGTTGCTCGCGCTTATGGCTCATCGGGCCGCCGCCTTGCTGCCGGCGGAGCGCGCCTATCTCCTCTCTGCACGGCAGCGGATGGAATTGGGCGCGGCCCGTGACGCGCTGACGTCGGCGTGCAACATGCATGACCCGCTGATCGTGGCGGAGGAGGTACGCGAAGCATTGGCAGCGTTCGACCGGCTGACGGGGCGGGCATCCACCGAGCATATGCTCGACAGCCTGTTCGGTGGCTTCTGCATCGGCAAATAGCCGGGCCTCGTTGCGTATCGGTCGCGCACTGCTCGCCGAACACTCGCACTCGTTATGGCCGGATCGCATAGGATAGGCCATCGACATCATTGTCGGGCGTGCTGGATCGGTTTACCCATAAGAAACCGAGCGGAAAGGCGCGGATATGGATGAGGATGAATTTATCCGCGTTGAGGCGGAGCAGCGGACCGAGCTGGGCCACGTCCAGTTGGTGCGTTCGGCCTGGGCGCAGCCCATCGACCGCAGTGGATCACGTGGCGAACATCATCTTCAGCTCTCCCTTATGCCCGTTTGCGGCCACGCCCTGGGCAGCTTTCCCGATCATTGGGGTCCGCATCGATTCGAGCCGATCGGCGAGATGTTCTTCATTCCCGCCAACGAACTGGTCCGCACCCGCAGCACTTGCCGCCACCAGCATGCCATCGTCTGCTCCTTTGTACCGGAGGCAGTGGCGGCGTGGTTCGACGAACAGGTCGAATGGAGTGGCAGCCGTCTCCAGGCGATGCTCGATATCAGTGACGGCAATCTGCGCCGCCTGTTGTTCCGCATGGGGGAGGAGATCCGCAGTCCCGGTTTTGCAGCCGACACGCTGGTCGAACTCATGGCCGCTCAGGTCGCCATCGAACTGGCGCGGCATCTGCGCGGGATCGACACGGATCAGGCGGCGGGAGGTCTTGCGCCGTGGCGATTGCGGCTGATCGATGAACGGCTGGCGGAAGGTGCGATCCCGCCGACGCTGGATGAACTGGCGGGCTTGTGCGCCATTTCGGTACGCCATCTCACCCGCGCCTTTCGCATCAGCCGTGGGCGGTCCATCGGCAGCTATATGGCCGACCACCGCATCGACGAGGCCAAGCGGCGGCTCGCGGCTGGAATGACGGTGAAGGAGGTCGCCTTTGCCATGGGCTTCACCGCGCCGTCCAATTTCGCGGCGGCCTTTCGCCGCTCCACCGGGGAAACGCCGCGCGACTATCGCCAGCGCGCGCGGCTCCGTATGCATTGAGATTCAGGATCGGACGGTCGCTGGGGTTAGCTTTGGAAAGCGATCCGAATAGAATCGGAAACGGTCCCGCAGGGCCGGCGCCTGGAAACCAAAGATCGCCATGTCGCTGCGTTCGTAGCGCTGAGCCTCCAGCGGTTTCTCCGCCCGCCAGCGGCGCATGGCCGCAACGGCATCCTCCGTCAGTTCCTCGCCTAACCAGCCGTACAGGTCAGCGATCAGGGGGAAGGGGTCTGCCTGGAAATCCTCGAAATAGATGTCGAAGAAGCGATCGTCCCCGCAGCCTTCGCGGAATGCGATCATACGGCGCATGCCCGTTTCGGTGAAGCGCAGCACGTCCTCGCCAATAGCCGGCGTATCCACATCGTCGCTGAACGCCTGATGGAGTTCGAGATAGAGGTCCGCGACCGATGGCACCACCTGCCCGACATCGCGATGCGTCATGACGAAACGGGCATCGGGGAAGACCTCCGACAGCGCGGTGACGAACAGGCTGTGCGACGGATTTCTCAAGCGCCAGCGATAGGGCGGGCAGCGCCACTGCAGCAGCTTTAGGACCCGCTTCACATAGCGGTAGGTCGGGACCAGGTCGGCCCTGTCGATCAGCCAGTCGGCATAGGTGGGGACGTGGACAAATGCCTGAAATATCTGGGATTTGAAATCATAGCCCATGAACGTCTGGCATTCGCTGGGCGATGTTGCGGTGCTGGGCAGCATGCCTGTCATCCGCGGAAAGCGCTGCGCCCTGCGCACCATATTGTCCTCCGCCATGGCGAGGCGGGGATCGGTCGCGATCGTCGCGGCGTCGGGCGGGGGACATGGTTGCATCGCCTCCCAGCTGCGAATGGAGCGGACAGCCGGATCGGCGCCGAGCATGCACGCCAATGCCGACGAGCCGGTTCGGGGTAGGCCAAGGCCGATCAACGGCGCTGCGATACCCTGCTCATCGATCTCCGGGTGCTGCGCATACCAATATTCCACCTGCAGGCGGTTCGCGAGATAATCGACGATCTGAGCCGAGAAGGCGGCGTCCCCGATCTCGTTAAGGCGAGCCTCCCGCCGCGTCGCATCGACCAGGATTTCGAGCCCTTCGCGAAAACTATCCTCGCCGAAATCGTCCAGTGACGTCGCACGTCGTGCGCGATCCAGCAGCCCGGCTACGCTGTCCATCCATTCCTCTCCACGCGGCGTCGTCGCCCTTCCTGGAGGATAGGATGGCGTTGGACATCGGCAATGTCGGGTCGCTATGACGCTGGGCCAAAGCATTGCGGCGTGGCCGCATAGCTAATCGGCCTGCTTCGCCATAACGACTTGAAGCAGCGGCAGGATCTGCTTGCGCACTGGGTCTGGGTTGAAATGCTCGGCGATGGACGCGATCCGCCCGTCACGGATACGCAATGCAAAGACGTAGCGATTGGAGAAATTCTCTTCATTGACGAGCGTCCCTTCGGCGTGAACCTCCGCAATCACCCGATCATCTTCCGCGGTCAGGGAGTCGACGATGTAATGCAGGCCGTTTTTGAACAGCGACACGAACATACGGATGCCACCTTGATATCTAGCTTTCGGTATTCCGTCCCCGGACGTGGTGGTGAAGGCCGTCAGATCGTCGGTCAGCAACGCGTCGGGCAGATCGCCCGCTGACAGCGCTGCAAAGAAGTCGCGCGCAATCCGATGATTTTCCGTTGTCATTCCGCAATCCCCTCCTGCATATGTCGAACGGATAGTATGTGCTATCTCCATCATGCAGCTATCGCAACGCTCGATGGCATGTGTTCCACGTGGAACACCACTTTGACCCGGCGCACCGGACGCCGTAAAGCGTGAATATGACGAATTATGATGTGTTGATCGTGGGCGGTGGCCATGCGGGTTGCGAAGCGGCCACCGCGGCGGCGCGGCGTGGCGCGCGAACGGCGCTGATCACTTTCGATCCGGCAACGGTCGGGGCGATGTCTTGCAACCCGGCTATTGGTGGTCTCGGCAAAGGCCATCTTGTTCGGGAGGTGGACGCGCTGGACGGACTGATCGGGCGCGCTGCCGACGCCGGGGCCATCCATTATCGGTTGTTGAATTCCAGCAAGGGGAAGGCGGTACAGGGGCCGCGCGTGCAGGCCGACCGACGGCGCTTCCGTGCTGCGGTGCAAAACATCGTTGCGGCCACTCCGGGCCTGACGGTCGTGCGGGGAGAGGCAGCGGCGCTTCTCCTAAAGGGCGGTCGGATCGCAGGGCTAAAACTGGCGGATGGCACAGTCCTATCCGCGCCGACGCTGGTCTTGTGCACTGGCACATTTCTGGGTGGTCGATTGTTTCGCGGCGAAGAACGGATGGAGGGTGGCCGGATCGACGAGGCCGCTGCGCATCACCTGGCGGTGCAGCTGCGCGAGCGCGCGCTCCCTATGGCACGCCTTAAGACTGGAACGCCGCCACGCCTCGATGGCCGAACCATCGACTGGGCACAGCTGGAGGAGCAGCCTTCGGACGACGGCTGTTGGACCATGTCCGCACTCGGCCGCCGCGTCCTGCCACAATTGTCCTGTGCGATCACGCGAACCAACACACGGACGCATGATATCATTCGGAGCGGCCTGGACCGATCGCCCTTGTTCGGGGGCGATATAGAGGGGCGGGGGCCGCGCTATTGCCCGTCCATCGAGGACAAAATCCATCGCTTCGGCGACCGGGAGGGGCATCAGATCTTCCTTGAGCCGGAGGGGCTGGATACGCATCTGGTGTATCCTAACGGGATCAGCACCTCGCTTCCTACCGATGTGCAGGAAGCGCTGCTCCGATCCATCGCCGGACTGGAGCAGGTCCGGATGGAGGTGCCGGGCTATGCGGTCGAGTATGACCATATCGACCCGCGCGCGCTCGACAGGACGTTGGCGGTGCGCGCGATTGAGGGTCTGTATCTGGCGGGACAGGTCAATGGCACGACTGGCTATGAGGAGGCAGCGGCGCAAGGTCTGGTGTCAGGGGCGAACGCAGCGGCGCAGGCACTGGGCATCGAACCGCTCATTCTGGATCGTGCCGAAAGCTATATCGGCGTGATGATCGACGATCTGGTGCTGCAAGGCGTGACTGAGCCTTATCGCATGCTGACAGCGCGCGCGGAGTTCCGACTCGCCCTGCGCGCCGACAATGCGGGAAGCCGATTGACGGGGAAGGGCATTGCGCTCGGACTCATCGGCGCGGAGAGGGCAGCTTGGCATGAACAGCGGCAGCATCACCGGGCCGCGGTCACGGAAATTTTGTCGCGGCAGCATCGGGCAGACCGTGTGCTGCAAAAGGATGGCGCGCGCGATGGGACGGTCATGGCACTCGCCAACTGGTGTCGGTTCGATGAGGTGGACCTGTCCACGGTGATGGCGGTCGAACCCGAACTTGCTGCCCATGAATCCGATCTGGTCGAGGAATTATTCGAAGATGCGCGTTATGCGCCCTATCTCGAACGTCAGGCCGCTGCCGTGCGTGACTTACGCGCCAACGATGCGGTCATCATCCCGGCCGAGTTCGATTTTGCGGGTATTGGCGGGCTGTCATCAGAAATGGTCGAGCGGCTCAGTACTGCGCGACCGGAAACGCTTGGCGCGGCAGCGCGGGTACGGGGCGTCACACCGGCGGCGCTCGCTGCCCTGCTGATGCGGCTTCGGCGGCGCGCGGCATGACCGAGGATGAAGCACTGGGCTGGCTGGCAGAGTATGGCTGGCAAGAGGGTAGGGCGGCGGACAGGTTGCGCCGCGTGGTCGATCTGGTTGTCAGTGAGAATGAGCGGCAGAATCTCATTTCGGCCTCGACCATTCCGCAAATCTGGGGACGTCACATAGTCGACTCGGCCCAGCTTCTGCCGCTGGCGGGAGAGGGCGACGGCCTGTGGATTGACCTGGGGAGTGGAGGCGGTTTTCCGGGACTGGTGATCGCCTGTCTGCGCGACGCACCGCTGCGCATGGTGGAGGTGCGGCCGCTCCGCGCGCGGTTCCTGGCCGATTGCGTAACCGCACTCGGCCTGTCGCATGTTATGGTGGAGCAAGCCAAGGCGGAGCGTGTAATGCTGGACCGACCGGCCCGTTATCTGTCGGCGCGTGCCTTTGCAGCATTGGACAAGACGCTGGCATTGGCCAGCCATATGGCGGATCGGGAAACATGCTGGTTGCTGCCCAAGGGACGCAATGCGCAATTGGAACTGGTAACCGCGCAGCGCCAATGGCAAGGTCTGTTCCACGTGGAACACAGCGTTACCGACCCTGATAGCGCGATCATCGTCGCATCGGGCGTCGCGCGTCGCTACCCAATGATCGCCAAGCCCGCACGGAGACGCTAAGCTATGCTGACCATTGCCGTCGCGAACCAGAAGGGTGGGGTGGGTAAGACCACTACCGCGATCAATGTCGCCACGGCGCTGGCGGCCACCGGCTACCGGGTGTTGCTCATCGACCTTGATCCGCAGGGCAATGCCTCGACGGGTCTGGGCGTCGAACAGAAGCAAAGGCTGCTCTCCTCCTACGACCTGTTGGTTGGCAATTGCGCCGTCGATGAAGCGATCATCCACAGCAAGGTGCCCAGGCTGGAAATCATCGCCTCGACTCAGGACCTGTCGGGCGCCGAGATCGAATTGGTCGACATGGAGGAGCGCACGCATCGGCTGGCGCGGGCATTGCGGGCGACGCCCGTAGAGCGCTGGGACGTGTGTCTTGTGGATTGTCCGCCATCATTGGGACTATTGACCGTCAATGCGCTGGTGGCGGTTACCGGCGTGCTGGTGCCACTGCAGTGCGAATTCTTCGCGCTGGAAGGGCTCAGCCAGCTTCTCCAGACCATCGAGCGGGTAAAATCCGCCTTCAACCCCGCGCTCACTATATTGGGCGTGGCACTCACCATGTATGATCGGCGCAATCGCCTGACGGAGCAGGTGGCGGACGATGTGCGCGGCGTATTGGGCAAATTGGTGTTCGACACCGTCATCCCGCGCAATGTTCGCTTGTCCGAAGCACCAAGCCATGGCCTCCCTGCCTTGATCTACGACATGCGCTGTGCCGGTTCGGAAGCCTATATCGCATTGACGCGGGAACTGATCGCGCGCTTGCCGCCGGTCAGAGAGGAAGCTGCATGAGCAAGGAAGAGACGGCAAAGCCCGCCAAGCGGACCCAGGGACTGGGACGGGGATTGTCGGCGCTGTTCGCAGAAACGAGCCGCGATGTCACAGTCGCGGGTGAACCGTCGCAGGCCGCGCCTGCACCCGGCACCGGCCGGTCGGTACAGTTGATCGACGTCACCGCAATTGCGCCCCACCCGGAGCAGCCACGCCGCCTTTTCGACGAAGGTGCGCTGCAGGAGCTGGCCGACAGTATCGCAGCGCGCGGCGTCATCCAGCCCATCATCGTGCGCCCGGCGGGTCCGGATCGCTACGAGATCGTCGCAGGCGAACGTCGTTGGCGCGCGGCCCAGCGTGCACAGCTTCATCGCATTCCCGCCATTGTGCGCGACTTCGACGAGGCGGAGACGCTCGAAATCGCACTCATCGAGAATATCCAGCGCGAGGAGCTGAACCCGATTGAGGAGGCGCGGGCCTACCGCAAGTTGATTGGTCAGTTCGGGCATAGCCAGGACGCACTCGGGCGACTCGTCGGGAAGTCGCGCAGCCATGTCGCCAACCTGATGCGGCTGCTCGACCTGCCTGCCGCCGTGCAGGACAGCGTGATGATGGGTGAACTGAGCATGGGGCACGCCCGTGCGCTGATCGGTGCGCCGGACTGCGAACGCCTGGCCGCCGAGGTGGCGCGCAAGAAGCTGTCGGTCCGCGAGGCGGAGCGCCTGGTGCGGGACGTGCGTTCGGAAGGGAAGGCGCCCAAAGCACGCAGTGTGCAGACGTCGGCGTCGCCGCCGGATGCGGACATCGCCGCATTGGAACGCGATCTTGGCGACGTATTGGGACTCAAGATCGCTATTGGCCACGGCGCCGACGGCCGGGGGACAGTAACGATCCATTATTCGACGCTCGATCAACTCGATATGCTGTGTCAGCGTCTGTCCGGCGACGCAATCTAACGGTTAACCCACAAAATCCGCGGCTTTCTTCTTTGACGCGGAACCGATGGCGACCTGCGGGCTTTAATCTGGATCATGCCAGACACACCCACCATCCTGATCGTCGAAGACGAAATTTTCGTGGCGCTCGATATCGAGCGTGCACTGTCCGATTGCGGCTATGCGATAGGCGGCATCGCCATGGACAGGACGGAGGCACTGGAACTGGCGGGTGGCTGCACGCTGGCGCTCGTTGACGTCAATCTGCGCGACGGGCGTACCGGTCCGCAACTAGCCGCCGACCTCTATGATAAATATGCGATCCGGTCGGTCTTCGTGACGGCCAATCCTGCACAGATTGGCACCCCGCCCACTGGCGCGCTCGGCTATATGTCCAAGCCTTTCGACACCAACATGCTGCGCGCCGCGATCGAATGGGCGCTGGGTGACGGGCATGCAAAGCCCGCTAATGACGCGATCGTACCGCTCAGGCAGACCGCCGCCGGCTGAGGGCTGTCAGCGGGATCGTGATTTGCATGGCAAGTCCATCCGGCGCGAAATTCTGATTGAAGTCACCGCCCATTTGCCGCCGCACGCTCAGATCGAGCAGGCGCGTCCCGAAACCGATGGGATTGGTTTCGCCGATCGTCGGGCCACCCCGTTCCCGCCAGTCCATCACTGCCAGCGCATCGTTCCGGGTCCCGATGGTCAGGTGGATCATGCCCTCCGGCGTCGACAGCGCGCCATATTTCGACGCGTTCGTCACAAGCTCATGAAATAAAAGCGACAGCGGTGTCGCCGATCGGTCATCGATATGCAGGTCCTGCCCATCGATGACGATACGGTCGCGGGGGGCAGACTGATAGGGCGCGAAAATCTCCCGCAGCAAGCCTTTGAGGCTGTGCTGCTGCAGCGCCTCCGGTTCCGGGCGGGAATCGCGGCTGTGCGGGCGGACGAAGTCGTGCGCGCGGCCCAGCGCCATGATGCGGTCCCGTAGGCCGTCAGCCACGTCACCAAATTTCGGGCGATCCCGAGCCGCGAGCCCGATGAGGCCGGACATGACCGCGAAGATATTCTTGATGCGGTGGCTCAGCTCCTGGCTGATCACCTCGCGCTCTTCCTGGGCAAGCTTGTGGTCGTGGATATCGGTGCAGGTGCCGAACCAGCGGATGATCCGGCCGTCGGGGTCGCGCAATGGCAGGCCGCGCGTCAGGGTCCAGCGATAGGTGCCATCCGCCCGCCTGAGCCGATATTCAATGTCATAGGTATCGCCGGTACGCACGCTATGGCGCCAGCGCTCGACCGTATAGCCGACATCGTCGGGATGGACGGAAGCGGCCCATGCCTCGCCGTCGCTCGATCCCTCGGTTAGCCCGGTAAATTGATACCAGCGCGCGTTGAAATAGTCGGTGCGCCCTTCGGAGTCGGTGGACCAGGCGATCTGCGGCATGGTGTCGATGAGCAGGCGAAACCGCAGGTCGCTTTCGTCGAGTGCGATGGCGGCGCGCTTGGCCGCCATCCGTCCTTCCCGGCGGACGCGGCGCAGCGCCAGCCGGTCCATGACCGCATCGGCCATCAGCGTCAGCGTGTCGCGCTGAGCGTCGGTCAGTCCCGCCTCGTGCGGGACGGCGTCAAGCACGCAAAGCGTGCCGAGCGCGACACCCTCAGCCGTGACGAGCGGTGCGCCCGCATAAAAGCGCACCGGCGGGCGATCCGCGCCCATGACGAAAGCATCGAAGCGCTGGTCGAGCATGACATCGGGCAGGACCATGACACCGCTGCCTAGGATCGCCTCTGCGCAAAAGGGGGTGGCGCAGTCGGTGCGGTTGCGGTCGGTGCCGATGCGGCCGAGGAAGCGTTGCTCCGATCCGTCGATCAAGCTGACGAGGGCAATAGGCACATTGCACTGCCGGGCGACAAAATCGCAGATCTTGTCGAGATGGGCATCCTCGACGGGATTGCGCAGGTCATATTGGACGATTGCGGCAGCGCGGCTGTCCGGGTTGGAGCGTAAATGTCCGCCGCCGCTCTCGCTTGCCGTCACCAAAGCCCCATTGTCCTCTCGTCCGGCACGCCTTCGATCCACAATGAGGATGCGGCCCGAACCATGCCTGTTGGCTCTATGTCATCCGACCGTCAGGCAAGAATGACCATGGCTTTTCTTTTGGCATAGCCTGCGGGAACAGCGGGGGCCATAGGCTGATCCCCGCACGGGTCATTTCGGTTTAAAAAGGTCGGATAGGCCAGACGGTTAGTGGAAGTGGTGGCTGGCAGACCGGCGACGGTTGAGCAGATGTGCGACGCTCAATATGCCCACGCCCAGCAGCGTGTAGACCGTCTCCATCGCGCTGTGATGATGGCTGAGCGCGCCCGCCATCACACCGAGGCCCAGCGAACCGATGGCGACGGGTAGCATGCCGCCATGGCGCATGGCGCCGGCTCCCAGAGCAAGCGCGCCGATCAGGATAGCGGCAACCAGGCCACCTTCATGGATCAGAGGCGATTCGAGCAGGCCGCCCAGGGAAGCCATCACGCCCACCAGCACCGACGTCGCCAGGCAATGGACGCCGCACAGCGCCGACAGGGCCAGCGCTACGTCGTCCATGCTGCCGAAACGTTGGGGAAATGCCTTCACGCGATCATCCTGCCTGTCGCCCCCGCCTAAAGCACAGCCGATCGTAAGTTACAACATATCATTGTAGATCGGTTCCGCCGGTCCTTGCGATTTGCTCGGCAGTGCTGTCGCGAAGCCCCTTGCATCGCAAACGGCGCGGGCGCATTTCGCGGCCATGGACATGTCCTCTCACCCTACCGCCAGCCGGGGTGTCGCGCGCCCCGCCGCCATTGCCCGCTGGCTCTTTATCGTGGCGGCGTTGATCGTCGTCATGGTGTTCGTGGGCGGCATCACCCGCCTGACCGAATCGGGCCTGTCGATCACGGAATGGAAGCCGGTGACCGGCGCCATTCCGCCGCTCGGCGAGGCGGCGTGGCAGGCGGAGTTCGACCGCTACAAGGCCAGCTCGCAATATGTGCTAATGAATCAGGGCATGACGCTGGCGGCGTTCAAGCATATTTTTTTCTGGGAATATTTTCACCGGCTGCTCGGGCGCGTGATCGGCGTCGTCTACGCGCTGCCGATGATCTGGTTCTTCGTGCGCGGCGCCGTGCCTGCGGGGCATAAGGTCCGGCTGGTCGTGCTGCTGCTGCTCGGCGGGGCGCAGGGCGCGGTCGGCTGGCTGATGGTCGAGAGCGGCCTTACCGACCGGGTGAATGTAGAGCCTGCGATGCTGGCCGCGCATCTCGGCATGGCGTTGATCCTCATGGGTGCGGTGCTGTGGACGGCATGCGACATGCGGCTGCTGGTCTGTAACCCGGCCGCGCGGCCCGTGCGGCCCACGCTATGGGGCGCGGCCACGCTGGCGGTGCTGTTCGCGCAGATCCTGCTGGGCGCGATCACGGCGGGGCTGCGCGCAGGCTATGTCGCCAGCACATGGCCGCTGATGAACGAGCGTTTCGTGCCGGAGGGGATCGTCTGGTGGGGCAGCCTGTGGCGCACGCTGACGAGTGACCAGTATCTCGTCCATTTCCTCCACCGCTGGTGGGCATGGGCCGCGGCGGTGCTGCTGGTGCTGATGGCCAAGCGATTGCAGCGGGTCGGGGCAGGGGGCACCGCCTTCCTGCTGCTTGGCCTCGTGGTGGTTCAGATCATGCTGGGTATCGCGACTGTGGTGACCGGTGTCGCGCTGCCCGTCGCGGTGCTGCATCAGGTGACGGGCGCGCTGCTGCTGGGCGTAGCGGTCGGCGGCGCCCACCGGCTCGGTGCCGAGGCGCGGCGGGCATGAGCGCGGGCATAGTCATCGTCTACACCCTCTATGGCGATCATCATGCGGCGGAGGCGGCCGCGGGCGAGATGGTGATCAGCGGTCTGGCCGCCTGCGCCAACATCCTGTCGCCCGGCCGCTCCGTCTACATGTGGAACGATATGCTGGAACGGCAGGAGGAGTTTCCGGTCCTGTTCAGGACCGGGGCCGACCGGCGCGATGCGCTGATGGCACGGATCGCGGAGACGCACAGTTACGATATTCCCGCCATCCTCGCCTGGGATGCACAGGCCACGCCGCCCTATGCCCACTGGGTGGGTGAGATGAGCGGGGGCGCGTGAGGGGGGCATTGGCCGCCCTTGCGGTCCTGCTGACCTCTCCCTCCCTTGCGGGCGAACCGCCCTCGTCCGTTGCAGGGCGGCCCATCGCCTGCAATCCGCCGCTGGACAGGCCGCTGCGCCTCATAGTGACGCAGCATCTGTGGCCCAACTGGGGTGGGTCGGCGACGGTGACGCTGACGCGCATCCTCATCTTCCGCGAAAACGCCGACGGCCTCAGCGTCGAAATGCGGCTGACGGGCGCGGACACCGATCAGACGGACCCGGCAGTGCGCGCCCGCATGTTGATGGCCTATGGTGGCCTTGACGAGCGGCCTCTGGTGGTTCGCCTCGATACGACCATCGGTATTGCCGGGATCGACGATCTCGCGGCGCACTGGGCCGAGTATCGACGGCGTCAGGCCCAGGTGGTGGAGGCGATGGTCCGGTCCGGCCAGTCGAACGGCCGCGCGGAGCAGTTGCTGCGCATGGTCGACGCCATGCCACCCAACCAGCAGGTAGCGGTGCTGGCGGACTTCCTGATTCCGGTGATTCGCCATTGCGGCGTGGTCGCGCCCGATGGCGCCACGGCCAGCGAAGGTGCGCTCCGTATGACCGAGCAGTCGGATCAGAACGGCGTCCGCGACGTCAGCGATTATATCGTGGACGTAAGGACCGGCCTTTTGCGCTCTTTGAGGCATAGCATGACCTCCGCCAGCCAACCGCTCAGGCCGTTGCGGGAAGAGTGGACATTGGCGCCCGGCAACTGAAAGGTATCATGATACCCGCCGGGAAACCCCTGCTTTTGCTTGACTCAAGACGCTGTTTCCGCGAATAGCGCTCCCAACGGCGGCGTCCTGACGGGCGCCGCCTTGCTGTTTGCACGGGATCGCCCGCGGGCGGCCCGGACATGAAGGAGTAAGAGCCATGAAGGCGCTCATGAAGACGACCAAGTCGGCGACCCCGGCTACGGTTGACAAGAAATGGCTGCTGATCGACGCCGAGGGTCTCGTCGTCGGCCGTGCGGCATCGATTATCGCCAGCCTGCTGCGCGGTAAGCACAAGCCCAGCTTCACACCCCACGTCGATTGTGGTGACAATGTCATCATCATCAACGCGGACAAGGTGAAGTTCACCGGCAAGAAGCTGACCGACAAGGTCTATTACAAGCACACCGGCTATGCCGGCGGCATCAAGGAAACCACGCCCCAGAAGATTCTGGCCGGCCGTTTCCCCGAGCGTATCCTCGAAAAGGCCATCGAGCGCATGATCCCGCGCGGCCCGCTGGGTCGCCAGCAGATGCGCAACCTGCGCGTCTTTGCCGGCACCGAGCATCCGCATGCCGCGCAGAACCCCGAAGTGCTCGACCTCGCGTCGCGCAACCGCAAGAACAAGGTGGGTGCATAATGTCCGAGTCCGATAACCGCCAGTCTCTGTCCGATCTGGCTGCCCTGACGGGCGCCGCCCCGGCCGCTCCTGCCGAAGCACCTGCATCGGCTTCGGACTATGTCGATGCGCCCGTCGCTGCGCCGTCTGCTCCTCCCGCGCCGCTGCGTCCGCAGGAACTCGATCCCTATGGTCGTGCCTACGCGACCGGTCGCCGCAAGGACGCCGTCGCTCGCGTCTGGGTGAAGCCCGGCACCGGCAAGATCGTGGTCAACGGCCGCGATCAGGAAATCTATTTCGCGCGTCCGACGCTGCGCCTCGTCATCAACCAGCCCTTCACCGTCACCGAGCGGACCGGCCAGTATGATGTCATCGCAACCGTCAAGGGCGGCGGCCTCTCCGGTCAGGCCGGTGCGGTCAAACATGGCATCAGCCAGGCGCTGACCAAGTATGAGCCTGCCCTGCGCAGCGCCGTCAAGGCCGAGGGCTTCCTGACCCGCGATAGCCGTACGGTCGAGCGCAAGAAGTATGGCCGTGCGAAGGCACGCAAGAGCTTCCAGTTCTCGAAGCGTTAATTCGCCGGACCTTTCGGGGTTTTGGAAAAAGGGGTCGCGGGCAACCGCGGCCCTTTTTTGTTGGAGTTTGCATGCGATCCCCACTTAGAGCGGGATGACATTTGAGGGAATCGCGAGGGATTCACAGGGTGGAGATTTTCTGATTCAAGCGGCTGGCCGGGATTGGAGGCGGCGGCGATGACCAGACCCTACTCGATGGATTTGCGCGAACGTGCG
>JBEVNC010000172.1:0-26352 GCA_040508315.1 Sphingobium sp.
GCCACTATTCTTGATCCTAAGGGATGACAACGATGTCACAGCTTAATCATACCACCGAATCCGTCCCCCTCGGCAAGTCGGGAATTTCCGTCGGCCCCATCGCATGGGGGATGTGGCGTTTCGGCCAGTCCAGCGTGCGCGACGCGCAAGCCCTGATCGAGGCCGCTCTGGAGGCCGGGGTCACCCTGTTCGACACCGCCGATATTTACGGTTTCGATGGCGCTGGCGGCTTTGGCGATGCGGAGGCTCTGCTGGGCCGTCTGTTCGCCGAGGTGCCCGCATTGCGGGACCGCATGGTGCTGGCAACCAAGGGCGGCATCCTTCCCCCTCTGCCCTATGACAGCAGCCCGGCCTATCTGCTTCAGGCACTGGACGACTCGCTCCGCCGCCTGGGCGTGGAGCAGGTCGATCTGTACCAGATCCACCGCCCCGACATATTGACCCATCCGCAGGAGGTCGCCCGCACGCTGGAGGATATGGTGCAGGCGGGCAAGGTCCGCGCAATCGGCGTGTCCAACTATACGCCCGCACAGATCCGCGCGCTGAAGGCCCATCTCGACCTGCCGCTCGCCAGCCATCAGCCGGAATATTCCCCGCTGCATCTGGAGCCGCTGGAGAATGGCCTTTTCGATCAGGCGCTGGAACTGGACATGGCCGTGCTCGCCTGGTCGCCGCTGGGCGGCGGACGGATCGCCGATCCGCAGGATGAGCGCGCCCTGCGCGTCGCGGCGGCGCTGGATGTGAAAGCGGCGGAGTCTGGCGCCAGCCGCGCCGCCGTCACCTATAGCTGGATCATGGCGCATCCCGCCCGGCCCATCCCCATCGTCGGCACGCAGACGGTGGCGCGCGTCGCGGACATTGCGGCGGCCCGTGCGATTCGCTGGACCCGGCAGCAATGGTATGACGTGCTGGTCGCAGCGCGTGGAGAGAGGCTGCCATGATCGCGCGCATTGCGGCGCTCGCGCTGGCGGCTGCGGTCGCTGGCCCCGTTCTGGCGTCCCCCGTCCAGACTGCGCAAGGCCCGGTAGAGGGAACCGTGCTGGACAGCGGCGTGCAGGCATGGCTGGGCCTGCCTTTTGCCGCGCCGCCTGTGGGCGACCTGCGCTGGCGTGCGCCCCGCCCGCCGGAGGTGCGTCGCGACATCCTCCACGCGACCCAGTTCGGGCCATCCTGCATGCAGCCGCTGCGCGACCATGGCATCGCTTATTATGTCGGCGACGATCCGACGTCTGAGGATTGCCTGACCCTCAACATCTGGACGCCGCCGGGCGCGCGCGCCGATGCCAAGTTGCCGGTCATAGTCTATATCTATGGCGGGTCGTTCGTAGCCGGATCGGCGCGCAAGCCGCTCTATCGGGGCGATGCGCTAGCCGCGAAGGGCGCGGTCGTGGTAGGCTTCAACTATCGGCTGGGCGCGCTGGGCTTCCTCGCCCTGCCGGAACTGTCCACGGAGTCGGCGGATCATGCGTCGGGCAATTATGGTCTGATGGACCAGATCGCGGCGCTCCAATGGGTACGCGACAATATCGCCAGCTTTGGCGGCGACCCCGGACGGGTCACGATCATGGGCCAGTCGGCGGGCGCCATGTCCATCGCGCTATTGCAGGTCAGCCCCAAAGCGCAGGGCCTGTTCCACCGCATCGCGGCGCTCAGCGGCTCCTTCTATAGCTCCCCCGCCACGGATCGCATGCCAACGCTGGGGGACGCGGAGAAGCAGGGCCAAGCGTTGCAGGCGAAGCTGGGCGCGGCCGATCTGGCGGCACTGCGACGCATGCCCGCCGACCGTTTCGTCGCCGCGCAAGGCCCCCTCTCCCTGCCGGTCATCGACGGGCTTGTCGTGCCCGGCTCGCCGGCCGCGCTCTACGCCGCACATGCCGCCGCCGATGTGCCGATCCTGCTGGGCACGGTGCGGGACGAAGCGCTCGGTCCGTTGGGCAATGTCAGGACGCTCGCCGCGTGGCGCGCCATCGTCGCGTCCCAGTTTGGCGAGAATGCTTCGGCTGTCCTGCGGCTTTACCCTGCTGCCACGGATGCGCAGGTGCCCGTCGCCGCGCGCGCACTGGCCCATGACATCGGCTTTTCCACGATGATGCGCGGTTGGGCCGGGGCGCAACTCACCCATGGCAAGGCGCCTGTCTATGCCTATTGGTTCGACCGGCGGCATCCCTACAGCCCCGGCGTGGCCTTCTCCGACCTCGACCCCCTGACCACTGGCGTAAACCATACGGACGATGTGCCCTATTGGCTGGGCACGTTCGACAGCCTGAACGGTCCACGCCGCACCCGCGACTGGACGGTGGGGGACCGGGCATTGGCCGACCGCATGCAGGCGGCGCTGATCGCCTTTGCCGCGACCGGCGATCCCGCTACCCCCGCGCCGGGGCCGGCATGGCCGCGTTATGACAAGCGGGAACGCATGATCGCCTTCGGTGACACGATCCGCGTTTTGCAATGGCCGGACCGGGAGCGGATGGACGCGCTCGCCGCCCTCGGCATTCCCGATCCCCAGACGAAGAAAGATACGCGCCCATGACGGCCCCCTGCGAAATCAGCTGGTTCTCGGCGCTGTGCGACGATGACTATGAATTTCTGGGCGTGCCGGATACCCGGCTCCAGTCGAGCTGGGGGCATTGCCGCGACATCGTCCTGCAAGCCGAAACGGCGGGCTTCGACAATATCCTGCTGCCGTCCGGCTATGCATTGGGGATAGACACGACCGCCTTCGCGTCCGCCATCGCACCGATGCTGCGCCGTCTTGCCCTCCTGATGGCCGTGCGCGTCGGCGAAAGCTGGCCGCCACAACTGGCGCGGCAGATCGCCACTATCGACCAGATGCTGGGCGGTCGGCTGCGCGTGAACATCATCTCGTCGGACATGCCGGGCGAGACGCTCGGCTCGCAGGGGCGCTATGCCCGCACTATCGAGTTGATGCATATCCTTCGCACGCTGCTCAACGGCCAGCCGCTGGACCATGACGGCACCTATTGGACGCTGAAGGTCGATCCGCCCCGGCTGGGCATGGTGTCCGGCAAGGCCCCCCTACTCTATTTTGGCGGCCTCTCGCCCGATGCGCGCGAAGCGGCCGCTCAGGGTGCCGACGTGTATCTCATGTGGCCGGACACGCGTGAAACCATCGCGTCGATCATCGCCGATATGCGGGATCGCGCGGCCCGCCATGGCCGCACCCTGCGCTTTGGCTATCGCGCGCATGTGGTGGTGCGCGAGACGGAGGAGGAGGCGCGCGCCTATGCCGATCGCCTGCTCTCCAAACTGGACCTGGGCACAGGCGAGGCCATCCGCTCCCGATCCCTCGATTCGCAGTCAGTCGGCGTGCGGGCACAGGCCGCATTGCGGGATCGCGCGGTCGATGGCTATGCAGAGGAGAACCTATGGACCGGCATCGGGCAGGCCCGGTCCGGCGCAGGCGCCGCCATCGTCGGCGACCCGGATCAGGTGCTCGCCAAACTGGACATGTACCGGTCGATGGGGATCGAGGCGTTCATCCTCTCGGGCTACCCGCATGCGGCAGAGGCGGACCTGTTCGCGCGGCATGTGCTACCGCAGATGAACCACGGCGTTTTGAGCCTTTAAAGACGCGGCGCTTTCCCGACACGTCTAATGAGAAATAGAAATCGAGGGGGGCTTTACGTATAGCCACCGAGAGGGAACTGATTGCGCCAAAGTTGAGTTTGCGAGGCGTGCGCATCCTGTCGGGAATGCTGGACCGATGCCGCTGCTTCCGCCGGTTGCCAGGACCATCTTTCCAGTGAGGTCGAACATATCCTCCGGCATCGGCCTCGCTCCTCCCTCAGCCGCGCGAGATCGCATGCCCGCCATCGACGGCCAGGCTGGCTCCGGTGACGTAGGAGGACAGGTCGCTCACGAGATAGAGGATGGCGCCGACGATCTCCTCCGGCTCCCCCCCTCGCCCGAGCGGCTGATGCTTCTGCGCGTGCTCCGCAAAACCGTCCGACCGCGACCAGCTTTTGGTCCCGTCGGTATGGAAGGGACCGGGCATCACGGTGTTGACCCTTACCGTCGGCCCTAACTCCTTGGCGAAACTCTGCGTCAGGGTATTGAGACCCGCCTTCGCGGCGGCATAGGGCGCGAAATAGGGTTCGGGCCGCAGGGACCCGGTGGACGAGATGTTGATGATGGCGCCCCCGTCGGCGGCCGCCATCTGCGAGCCGAAGAGGGCGGAGAGCCGAAAGGCAGAGCGCAGGTTCACCGCGATGACATGGTCGAACGCCTCCTGGCTGGTGCCGATCGTCGATGGCTCGACGGGAGATTTGCCCGCGTTGTTGACGAGTATGTGCGCACCGCCCCAAGTCTTTACGACCTCCGCGAACAGGCGGTCGCAGTCGTCCCAGCTCCCCGCGTCGAACGCATGGGCGGACGCCTTGCCGCCGGACGCGACGATCTCGTCGGCGAGATCCTGGCAGCTTTCCAGCTTGCGGCTCGCGATGCAGACCGTCGCGCCTGCATCCGCGAGGCCGCGCACGATGGCGCGTCCGATGCCCCGGCTTCCGCCCGTCACCACCGCAACCTTACCCGACAAATCGACCTCAAACGCCACAATGCATCCTCTCTATCCGAAATATTGAATTCTCGATGGGGCGGCGCAGGTCGGCAGCCAGCGTTCCAACCACATCGCCATGCGATCCATTGTGAAGGCAATCGTAGGATCGGCAACGACCGCACATGCCATGATCCGGCCAATCCGGAGCGGTTTGGCCACATGCTACGTTACCACGAAGGCTTGCCCTCTTCGCCGACGTTCAAGCGCTTGCTGGCCTCCGGGGGCGCTCATGGGGAGGCAGCGTCCCAACCGATCCGAACTGGCCGGATCGCGACAGCAGGCGCCATTGAACCGCCCGGTGGGAAGCTGACAATATCCCCTCACATTCCGAAATAGCAGTTCACATGAGGAGAGACGGATGTCGGGCGTTACCGATAGCCTTGCCCTGGATAGCTTCGAAGGCCTGCTGAATTGGCCGAACCTCAACGATTGGATCATGGCGAGCGCGGCGCCGGGAACGGGTCCGGTTACGGCTGTCAGCCGGCTGGCCGGAGGACTGTCCAGCGCCGTCTTTCTCGTCGAACGGGGTGACGACCGGTTCGTGCTCCGCAGGCCATCGAAGCGCATAACGCCCAGGAGCAACGCGACGATGCTGCGTGAGGCCCGCATCCTTCGCGCTTTGGAAGGCAGCGCGGTCCCCCACCCCGCATGCTATGACGTGTGCGATGACGAAAGCGTCACCGGGGCAAGCTTCTACCTCATGGCGCCCCTCGAGGGCATGGCGAAGTCCGGCGAGCTGGAGGGACAATATGCCACCGATCCGGCGTGGCGCCGCGCGATGGGCGAGGAACTTGTCCGCTCCGCCGCCGCGCTGGGCGGTCTCGACTACGCGGCTATAGGGCTCGCGGATCTCGGCAAGCCGGAAAACTGGCACCAGCGGCAGGTAGAGCGCTGGCGATCTCAGCTCGAGGGTTACGCGGCCACCCCGGGCTACAATCCCGCCGATCTGCCGCACTTCGAGAGTGTCGGTCGGTGGCTGTCCGACAATATCCCGGAAAACCAGCGCATCGGCATAGTCCATGGCGACTATCAGTTCCCTAATGTCATGTTTTCCCTGAAGGCCCCGGTGATCTCCGGCGTGCTCGACTGGGAACTGGCGTCGCTGGGCGATCCCCTTCTCGATCTCGGCTGGGTTCTCTCCAGCTGGTGGGAGGAAGGCGACCCGGAAGGCAAGGAGCCGATGGTGCGGCCCTGGGATGGCTTCCTGTCACGTGCCGAGCTCATCGATCTATATGGGGCCCTGTCCGGCCGGGATATGGCGTGCATTCCCTGGTACTCCACCCTTGCCTGCTACAAGCTCGCCTGCCTGCTGGAAGGCACGACGGCCGCCTGGAAGGCCGGCAAGGTTCCCGAGAAGGTGGGCCAGTCGGTCCATGGATATGCCACCTGGCTCATGAACAAGGCGCGCAGCATCAGCAGGGTCTGACGGCGACGCCCGTTCGATCGGATAAACTAGCAGAGGATAGTAGAATGGATTTTTCCGTCGACCCCGAGTTCCAGGAGAAGCTGGACTGGATGAGCAAGTTCGTCCGCGAGGAGGTGGAGGCCATGGACCTTCTCTTCCCGCAAGGCTCCGAGCAGTTCAACACCAGGAACAAGGTCGCGCGCCACATCGTCAAGGGCCTTCAGCAGAAGGTCAAGGATGCGGGGCTATGGGCCTGCCACCTGACGCCTGAACTGGGTGGCAAGGGCTATGGCCAGCTCAAGCTGGCGCTGATGAACGAGCAGCTGGGACGCACGAGCTGGGGCCCAGTGGTATTTGGCTGCGCCGCACCCGACACCGGCAATGCCGAGATCGTGGCCATGTTCGGAACCGAGGAGCAGAAGGCGAAGTATTTGCGCCCGCTGCTGGATGGCGACATCTTCTCCACTTATGCGATGACCGAGCCGCAGGCCGGCGCCGACCCAAAGGAGTTCACCTGCCGCG
This sequence comes from Sphingobium sp., assembly GCA_040508315.1. Classification (GTDB taxonomy): domain Bacteria; phylum Pseudomonadota; class Alphaproteobacteria; order Sphingomonadales; family Sphingomonadaceae; genus Sphingobium. Next base: position 6,507 of record JBEVNC010000172.1, read on the forward strand.
CCTGGCGCGAGGGCGACGAGTGGGTCATAGAGGGGGAGAAGTGGTATGCCTCCAACTTCAAAAACTCGTCGTTCGTCATCGCGATGGTGGTGACCAACCCCGAGAATGCCCCGCATGAGCGGATGTCGATGTTCCTGATCCCGTCGGACACGCCGGGCATCGTCGACATTCGCGACGTGGCCGGCATGAACGATCCCGTGGACCATGGCCATCACGCCTATATCCGCTTCGACAAGGTGCGCGTGCCGCTGGATGCAATGCTGGGGGCGCCCGGCGAGGGTTTCAAGCTCGCCCAGGCACGCCTCGGCGGCGGTCGTATTCACCATGCCATGCGCGTCGTGGGCCAGATCCAGCGCGCTTTCGACATGATGCTGGAGCGCGCGGTGTCCCGCCGGACGCAGGGACGCCAGCTGGGCGACCATCAGATGGTCAAGGCCCAGATCGCGGACAGTGCTATCGAACTCGAAATGTACCGCCTGCTCGTCCTCAAGACGGCATGGCTCATCGACACCCAGCCGCATGGTGCCGCACGCACCCACATCGGCATGTCGAAGGTAGCGATGGCCCGCGTCTACAGGGACATCGTCCACCGCGCGGTGCACCTCCACGGTGCGCTCGGCACGACGCACGAAACGCCGCTGGCCAAGATGTGGATGGGCGTTCCCATGCTCGAAGTCGCGGACGGTCCCACCGAGGTCCACCAGATCCAGATCGCGAACGCCCTCCTCAAGACGGCAACCCCCGCACCCGGCCTGTTCCCCACGGAGCACATTCCGACCAAGACCGAAGCGGTCCGCACGAAGTGGGCATCCGTGATCGCGGAGGCCGAAGTCGCGATCGCAACGCTCGAAGCCGCGGAGTGACGATAGCGGATGACGGCTCCGCCGCCGTCCGCTCTCCCTCTGGATGGAACGCCTCAGGGTCGATCTGCCCAAGGCGCTTTTCTTGAGATGGGCAGGATGTCATAATCCCCGGCGGACAGAGTGCAGCAATGGGTCGGTCGGCGCAAAAGGGTCAGTTGGACGAATGGGGGGCAGAGGATGGAGACTCCTCTTTCTCCGCCGTTCTCGAATGCCCGATTGCGACGACCCGGATCGTGCGCTTCTCCGTCCCCGCCCCACCCGACACGGTGATGCGGTTCGACGGCTACCACCTCAATCTTTCGCTGACCCCCCGCCCGACCAACATGCGCGCGCGCTTCTGCGACCGATGGGACCGGCATCGCTTCGAGAAGGTCGGGGATCTTTTCCTCATCCCTCCCGGCGAAATCGTGCACATGAAGGGGGACAGCCCCGCCGTACACGCATCCATCATCTGCGATATCAACGCGGATATGCTGCATGACTGGCTGGGCTTCTCCATCGACTGGTCGGACCGGCGTCTGCTTGCGGTGCTGAACATCTCGGGCAACAGCATACGCCGACACATGCGCCGCCTCGCGGAAGAGTCTCGCAACCCCGGCGTCGGCACGGCGAAGCAGATCGAGATGCTGTCGGGCCTGCTGGCGCTCGAGGTAGGCCGCTTTTGCGACGCCGTGGTCGACACGCCAGTGATCGGCGGACTGGCGTCATGGCGCCTGCGGTTGATCGACGAGCGTCTGGCGGTCAAGCAGGTTTCGCCGCCACTGCCCGAACTGGCCGCACTGTGCAGCATCTCTGTGCGGCAGCTGACCAGGGGCTTCCGGGTCAGCAGAGGCTGCACTCTCGGTGACTATATCATGCAAAACCGGATAGAGACGGCGAAGCGGCTCCTTCAGGAGGACTGCAGCGTCAAGTCCATCGCCCATGACCTTGGCTTCGCCTCCCCCTCCAGTTTTGCCCACGCATTCCGCAGGATGAGCGGACTCACACCTCGTCAATTCCTGCACCGGGTATACCGCGCCAGAGAGGCGGAGGACTGATCCCCCGCTGTCGGGACGGCTCCAGCAGACTGTCCCTGATCGCGCGCAGATCTGCAGGTCGCACGCCGATCTCATCGTTCAGAAAGGCGTCCACGCTGCATGTCGCGCATCGATGGCGTCCAGTGCGGCACTGATATAGTCCGGGTCGGCGGCATCGACGACCTCGCGCGGCAGCCGCGACATGCGTCCGCCCGGCGGAATATCCTGTTCCACCGGACGGTGCGACCGTCGGCAGTGGGATAGCCTCCCAAATCACGGAAATTCCGTCCGCCCTCGAGCATGACGATGCGTGGCGGAGACCTCACCACCGCCGTCCTTCCGAAAACCACATCCGGCGGCATGCGCCTGAACGCCGGTCGAACCGGCACGGTTCAAACATCATCGGTCTATCAGACGGATGAGATGTTCTGCGTCCGCGAAGCTCTTGAGGACGAGACCGGAGAAGAAGTCTCCTACCTCCCTCGATAGCGTTCCCCGCGCAGCCTGGGCGACCTTATATTCCAGGATGCAACCCGACTTGAACCTCGCAAGGATGACGTAATAGTCGAAGTTCGCGATGTCGCGGCCCGTCCCGGCGGCATAGTAGCGCATGATCTCCTGCCGGGTCGGCCAGTTCTCCGCGCGCTGCACGGACTCCGGTACAACGTCGGGCTCGCGCTCGTCGCGCATCCCGCTCGTGAACCAGCCCATGTCGATGAGCGGATCGCCAATCGTGCACAGCTCCCAGTCGATGAGCGCGTGCAGGCGCGCGGGTGCATCATGCGCGAACAGCATGTTGGTGGTCCCGATGTCGCCATGCATGATGCCGGGCACATAGTCCCTCGGCGTATTGGCACGCAGCCACTGCTCCGTGAGCCGACGACCGGGCAGGTCACGCCCGGCATAGCCGTATTTTGCGCCGTAGCCCTCAAGCTGGCTGGACCAGCGGTCGACCTGGCGCTCGAGGAAGTTCCCTGGCTTTCCGAAATCCTCCAGGCCGATAGCTTTGTAATCGACATTGGCCAGCGCGACCAACGCATCGGTGACCGCATAAGGTATGCGATATTGAAAAGGCATGGCATCGAAGGGCGCGGGATATTCCGCCTTCTCGTCGACTACCTTGGCCGACCAGCCTTGGACAAGCTCCATGACGTAGAATGGCGCACCGATCACGGAGGAGTCCTCGCAAACGCCGTGGCAGCGGGGATGCGGGACGTTCGTGCCGTCGAGGGCGGACAACACGCGCGCCTCGCGCAGCACCGTCTTCTCGCTGCCGGGCGGCGGGACCGCGGGCGGCCGTCTCAGGACGAGGGTTTCCCCACCACGATCGAGGCTCACGATCGCATTGGAATAGCCGCCGTGCACCAGTTCGACTTTCAACGGCCCTGAACCCAGACCGGGGATATTCTCATCGAGCCACCGCGTCAGCGGCTCGATCCTCACCAGATCTTCGAGCTTGTGATCAAGTGCCATGCCGCCTCTCCTTCCAAATCCGCCCAGCTCTTCCGGGACCATCACATGAAACGCAATGCAGCCAGCGTCTGCGAGCGCGGACCTTGGCCAATCTGTTCAAAAATGGCCATTTCCAGCGAATGTCGACGTCGCTTTGGCAGGTGCTTGGGGAGATATACGGTATTGAGGATGGCGTTACGGCAACCGACACACGGGCCGACATCAGGAGGGATGCATGACCGAGATACTGAAGGGCGTGAAGGTGGTGGAGATCGCCCAGTTCTTCTTCGTGCCCTGCGCAGGGGCGCTCCTGTCCGACTGGGGGGCCGATGTCATCAAGATAGAGCATCCCGTAAGAGGCGATACGCAGCGCGGCTTCATCACCATCGGTGGCATGCGGGTGGACCCCCAGGTCAATCCGATGCTGGAGCACCCCAACCGCGGCAAGCGCAGCGTCGGCGTCGACATATCATCGCAGGAGGGCCAGGAGGTCATATACGAGATGGTCAAGGACGCGGACGTCTTCCTGACCAACTACCTCCCGGCCGCTCGGCAGAAGAACCGGATAGATTTGGAGCACATCCGCGCGATCAATCCGAACATCATCTATGCCCGCGGCAGTGCCTATGGCGACAAAGGGCCCGACCGCGAGCGTGGCGGGTTCGACGGGACGGCATTCTGGTCGCACAGCGGTATCGCGCAGGCCATGACGCCCGAGGAGTGCGAAGTGCCCTTGATGTGCAGCATCGCGGGCTTCGGAGACTCTATCTCCGGCATGAACCTGGCCGGCGGCGTGGTCGGCGCGCTCCTCCACCGCGACAGGACCGGGGAAGCGCTGGAGGTGGATGTATCCCTGCTTTCGTCCGCCTGGTGGGCGGCAGGGGCTGCCATCAACACCCACAATCATATCGGAAAGCTGATGCCGAATTCGATGCCCAAGGCCGGCGGGTCCGCCGTAAATCCGTTTCTGGGCAATTACCTGACGTCGGATGGGGGGACGATCAGCCTCTTCATCCTGGCGCCAGGTGCTTTCATCGGCGACACGTTCGCCCATCTCGGCATAGCGGAAGCGGCGAATGATCCGCGCTTCTGTGAAGCGCGGGCCCTCATGGCGAACGCCGGCCCCGCTGCGGCGCTGATTACGCAGGCGATCGTCTCAAGGCCGTTCGCCTACTGGCGCGACCATCTCAGGACCATGAAGGGACAATGGGCGGCCGCCCAGACTTTCCTGGACCTCGCCACCGACATCCAGGCCCTGGCCAACGACATGTTCACCGAGGTCGAACCGATAACCGGAGGCGATCCCATCAAGATCGTGCGCGGACCGATCCAGTATAATCATCGGAAACTCGAGACGACACGATCGCCGCAAGCATCGGAGCACACCGAGCTTGTGCTGCTGGAGATGGGCATGGAATGGAGCCGCGTCGAGCAGCTGAAATCTACAGGGACGATTGCCTGATCCTGCATGAACAAACGTAGCGCGGAGTAAGCGCCGCCCACATCAACATGTTGGAGCGCGACCGCGAGCCAATACCCCGTCTGACACGCCCCGACGCGTCAGGGACGGTCGTTGGCTCCCTTCAGCTTGCGTGCGTCCGTCGTAACGTAGGCGGATCGCCTCCGCATCCTCCGGCTTCGACCAGCGGGCAAAGCTCGCCATGCCTCTATCGCTCAATACGCCCTCGATCACCATCACCCTCGACCGGCTGCTGCGCGCGGTTCGCGAGCGGGCAGGGAGTGTTTTATGGCTCGGCGGGTTATCCACGACGACGATGTCGCCGGGCGCCTCAGGCACGAGTAGCAAGGCACCGCGATCAACGCACGACGACACGCACTCGCGCCAAGTTGCTTAGCCGCCGAACGGTGGTCGATGCACTGCCATCGCGAAGCGTTGTCATCCGGAGCACCGGATAGTAGGTGCCTGGCGCGTCATACTGGAAGCTTTGCTTGAGGATGATGCGCCCAGCCTCGGGCAACGGGACTTGCGCTGGCACGAACTTGTCCGTGCCGTCCTGGCTCCATTCGACGGCAAGAACGGGACCTGTGTCGGCAGAGATGCCTATCACGCCGCTGAGCGTCACAGACTGCCCCACCCGCGACTGTACCTGAGACTCACCGTCGACGGTCAACGCCACCGCGGGCTGCACGCCGCCGCGGAAGCGTGCGTCTCGCGGAACGATCACCTGACCCTGTTCCACCCGATATGTGGACGACGGGGCCGGAGGGACTCCCTTTTCCACCCATCTGCTCACGTCGCGAACCGCCTGCTGGACGATGCCGTCATAAGCGATCAAGCGCACGTTTTTCGTTCCAGCGGCACCGGACGCGATCACCTGCCCGTCGAGATGATCTGCATTGTCATTGAGCCACAGGCGAAACTCATCGCGATAACGCGCGCCGGTCGCCGCTTCGACCCTCTTCGCGTACCAGTCGCCGTGCCAGGGAAACGCGTCGACGTCGAGGAGATTGGCAACGGCGATCATCTTGAGGCGAATTTGGCCCGAATGCGTGCCGCCGCCGCTGACGCCGCGGCTGATCTGCACGCCGATCTCGCTCGGGCGCTGAGGGTACTTGGGAGTACCGTCAGCGTTGCGGAACTGGTCCCACGGGTAAAAGCCTGGCTCGCGCGGCACTTGATGGCGATGGAGACTGGTGACGGCGAGCGACCAGAGATTGTCGATGCGGAGCCGAGCGCCTGGCTTGAGCGCGGCAACCACTGCCGAAGCGTTGCCGTCCGCGAGCGTGAAGCGCTTGGTCGCGCGATCAAGCGAACCCTTGACCGCGCCGAGCGCCGCGCCGGACGCATCCAGCACAGTGAAATCCAGCAGGGTCGGGCTTTCGCTCGCAGGCACGACGTCCAGCAGGAACTGCTTGCCGTCGGATGTAGCCGCAACCGCTGCGATCATGTCGATCTTGGCGGCGCGCACGAGATCACCCAGCGGGGAAGTTTCCGTGCCCAGATACCCTGGCTTGCTCCAAAAATCCTCGGCATAGTCGGGGTCGGCCTCACGGACATTCGCCATGAAGCCGAGTAACCCTCCTGCATCTTGAAGACCGAGAAGATAGGAGGCGTCGTCCCATCCGCGCAGCGGGACGCCCATCTCGCTCACCTCGCGCAGTACCGCTCGCTCGGTCTCGTCCAATCCTGCAAAAGGATCGCTGCTGCCGCCCGGCCGCATCGCGTCGGCAATCTGCTCTGCTTTGTTGCGCAGCACGAGCCTTGCGAACGCGCGCACGAAGAAGTTGTTGGGTATCGAAGTTTCCAGGCCGACAACATAGGGCACGGCGCCGTCCCAGACATCCACGCTGTTTTCGGCGGCGCTAATCGTCTGGTACGACCCTCCGCTTCCTCCGTAGATATAGCCGTAGATGCGGCGATCCGGCGCTTTGTAATACTCCCGCGCGACGTACCGAGAGAACTTGGCAGCCGCCGCATTGGCCCGGTATCCGCCGGTGCTGACAGTCTCTACGGTGTAGCCACCGCTGTCTTCGCCGAAGCGTAGCCTGCCCTCGCTCGCCTCGCCGTCGGTCATCGGATATACGAACTGGAAAAAGCGGCCGTCCCATTTGGCTTGAGGTGGGAAGTAGAAGTTGAACTTGGCGTTCGTACCTTCGAAATGCCCCGAGACCTTGTGGACCGCCACCGGGGTCGAAATGTCTACGCGACTGTCGATGACCGGTCTGGCATAGTCCGGATCGATGCAGTCGAGCGTCACCAGCATGGGAGCACCTGTTCTTTCAGGAACACAGGCTGGCGCTTGGGCGCTGGCAATGCCCGTTATCGCGATTACGCTGGCAAGCGGCAGGGCGAGGCGGAAGGCGAGACGGCTCAACAATTTTCTCCAGTAGGCACTTGGGAATCAGCATGGATTCCGAGTGCAGCAGTGCTGTCCGGCGTCTCAGATAGGGTCGACTTCTGATCGATCGCTAAACGCACGGCCGGGCAGCAACCACTGCGGAGTCGATCAGTTCCGGATCAGCTTGTCTGAACAATCGATTCTCACGAAGCTGTGCGGATCGGGGCAAATCGCCCCGCAGTCCGCCCGATTTGCTGGCTTCGAGACCTGTTCTACAAACGGATTACCAACAAAGTCGCCTGAGACGATGCGCGCAGAATGGCGCCTGTTTGGGATCATAATGCCTGGAATCCGCCAAGCCTTGATCATCCTGTTACGCATGGGATTTCCATGGCTTTCAACTTTCCCCCGAACCGACTGGATCTTCGCGAGCATCATATTCGCTCCGGGCAGCTTCGACGTCCGACGCATAGCGCTCCGTCCAGTCAAAAAGAGCCGAAAACGGTCCGCTGAGCGTCTGGCCGAGCGGCGTCACGCGGTATTCGACAGCCACTGGTGACGTCGACCTGACGACGCGTTTGAGGATACCGTTCCGCTCAAGCCGCCTCAAAGCCTGTGTCAAAGCCTTCTGAGAAATACCGGGAATACTGCGCTTGAGTAGATTGAAGCGCAGCGGTTCCTGGCAGATTTGCGACAGGATCAAAATAGACCATTTGTCGGCGATTTGATCGAGAAGCAGTCGATTGCCCAAATCTGGGTTGCGAGCGTCCAGCATGCAGTCTCCTCGAGTATACCTAGGCGATCCCTAGTGCCTAATTGACGCTAGGTTTCGATGCTATACCTATTTGCGTACCGGGATACAAAACGGCTCTTTGGCTTCTCGTAGACTGATCGAGATGGCGGAAGTGATGGAGAAGCCCTCTGAAACATCGCGACGCCATATCGATGGTCATACTTACCTCTGCGAAAAGCCTGCGCGGATCAGGTCAGGAATCCAACACATGGTATATGAAGCATTGTTCGAACCTTTTTCTCTCAACAAGCTGGTACTCCCCAATCGTTTCGTCATGGCGCCGATGACGCGCCTGTTTGCAGAAGACGGCATCATTCCTCCTGAGACAGGAGCCTATTATCGCAAGCGTGCGGAAGGCGGTGTAGGTCTGATCCTGACGGAACTCAGCGTTGTCGATCGTGAGGCGTCCTACTGCGACCCTGCAATGCCCCGATTGAATTCAGAGGCCTCGTTCGACGCCTGGCGCGGGGTCGTCGATGATGTCCATGCGGCGAATGGCCGGATCGGCCTCCAGATCGGTCATCTCGGAGCCAATCCAAATCCAATGACTGGCTGGTTGCCGGAGGGTCGTATCGACAGCGTCTCCGGATTCGACAATTCCGGCAATTCGCTCGGCGAGCCGATGCGCGACGCCGACATTGCCGACACCATCGCCGCCTTTGCGAATGCAGCGGCGGAGGCACAGCGCACAGGCTTCGACACCGTTGAGATTCATGGGGCGCACGGCCATCTTATCGACCAGTTCGCCTGGGCGTTCACCAATCGTCGTAATGACGCATGGGGCGGCAATATGAGTGGGCGCGCGCGATTTGGTGCCGAAGTTGTTCGTGCCGTACGCGAAGCGACCGGCCCCGATTTTCCGATCATCATGCGACTGTCGCAATGGAAGATCGGGCACTATGAGGCGAAGGTGGCAGCGACACCCGCCGAACTCGAAGCGTGGGTGGCCCCCCTTGTCGATGCCGGGGTCGATGCTCTGCACGGATCGCAACGCCGCTATTGGGAACCGGAGTTCGAGGGTTCCGATCTCAACTTCGCTGGATGGTTGAAAAAGCTGAGTGGCAAGCCGTCGATCACCGTCGGATCGGTAGGCCTATCCGGCGAATTCATGGCCGCCTACGCCGGCGAGAGCGCTGAACCGAGATCCATTGACGGGCTCTACGAACGGATGGAACGCGGCGAGTTCGATCTGATCGCGGTGGGTCGGGCTTTGCTTGGCGATCCTGATTGGGTCGAGAAGGTGCGGGCCGGACGGATGGACGAACTGCGCACCTTCGACCCTGATGCGTTCAAAACATTGGCTTAGTCGCAGAATGGGCGTGCAACCGATGCTGAGGATTGTCCTGCCCGCTGCCATTGAAAGACGCGGGAGCCCATGCATCGCCAGATCCCGTCAGCGTGAAATAGACTGATTATCGTGCACCTGGATTACTGCCGCCAAGCCGACCTATCCGGCACGATTATTGCGAAAGCGTCCGCCAACTCCGCTAGCGCGGTACGGTGAACGTCCTTTGCCGCGATGACTCCGTCGGCCGCATCAGGCAAATCGCGCGTAGCGCAGGCCGAACCGACAACGGTTGAGCGATAGCCGAGATCAAGCGCCGCCCTCACGGTCGCGGAGATGCACAGGTGGGTTTGCATGCCGGCGAAGATCAGTTCGCGACGCCCCGTCTTCCGAATGGCCTCATGCAATGCCGTCCCGCTGAAGGCGTTTGGAACGGATTTCTCGAAGACCGGCTCGTCAGGCCATGGCGCCACCTCGGGCATGAAAGCGAAGGAGGGAAGACGCGGACTGAATATCGGAGAATCGTCGGGCAGCCTGTGCCTGATATGGAAAATGGGAATGCGGCTCTCGCGGCCAAGTTGCAACAACTCCCCGGCAGCAAGGGCGGCGTCCGTCGCGCCGTCCAGCGGCAATGCACCGTCGCGATACTCCTCCTGGATGTCGATGAGCACCAGCGCCGCATCTGCAAGCGGCGCAGGATTATCCGGAGCACCTTGCATTTGCAGGAGAGTGAGAGGTCGGACCATGGCGCTAGCTTCCATTAGATAAGGGATTGATCGACCCAATATCCGGCGATCCGTCCTCGGGAAGCAATCCGCACAAATTTGTGCGAGGAGGAGCAATGACCTACACGTACAAGTTGCCGCCGCTCGATCCCTGCCCGGTCGAGCATGTTGTGCAGTTGATAGGCGGCAAGTGGAAAGCGCGCCTGTTGGGGCGCATCCGGGAATGCCCGGCTTCGGTCGGAGATCTGCAACGTTTCCTGCCCCGCATCCGCCCGCAGGTATTGCTTCGGCAGCTCAAAGCGCTTGAGCAGGACGATCTGATCAGCCGTCTTGCTCCCGCTTCCGGACGGGACTGGGGTCGTTATACTCTGACCGACCGGGCGCGTGCGCTGCTTGCTGCTGTCGATGCAATAGCATTTTGGGGGGAGCGTGATTTGGCCGAAGCTTTAAATCGGGACAGATAAACCGGCATAAATATATGCGCCGACTTCGCTTGGATGCCGGGATTAAATGGCGGGCGGCAGATCGTCCGTCAGTCCTGGCAGGAGTTGAACGGCCTCGACCACGGCCATCCTGTTCCCCGCCGAACCGAAAGCTCCCGTCAAGACCGTAGCCATCTGCCGGCACAGTTAAATCAAGCGAAACCCCCGCCGCCTGCGCTTTCGTCGGCAAGGATGTGGGCGAGATATTCGAGTGCGGTTCGGACTTCGGCCCGGCTAAGAACCCCGCCGAGCGAAATGCGTACCGCCTCCATCGGTGCCTGCGTTACCGCGAAAGCATCGCTCACCACCACGCTCATATCGGATGACCGCATCTGCGCGGCAAATGCGGCGCGCTGCCAGGGCGAGGGCAGTGCCATCCACAAGTGAAACCCCTCCGGATGCGCGACATAGCTGCCCGCCGGGAGGAGATCCGCCGCCAGTTTCTGACGGGCGATGGACTCCTTGCGAACCGCCTCCACCACCTGATCCGCGATGCCGGATTCGATCCACTGGGTCGACAAGGCGGTGGTGAGCGGCGAAGCCATGACCGAGGCGGTCTTGAGAATGGCGTTGAGCGGCCACAACCGCCGCTAGTCCGGCGCGATCAGATAGGCGATGCGCAGCACGGCGCCGACGCATTTGGAAAGGCTGGCGACATAATAGGTGATGTCTGGCGCCAGCGTGGCGAAGGCGGGCGGCGGCCGGCGTAGCAGCGACGCATAGGCATCAGCTTCGGCTTTGTGATGACCGCGCGCGCACAAGACGCGGCGGCCGTCCTTGGCGCCTTCGAAGAGCCTGGCGTCGCCTGCGCCGCTGTCGGCACCATGGATGACAGTCATGCGGTTTCCATCCGTCAAGCCGGTGTGACGTCGCATGTGTCGGATTTCACGCGGCCGCTCACCGGATGCCACCGTCCCGCTGCACCGCAATCGAAGGAGACGACATATGCCTGAGATGCGCTTTCGCGTCCGCTGGCCCGATGGTCGCCTGGAGGATTGCTATTCCCCCTTGACCATTATCACCCAGCATCTGGAGCCGGGCGTCCCCTATCCTCTTGCCGAATTCGTGGCCAAGGCCCGCGCGGACCTCACAGCCGCCAACGAAAGGGTGCGTGGTCGCTTCGGCATGGGCTGCGCGCAGGCAATCAATCAGATGCTCGCCATCGAGGAAGCCGCCGGCGCCTTTGCCGATCTGCCCGGTGCCAGGGTCAGCGTCGAAAGCTTCCAGCCATGATCCCCGAACCCGAGACCCGTGCAATCGAAGAGGAAACCGCCATGTCCGTCGAACTGCTCAAGACGCCCCCACGGCCCATGTTCCCGTCATCATCGTCGGTGGCGGACAGGGCGGCCTGTCGCTCAGCGCGCTGCTCAAGGAAGAAGGGATCGAGCATCTCATTCTGGAGAAGAACCGCATCGGCCACAGTTGGCAAAGCGAGCGCTGGGATAGTTTCTGCCTGGTCACCCCGAACCGCCAGTGCCGCCTGCCCGGCTTCTCCTACGACAAGGAATATGGCGGCACCGGCCCGCACGGCTTCATGCTGAAGGACGTGCTGGCCCCCTCACCCCATGAAGGTTTCAGCGGTGCAGACTTCCCTTATTTTACGGCATTTCAGGCCATGATTGATCGGGCTGAATGGCAATGGTTCAGGTTCATCGATCCCTTGCTCGTGATGGCCGACCGGCAGATCATCTATCGCGGCAAAATCGACTGGGCGACCGGGTCGTGGCCTCACTTTGCGGGTTGAGCGAAGATCGTGGCGCATGCACGCACCGGATCGAACTACGCTGCCAGAGCGACGGGTGCCTGATCGCGAACGCATCGAGCCGCCGGATAGCCGCCGCCTGAGCATTTGTTGATTTTTCGCCTCATCGCTGTTCGGCGTACTTCCCGTCCTACGCTCTCTCTTTTGGCGAACGACCGGACGGGCTTGAGCGCACCAGCGCCCTGAAAGCGCTCCTACCATGGAATGAGAAAAATCCATCTCGTCTTTTATAACCATTTGAGTAGAGATACAGTGACATTCACGTGAAGAGGCAAAATGCTGGGCAAGCTGAACGGCGCGACCGACCTGCCGAGGGTCCCCATCGTTGAATTTCCGACGATCCTGGTCGCTATGACGATTTACGGAGGGTGGATGCTGCTCACCGCCTTTCATAGGACATTGCCCCCGCTCCTGCTGTTCGTTTTGGGTGGGATAGTGGTGGCCTGGCACGGGTCCTTCCAGCATGAGACCATCCATGGCCACCCGACCCGTTCGCGGTGGATCAACGCGGCAATCGGGTCGATCCCGCTATCGCTTTGGCTGCCCTATGCCATCTATCGTCGGACCCATATCGCGCATCATGCGACACCTCATATCACCGACCCGTTCGACGATCCCGAGAGCCAGTATCTCACCCGCGCCTCCGGCCCCGGCTATTGGCTGGCCAGGTCCGAGCGGACGTTGCTCGGACGCCTGATCCTCGGTCCGCCCATTCGCATTGCGTCCTTCCTGCTGGCCGAGGTGCGGCGACTTGCCCATGAACCGGCGATCACGCTCCGCGAGTGGGTGCCCCATCTGGTCGGCGTGGCGGTCATCCTGCTCTGGCTGCACCATGTCGACCTTCCGGCCGGGACATATCTCCTGACCTTCATCTATCCGGGAACGGCACTCTCGCTCCTGCGCTCCTTTGCCGAGCACCGCGCCGACGAAGATCAGGGCGCGCGCGCCGCGATCATTCCGCGGGCCGGGCCGTTCGGCCTGCTGTTCCTCAACAACAATCTGCACGCCGTCCATCACGGCCGGCCCGATCTGCCCTGGTATCGGTTACCCGCCCATTATCGTCGTCACCGCACGGATTTCACAAGGGCGCCGGAATATGCAAGCTATGGCGAGGTCGCCCGCCGGTTCCTGCTGGTCCCACATGACAGCGTGGTGCACCCCGACTACAGGAAAGAAGCGCCAGTTACGTGATTGTCTCCCTGCCGATGTACGATCTGCCCTGGCTGCACGCGGCGAACGACAGGCTATGGGCATCGCTTGCCGCACGGCTACGGGCACGCGGCATCGCGGATGTGCCTGCCGCCCTGCACCGGGACGACGACCTCGACACCACATGGCGCGATCCCACGCTCCTGCTCGGGCAGACCTGCGGCTATCCGCTTCTCACACGCCTGCACGAAAGCGTCCGGCTCGTCGCGACACCGCATTATGATGCGCAGGGTTGCGAGGGAGCGTTCCACCGCGCGGCTATCCTCGTCCGGCAGGACGATGCCGCCCGCGCCCTTCCGCACCTGCAGGGCCGGACGGCAGGCGTGAACGGTTATGACTCGAACACCGGCATGAACCTTTTTCGCGCGGCCATTGCCGAGGTGACACAGGAGCCGCTATTCTTCGCTTCGGTCGTCGTGACAGGATCTCATGCCCGCAGCTTTGCCGCATTGCTCTCGGGCAAGATCGACGTCGCCTCCATCGACGCAGTGACATGGGCGTTGTTGCGCGACCGCTATCCCGAACACGCCGCCCGTCTGAGGGTCCTGGCGTGGACGAGCGCTTCGCCATCGCTTCCCTTCATAACGGCATCCCGCACATCCGATGCCATGATCTCAGCGCTGCGCGATGTCCTGAAAGCGGCCGCGGACGATCCCGCGCTTGGTGATACGCTGGCCTCCCTGCGGATCAGAAGTTTCAGCGTACAACCCGTGCAAGCATATGAGCGGATACTACAGTTCGAACAGCAGGCGGTCGACCGCAGCTATTCCGAGCTCCGGTAGATCCGAACTTTCGATAGCCCTGCTGGTCCGCGGTATCGGCCTGCCTTGTGGTAAGGGCACGGAGCCCAAGTCGCTGAAGGAGGAAGCCAAGCTGCTGCTCGGCTTCCGGATCATGTTCTGACTGTCGCGCTCTGACGACCCGGGCGTCGGCGGTCTGGGCAGCCGCGTCCTAGTCAGGGGTTGGCGAGCTCAGCCAGATAGTCCTCGGTGAAGTCCACCTTGAAGGCTGACCACAGCACCAGGTGGTCGGACATCTGGTAGGTCTTCCATTCCTTGTATTTCGGTGGCTTGCCCGATTTGGCGGGCGCGATCAGCGGCGCATAGAGCGGCTCGTCTTCGGTGCGGAACACCGCCTCGTAAAAGTCGAGCACGCCTCCGCGCGGCGTCTCCGCAAAGCGCTTTCCACGCCAGATGGCAATCTGATCGTAGAATTTATCCTTGCCCATGTTGCTGCCGGTGCGATCCGTCAGCACCTTCGGCACCACGAAGCCTACGTCCGTGATCGCCTTGAGCGTCTCGTCCTTCGTGTCGAAGATGTTGAAATCGCCCAGCAGTATAAGCGTGTCGGGCTCAGGGGGCTTCACCTTCGGCATTTCTCCCGTGGATTGCGGTGACTGGGCCGCCTTCTTGGCACGCTTGGCGAGGAAGTCAGCAAGCTTGCGGATCTCCTCGAGGCGGCGACTGTCCAGGGGCTTGCTCTCCCCATAGTAGATGTGGACAGTGCACAGATCGACCTTTGCCCATCCAGCCTTGAACCCGCAGACGAAGGGCGTGCGTGCGAACTGCAGCACCTCGGTATCGACTTTTGCGGGTGGCAGGACGATCTCGCCTGCGAGTCCCCCGAATGTCACCTTTCGACTGTCGTAGAGGAACGCCATCCTCTCTCCATTCCCGGAAGTGCCGTCGGTCACATCGGTCACGATATACTTCCACCAGCTTCCCAGCAGCCCCTGCACCTTCTCCAGCGCGGACAGATCGTCCCTGACTTCCTGGATCGCGACCAGGTCGAAGTGGCTGAGTATCTCTGCGATATAGTAGAATGCGTCGGTAAGGCGCCCACCATATTTGCGACTGTCGAACTCCCGGATGTTCCAGCTCGCGATCAGCACATCGCCCGTGACGGTCCGGGGCGGCACCTTCTGGTCTTTGATCGACTGACGGAGGCGGAGAAGACCCGATGCTATTCGGGTCCGTGTCTCCACATTCTCGCGTCGCAGGCTGGCGTAGTAGGGCATGTCTCGTTCCCCCGTGGCTCATTTGCTCCATAGCATGACCTCTGGGAAAGCGCGAATGTCGTGGAAGAGGCGAAGGCTGACGGCCGGGAACTCGCCCTTTCATATCTGCGTCGTCCCGAACGGCAGGGTTCAAATATTCGGAAAAACTATTTGATAGAACCAAAATATGGCAAGAGGAAATCCGCGATGGCGGCCATGCCTTTTTTATTGGGGTGATACGGGACGAACCCGGATGTCGTGGCCGGCGACCGAAACCCGTTGATCCAGGGATCGCGGCTGCAGGCATTATGGAGACGCGAGAGACTTGAAGCCTTGAGCACATCGCTCCCTGTCTCTGCCGCGATGCGTGCCGTCAGTCTGGCAAGCCGTCTGGCGGTCGACCTGATCGCGCGGGCGTCTCCCGATGTCATGGGTGCGGTGGCACATGTGCCTTCGGGAGGGAGAGCGGATAGATAATCGACAAAGATCAAGCGGGCCGCCGGCGCTCGCCTGTGGACCTCCAGGGCGATGCGCCGCATTCCCGTCTCGACTTTTTGCCAGGCGTCCGCACCCGCGGGCGGTAGCGGGCATTGGGGAGCGCCCGGTCGGGCGGGAGCAGGCTCGGCCGCGCAGGATGCAGACCATAGCATATTGAAATAGCCGACATCGTTTCCACCGATCGTGATCGTGACCAGTCGGGTATCGGCCGTCAGGGCGTCCATCTGTGCCGGCAGTTCCTTCCAGGGTCCGAGCACATGCTCCGTCGTGGCGCCACTACAGCTGACGTCGGTCAGCTTCAGGTCCAATCTTCGGGCCACAAGATGCGCGAAATTGTCATTCGACCGTGCGCAACGGGTCCGCGGCTGATCCGCGGATGTCGTGACGCCCGGCCCCGCCGCAAACGAACTGCCCATTGCGACATATTGCGCGCCCGGTGGGATCGATGAGACGTGATGTATCGGCGGTGTTGAACAGCCTGCAACGACGCCTGCGCCGCTGATGGCAAGAGCAGCCCGCCAGATATATCCGCGCATGATCTTCCCTCTCGACGGCAGCATAATTCCTCGGGCGACCGGTCAGGTCCGCTCTACCAGCATCGCCTCGTCCAGCCGGTAGTCGCGAACGAAGAAGATCGCCGCAGCCATCATCGCCGCCGGCAACACCGTCACGCACAGCATGATCGCGAACACGGCGCTGTCGGGCTGCTTTACCGTACCGCCAGTGGACGCGACATAGCCCATGGCGCTGAGGAACAGGCCCATGGCGGCGATGCCGGCGGCCGCCGAGAGCTTGTCGAACAAGGTCGTAAAGCCCGCAAAGGCGCCCTCCCGCCGCAGGCCTGAGGTGATATAGTCGTAACGTACCGCGTCCGACATCATTGAATAGGCGGACAGGATCATGCCGCCAGCCGTAAAGCCCGCGATGATGGCCAGCGCGGCCATGAGCGCCAATGGTTCGTCACCCGACATGAACGCCCAGGCCAGATTGACCAGCGCATATCCTGACAGGGCGGAAATATAGGACGCCTTCTTGCTGTAGCGTTTGGAGATGCGGACCCAGATCGGCATCGATCCCACGGACCCCACCGTCAGGATCAGATAATAGGTGCCCAGCATGGCATCGGGGAAGTTCAGCACATATTTGGTGAAATAGGCGCTGCCCATCGACCCCACCGCCGTACCGAACAGCACGAATATATGGGCGGTGGCGAGTTGGCGAAACGGCACGTTGGCCCAGGCGAGGCGTGCCTGCGTCACGAAGCTGAAACGCACCCGTTCCACATTCGCGTCGGGATGGGTACGCGGCGCATGGCGCAACAGCCATACCGCCCCCAGACCGGCGAGCAGGACGATGCCCGCAATGGTGAGGGACATCATCGAATGCCCGGATCGCGTCGCCCCCCAAGTCGACAACAGCCATGCCGGAAGGGTGGAGCCGAGCAGGACGCCCATCGAATTACCAAATACGCGATAGGCCATCAGCACCGTTCGCTCATGATAGCTGTCGGTCGCCTCGACCAGCATTGCCATCCCCGGAATGGTCAGCGCGGTATAGGCGCTGGCATGGATCATCAGCGCGACGACCAGAAAGACCTGCGCAGCGATCACCGAACCGAAATCGGGGGTATTGAACAGCATTGCGATGCCCAGCGGCATCAATATGGCGCCAGCGACCAGGAAAGGCAGGCGGCGGCCCCAGCGCGTGCGGGCATTGTCGCTCCACGCGCCCAGCGCCGGATCGAGGATGCCATCGTAAATCTTGACCAGTGCGAACATCAGGCCCGCAGCGGTGGCCGAAATAGCGAGGTTGTCCGTCAGGAAGCGGAAGGCCAGCACCGTGATGATGTTCGCGCCCGCCGAATGGGCGACGGGGATCAGGACAAAGCCCAGTCGCATCTTCCACCGGGGAAAGGTCTCACCCTGTCCCGGCACCTCCGGCCCTGCCACGACCGTCGACGGTTCTACCGCGGGATGCGCATCGTCAGATTGTACCGGCATCGTCGTCACGCTGTTCTCCCCGAGCAAGAGAGCGACGATGCCACGCTACCTTCCCGGCCAGAGGCGCCGTTTCGATTCTATCCGTCCTGCAACCATATCTGCTCTTCTCGTCGCACTTGGCCGTGCAGCGCATAGACTGCCGCCAACCTCGGGGAGATAGATATGACGGCCGTTCGATGGATTGGCGCTGCGGTGCTTGTGATCGTGGTGGCGCTTGCGCTTTTCCTGGGGTCGATGCGGCTGGGGCTGTGGAACCCGAGCTATGAAGACGTGAAGGCCGAGCAGGCAGGTCCGCCCTCTAAATTCATGAAAGTGGGCGACGTAACCCTCCATTATCGTGACGAGGGCAAGGGGCCGGTCGTGCTGATGCTGCACAGCTCGATGACCAACCTGCGTATCTGGGACGGATGGGCCGACCAGCTCAAGGGCAGCTATCGCGTCGTCCGGCTTGACTGGCCGCCTTATGGTCTGAGCGTCGATCCAAAACCCTCCACCGGATCGCGCGGCGTGGCGAAACTGGTCGAGGCATTCGTCGAACAGATGAAGCTGAACGATATCACGCTGGTCGGCAGTTCGAGCGGCGCGACGCTTTCGGTGCTCTACGCCGCCAATCATCCGGAAAAGGTACGGGCCCTGGCGCTTTCCGCCCTCCCCCTCGCCGCACCGCCGCCCACCGACGTGTCCCGGTGGGTCAACATGATGGTGTGGACCCACGAGAACTTGGTGCCCAACTATTATCCGCGCTTTTTCTACAAACAGTCGCTGTCCGAACTTTATGGCGTGCCTTCCCGCCTGAAGCCGGAAACGGTGGATTGGTATTATCGCACCAACGTGGTCGATGGCGGCTATGCCCGTGTGCGCGCTTATTATCAGGCCAATCTCAAGAGCCTGTGGAAAAAGGGAGCGGGCGGAGACGCGGCCAAGGTGGCCAAGCCGATCCTGCTGCAATGGGGCGACCGCGACCCCGTGCTGCCCACCTATCTGGCGGATAAGGCGGTCAAGGATTTCTCGGCGGCAAAGGTCGACCTGATCCACTATCCCGATGTCGGCCATTATCCGATGCTGGAACTGCCGGTGGAGACGGGCCGCGACCTGAAGGCCTGGCTGGATAAGACGACGGGCCCGGCTGCCGGACGATAGCCGGACGAAGAACAAACAAAATGGCCCGCGCAGGATATCCCGCGCGGGCCATTTTGCTTTCGGGCGGAGGCCGGGAGATCAGGAGGCCGTTGCATCCGCTGCCGCGACCTTCGCGCGGATCATCGGGATAAGTGCGGTGCCGAACAGGCGCACATCCGCGATCGTATCGAACCCGTTGAGCAGGAAGCGATCCACCCCGACGGCATAATAGGCCATCAGCGCGTCCGAAACCTGATCCGCCGTGCCGACCAGCGCGGTGGCATGCAACCGCCCCTGCGTCGCCTTGGTAATGCCCGTCCACAGACGCTCGTCAAGGCAATCGCCCCGCTCCGCCAGCGCAACCAGTGCCTGCGTACCGGCATCATTCTCGCCCTTTTCACGGCCGATCTTCACGCCGGCCGACTGGATGCGCGTCACCACGTCGAGGATGTCCTGCGCCTTGGCCCATGCCTCCTCCTCCGTCTCCCCGACGATCACGCGCATCGACATGGAGATGCCGGGGTCGCGCCCGCTCTTGAGCGCCTCCGCCTTGAAGCGGGCGACATGGGCACCGGTATCCGCGACGGTGCCCGGCCCCACGGCATAGACATCGGCGATCTGCGCGCCCAGTTCTACCGCAAGGTCGGAGGAGCCGCCCCAGAAGATCGGGATGGACGGCTGCACCGGCTTCACCAGGGCAAAGCCACCGTTGAACCGATACCAGTCGCCCTCGAAATCCATGGGCGCGTCGCTTGCCCAGATCTTGCGAAGAATATCGACATATTCGCGGCTGCGGCGATAGCGTTCGTCCTTGGTCAGATAGTCGCCATCGGCCTGCGTCTCGAC
>JBEVNC010000182.1:0-3809 GCA_040508315.1 Sphingobium sp.
CGCACATGAAGCGCAAGCTTCTGGACCAGCTCGCCGAGGCGCACAGCTTCGACGTGCCGCCGACCATGGTCGAGGCCGAGTTCGAGCAGATCTGGCAGCAGCTTCAGCAGGAAGCCGCGCGCGAGGCCGATCCGGCCGCCGCTTTGGCGGAGATGGAAGCCGAGAAGGACGATTATCGCGGCATTGCCGAGCGCCGCGTGCGCCTGGGCCTGCTGCTGTCCGAGATCGGGCAGGCGAACGGCGTCGAGGTCAGCGATCAGGAGATGAACCGCCTGATCGCGCAGGCCGCGCAGCAATATTCGCCGCAGGATCGCCAGCGTTTCGTCGAATATGTCCGTCAGGAGCCGATGGCCGCAGCCCAGCTGCGCGCCCCTCTTTATGAGGACAAGGTCGTCGACTTCCTGTTCGGCAAGGCCGAAGTGACGGATCGCACCGTGACCCGTGCGGAGCTGGAAGCCGAGATCGAGACCGAGGACGGTCATGTTCATGGTCCCGACTGCGGCCATGACCATCACGATCATGGCGGCCATGTCCACGGCCCCGATTGCGATCATGATCACGATCATGCCGATACGGCGGCGCAAGCACCTGTCGAGGCGGAGGCCGCGCCTGCCAAGCCCAAGAAGGCTGCTGCCAAGAAGGCCGCTCCTGCGACCGACGAAGCTGCTGCCGAGGGCGAGGACGCTCCTGCCAAGCCCAAGAAGGCCACGAAGAAGAAGGCCGACGCTGAATAATTTGTCGGTCGCGGCAACGCTGTGGCGACAATGACGCGGGCGACGGCGGGCGCGGGGACTGGAAACGGCCCGCGGGTCGCGGTCCTGCTGCCATGCTATAATGAATCGGCGGCGATCGGACAGACGATCGCCGCCTTTTCGGCTGTGCTGCCGGGCGCCACCATCTACGTCTTCGACAATAACAGCACGGACGACAGCCGCGCCGTGGCATTGGCCGCAGGCGCGGTCGTGCGGGCGGTGCGGCAACAGGGCAAGGGCCATGTCGTGCGGCGCATGTTCGCGGATGTGGACGCGGACATCTATGTGATGGCGGACGGCGATGCGACTTATGAAGCCGCTGCCGCCCCTGCGATGATCGCTGACATGATCGAGGGCGATCTCGACATGGTCGTTGGCGCGCGTAAATCCGAGGTGGAAGCGGCCTACCGTCCCGGCCATGTGCTGGGCAACCGCATGCTGACCGGATTGCTCCAGGGCCTGTTCGGCCGCAGTTTCACAGACATATTGTCGGGCTATCGCGTCTTTTCCCGCCGTTTCGTCAAAAGCTTCCCCGTCCTGTCCGCAGGGTTCGAGATCGAGACGGAGATCAGCGTGCACGCGCTGGAACTGCGCATGCCGGTGGGCGAACGGATGACGGCCTATGCCGCGCGGCCGGAAGGGTCCGAATCGAAACTCAGCACCTGGCGCGATGGCTGGCGCATCCTGCGCATGATGATCCAGCTTTACCGGACGGAGCGTCCGCTCTGGTTCTTCGGGGCGATCTCAGCGGCCTTCGTGGTGCTGGCAGTCGTTCTGGCCGTCCCTGTCGTCCTGACATATCTCGACACCGGGCTGGTGCCGCGCCTGCCCACTGCAACCCTCAGCTTGGGCCTCGTCATCCTGTCGGCGCTCAGCCTGATGTGCGGTCTCATCCTCGACACAGTGACGCGCGGGCGGCTGGAGATGCGGCGACTTGCCTATCTGGCGCATCCCGCGCCTTCGGCCGGTATCGGCAACTGACGTCGACGGGGCCGAAAGCCCCCTTGAAGCTATCGTCAAGACATCCGATGTAGGCCCGGCAAGGGCAACTATCGAAAGACGATCATGCAGGACATAATGACCGACCCCTATTCAGCTCTCGTGCCCATCGTGATCGAGCAGTCGAACCGGGGTGAGCGCAGTTTCGACATCTTTTCCCGCATGCTGCGGGATCGCATCGTATTCGTGACCGGACAGGTCGAGGACCACATGGCCTCCCTGATCGTCGCCCAGTTGCTGTTCCTCGAGTCGGAAAATCCGAACAAGGACATCTATATGTACATCAACTCGCCCGGCGGCGTCGTCACGGCTGGCATGGCGATCCATGACACGATGCAATATATCCGGCCCAAGGTCGCGACCCTGTGCGTGGGTCAGGCCGCTTCCATGGGCAGCTTTCTGCTGGCCGCGGGAGAGCCGGGCATGCGTGCCTGCCTGCCCAATGCGCGAATCATGGTCCATCAGCCGTCCGGCGGCGCGCAGGGCATGGCGTCCGATATCGAGATCCAGGCCAAGGAAATCCTGCGAATCCGCCGCCGCCTGAACGATCTTTATGTAAAATACACCGGTCAGTCGCTAGAAGCGATCGAAGCGGCGATGGACCGCGACACCTTCCTGGAAGCCGACGAGGCCCTGAAATTCGGGCTGGTGGACAAGGTGTTCGACAAGCGTCCGGTGCCTGCCGACGGTACGCCGACGACTTGATCGGAAATGGAACGTAGGGCTCCGGGGGATGTTGCGGCCATTGGCCACTTGTGAATAGGACATGGTGCGGTTTAGGATAGCCGACGGCCATGTCGGTCCGCTTCCCCGCCCGGGTGCGGGAGAAGCGGACGAAGAAAGGCGATGAATGACGAAGCTTACCGGTTCCGACTCGAAGAGCACGCTCTACTGCTCGTTCTGCGGCAAGTCGCAGCATGAGGTCAGGAAGCTGATCGCTGGCCCGACCGTGTTCATCTGCGATGAGTGCGTCGAGCTGTGCAACGACATCATCCGTGAGGAGACCAAGGGCGGTCTCGTCGGGAAGCGCGATGGCGGCGTGCCGACGCCGCAGGACATCTGCGACGTCCTCAACGAATATGTCATCGGGCAGACGCGCGCGAAGCGGGTTCTCTCCGTCGCGGTGCACAACCACTATAAGCGGTTGAACCACGGCGCGAAGGCCGGCGACGTCGAGCTGGCCAAGTCCAACATCCTGCTGGTCGGACCGACCGGTTGCGGCAAGACGCTGCTCGCGCAGACTCTGGCCAAGACGTTCGACGTGCCCTTCACCATGGCGGACGCGACCACGCTGACCGAAGCCGGCTATGTTGGCGAGGATGTGGAGAACATCATCCTCAAGCTGCTCCAGGCGTCGGACTATAATGTCGAGAAGGCGCAGCGCGGCATCGTCTATATCGACGAGATCGACAAGATCAGCCGCAAGGCCGAAAACCCGTCGATCACGCGTGACGTTTCGGGCGAAGGCGTGCAGCAGGCCCTGCTGAAGCTGATGGAGGGCACCACGGCCTCCGTACCGCCGCAGGGCGGGCGCAAGCATCCGCAGCAGGAGTTCCTGCAGGTCGACACGACGAACATCCTCTTCATCTGCGGCGGCGCGTTCGCCGGGCTGGAGCGGATCATCGGCGATCGTCTGGAAGGCAAGTCCATGGGCTTCGGCGCACATGTTGCCGCGCCCGAGGAGCGCCGCACGGGCGAACTGCTGCGTCAGAGCGAGCCTGAGGATCTGCTGAAATTCGGTCTGATCCCCGAATTTGTCGGCCGTTTGCCGGTTATCGCGACGCTCGAGGATCTCGACATTTCGGCGCTGGTGCAGATTTTGTCGGAGCCCAAGAACGCGCTGGTGAAGCAGTATAAGAAGCTCTTCGAGATGGAGAGCGTCGACCTGACCTTCACCGAGGATGCGCTGACGGCGGTCGCCAAGCGCGCCATCGAGCGCAAGACCGGCGCGCGCGGGCTGCGTTCGATCCTGGAGGGCATATTGCTCGACACCATGTTCGACCTGCCTTCGATGAACAATGTCGTCGAGGTCGTGGTGGACAAGGATGTGGTGGCCGG
>JBEVNC010000209.1:0-7285 GCA_040508315.1 Sphingobium sp.
CTCGACTCGAGGGGGAGCATGTCGATCTCGATTCGCCCGATGCGGTCGGCGGGCGCGAGGATCATCGTGCGCTCGATCAGGTTGCGCAATTGCCGGACATTGCCCGGCCATTGTCCCGCCTGCAACGCGGCCATGGCATTGGGCGCGATGTCGGGTACAGCGATGCGTCGCTCGGTCGCGAGCCGGGCGATGAAATGCTCGACCAGCGAGGGGATGTCGTCGCGGCGGCTCGCCAGCGGCGGCACGCCCAGCGGCACCACGTTCAGCCGATAGTAGAAATCCTCACGGAACAGGCCCTTCTCGATCTCCGCCTTCAGGTCGCGCGCGGTGGAGGAGATGACGCGCACGTCCACCTTGACCTGCCGCTGGCCGCCGATGCGGGTGAAGCTCTGCTCGGTCAGGACGCGCAGAATTTTCGCCTGCGTAGTGAGGGGCATGTCCGCCACCTCGTCCAGATAGAGGGTGCCGCCATGCGCCTGTTCGAGCAGGCCCGGACGCGCGGGGCCCGAGCCATCTTCCAGCCCGAACAATTCCTCCTCGACTCGGTGCGGGTCCATGCAGGCGCAGGCCAGCACGACGAAAGGCGCGTCGGCGCGGGTGGACCAGCTGTGCAGCATGCGCGCCGCCACCTCCTTGCCTACACCCGCAGGGCCGGTGATGAGGACGCGGCTGCCCGTCGCTGCGACCTTCTTGATGATGGCGCGCACCTGGTTGATCGTGGTGCTGGTGCCGGTCAGTTCGTCGTCGCGGCCGACACGGGCGAGCAGCGCCTGATTCTCACGGCGCAGGCGCTCCGTCTCGGTCGCACGCGCGACGAGGTGGAGTAGGCGGTCGGCCTCGAACGGCTTTTCGATGAAATCGACCGCGCCCTTGCGGATCGCAGCGACGGCTGTGTCGATATTGCCATGGCCCGAGATGATGAGGACGGGCAGCGTGGCGTCGCGCCGCTTGATCTCGTCCAGCAGTTCGAGGCCATCCAGCTTCGATCCCTGAAGCCACACATCCAGCAGCACCAGCGAAGGCCGCCGCGTGTCCAGCGCTTCGAGGGCATCGTCGCTGTTGGCCGCGGTTCGGGTGCCGAAACCCTCATCCTCCAGCACACCAGCCACCAACTCGCGAATGTCCGCCTCATCGTCGACGATCAGAATATCAAGCGCCATCGGCTGTTTCCAAACCCTTCTCAAAATTGCCTGCGTCGCCTTCCGCCAGACGGGCGAGGCGCTGTGTGTCGAACCGGATCACCACGCGGGCGCCGCCGCCGGGGGCATCCTCGAAATGGATGGCGCCCTGATGTTCCTCGACGATCTTTTTCACGATGGCGAGGCCAAGGCCGGTGCCCTTGGCGCGGGTGGTCATATAGGGTTCGATGATGCGGTTACGGTCTTCGGGCAGTCCGACGCCGTCGTCCGTGACGGTCAGGAGCAGGCTGCCCGCTTCGCTGGTCAACGCCATGTCGATATGGCCCGCGACGCCGTCTACCGGCTCCCGCTTGCACTGCTCGATGGCCTCGACCGCATTCTTGACGATGTTGGTCAGCGCCTGTCCGATCTGGCGGCGGTCGCACACCATATCCACATCCGCGTCGTCCCGTTGGAAGGTGAAGCGGATATCAGGATGGGCGACTTCATGCAGGAACAACGCATGGCGCGCGATATCGTCCATCGCCTCGGGCCTGAACACCGGCTTGGGCATGCGCGCGAAGGACGAGAACTCGTCCACGATGCGGCGCAGATCGCCCACCTGCCGGGTGATCGTCTCGGTCAGCCGACTGAACGTGCCCTTGTCCTTCTCCGCATCGATCTCCTTGGCGTAGCGGCGCTGGAGGCGTTCGGCGGCGAGATGGATGGGCGTCAGCGGATTCTTGATCTCATGCGCGATGCGGCGGGCGACGTCGGACCATGCCGCGCGCCGCTGATCGAGCAGTTGCTGGGTGATATCGTCGAAGGTCAGCACATGGCCGGACACGTCCGCCACCACCTTGACCGCCAGCGTCCGGATTTCGGGACCGGAGCGGACCTGGATGATGTCGCCGCTCCGCCCGCTGGCCAGCACTTCGCACAGGCCGGGAGAGATTTCGGCCAGCGCTCGCCCCTCCGCTTCCTGGCCGTCGGGCAGCAGGATGGCGCGCGCTGAGCTGTTGAGCAGTTTCACGATGCCCGCCTGATCGACAGACACCACGCCCGCCGTCACGCCGGACAACACCGCCTCGATGAAGGCGCGGCGGCTGTCGATCTGGCCGTTCGCGTTGACGAGCGCGCTGTTTTGCGCCTCCAGCCGCTGCGTCATGCGGTTGAAGGCGCTGGCGAGCGTGCCGATCTCATCGGGCGCATGTGGCCCTGCGACGCGGGTGGACAGGTCGCCTGCCGTCACGCGCCGCGCTGCATCCACCAGTTCGCCCACCGGACTGACCACCCGGTCCGCGACGGCAAGGGCGACCCACACCGCAAAGCCGACCAGCGCCAGCGTGCCCGCGAACAGCGCGACGTTGAAACGCAGCTGCAATTCGCGCGACTGGGCGGCGAACGCCTCATAATCCGACAGGACGGTCTGCGCCCGCTCCATCTGGCTGAAGGCAGGCGCCTCCGCATCGCGGTTGGCGTAGAGGAAGATGTTGGAATTGGGATAGAGCAGCGTCACCGCCTCGATCTGCGTCGGCTTGGCCTGCACGACCACAGGCTCGCCCTTGCGCAACCGGGCCACGACATCGGGGGAGATGAGGTCGCGGGCGGGCCTCTGCTCGGGATCGACGGTGGCGGCGGTACGCGCGACGCCGTCCTTGCCGATCTCGATGATCGAGGAGCCGTTCAGCTTTCGCGTGACGACCTGATAGATATAGCCCTCGGCAAAGGTCGGCGTGCTGATCTTCGACTGAGTCAGATAATCGCGCAGATCGCCCGCCATGATGACGGTCTCGTCGCCCACTTCGCGCACATTCTGCTGATAATAGCCCCGCGCCAGATCGCTGGCGTTCTGGAGCATGCCGCGCGCATTCTCCGAAAACCAGAATTGCACGCCATATTGGAACAGCAGCGAGGCGAAGATCACCACCATCAACGTTGGCACGCTGGCGATGAGCGAGAACATCGCGACCAGCCGCACGTGCATCTGCCCGTCGCCACCGACGAGGCTGGCCGCCGCGCGCCGCTTGGCGATGCGCCGCCCGATCAGCACCAGCATGGCGATGGCGGGCACCAGATTGAGGACGAGCAGCAGCGCGACGATGGGCGGCGTGAGCAACCGGTCGCTGCCATTTTGCTGATCGATCAACCACCAGGTGAAGATCGCGGTGGTCAGCAGCATCAGCAGCGCGCCGATCTCGGCCGCGAGGATCAGCCGCCCGGCGCTGATCGCGCCCAGAATCGGCAGACGATGGAATAAGCTCGTCGGAGGATCGCGCTCGGCGTCTGCACTCATCGTTGCAGAAATACCACGCACCTTGCGAGGCACAAGCTAAAATGCCCGGTTTACAACAGATTCATCGCGGCAATTGTGCATCAGGCCCTGTCACCGATGCGGCAGAACGGTTCAACCCGGAGACCAGCCACGGTTAAGGCGCTGGACAGGATCGATATCGTAGACTGTCAACTTCTTGCGCAATGTGTTGCGGTTGATGCCCAGCATCGCGGCTGCCTTGATCTGGTTGCCGTCTACCGCCGAGAGCGTCTCCGACAGCAATACCGGCTCCACGCATTCCAGCAACAGGTCATGCATGTTGGTCTGCGTCTTACTCGCCCCGATGGTGAGATGTTCACGCGTCCAGCGCCGCACCGCATCGCGTAGAGCATCCTCGCACGCGGTCGCACGCGGTTCGGCAAGATTGTCCACCGACAGCACTTGCCGCAGCAGTTCGGGGCCGATCACCGTCTCACGCGCCAGCACGGTCAGGCGCTGCATCAGGTTGCGCAGTTCGCGCACGTTGCCCGGCCAGCTATAGAGGCGCAGCAGCGCCGCCGCGTCGTCCGACAACGCCTTGCGCGGCAGTCCGTCCTGCGCCGCTTGATCCAGAAAGAAGCGCGCGAGCAGCGGCACATCGTCCGAACGGTCGCGCAGCGCGGGCAGATGGATCGGCACGACGTTGAGCCGGTAGAACAGATCCTCGCGGAAACGCCCTTCGGCCAGCAGGTTGATGAGATCCTGATTGGTTGCCGCAATGATGCGCACGTCCACCCGGATCGGCCGCGTGCCGCCGACCGTCGTCACTTCGCCCGATTGCAGGACGCGCAGCAGCCGGGTCTGCGCCTCCATCGGCATGTCGCCAATCTCGTCCAGGAACAGCGTGCCGCCCTGTGCCTGTTCGAACTTGCCCGCCGTGCGCGTCGCCGCGCCGGTGAAGGCGCCCTTTTCGTAACCGAACAGCTCGGCCTCGATCAGTTCGCGCGGGATGGCGGCCATGTTGAGCGCGACGAAGGGCCGCTCGCGCCGGGTGCCCAGATTATGGATCGCCTCCGCCACCAGTTCCTTGCCCGTGCCCGATTCGCCCAGCACGAGGATGGACAGGTCGTTGGAGATGACGCGCGCGATGGTGCGATACACCTCCTGCATCGCGGCGGACCGGCCGATCAGCGGCAGGTCGTCGGTCGCGCTCTCGCTTGGCTGTTCGCCCGCACCGGCGCCTGCATTCTGGCGAAGCGCGGCATCCACCGCCTGCCCCAGATCGTTGAGGTCGAAGGGCTTGGGCAGATATTCGAACGCGCCCTGCGCTGTCGCGCGGACGGCGGTGTCGAGCGTGTTCTGCGCCGACAGGATGATGACGCGCAGCGCCGGACGGCCTGCAATGATGCCGGATATGTCCTCCAATCCGTCGCCGTCGGGCAGGATGACGTCGCTGATGAGCAGTTCCGGTTGAAACTCCTCCAGTTGTACGCGTCGTTCCGCAATGGAGCCGACCGTCTTGACCGAATAGCCCTGCCGCTTGAGCGCCTCGGCAATGACGACGCATACCGCCTGATCGTCATCGACGACCAGGATGCGACGCCCGTTCATTGCATTCATCCATTGGCTCCCTTGGGCAGCAGCAGACGGAACAGCGTGATCGGCGCCCCTGCCCTGCCCTTGTCCTCGCCGCGCTCATACTGGACCAGGCCGCCCATGTCGCGGACCAGCTTGTCCACCAGCGCGAGGCCGAGGCCCTGCCCGGTCCGCTTGGTCGTGATGAACGGGTTGAACAATACGTCGCGGATGGCGTCCGGCACGCCGGGGCCATTATCCATCACCTGGATCTCGATGGGGAGGGTGACAGGCGCGCGCGACCCCGCCCGCGTGATCGAGAAACCGTGGCGGAATGCGGTGGTGACGACGATGCGGCCGTCCCGCTTTCCGGCGATCGCCTCCACCGCATTTTTGAGGAGGTTGATCATCACCTGTACGAACCTGTCGGCATCGATCAGGGCGTCGGGCAGGGATGGATCGTAATCGCGTTGCAGGTTTACCCCGTTACCGAACCCCGCCAGCGCCACATCGACCGCCCTGTCGAGCAGCGGGTAGATATTCTGTGTCACATTCTCATGACCTTGCTCGGTCGTAAAACCCTGCATGCGGTCGATGAGCGAGGCGATGCGGTCCACCTCCGCCACGATCAGGCGTGTCAGTTGATGGCCCGGCTTGTCCATCTCCCCCTCGATCAGCTGCGCTGCGCCGCGAATGCCGGACAGGGGGTTCTTGATCTCGTGCGCCAGCATCGCCGCCGCGCCCATCGCCGACATCGCACCGCTGGGCGCGCGGCGGAAGCCGATGGCATGCGATTGGCTGTGAATGTGGAGCGCCACCACGCGCCAGCCCGGCGCATCGGAGAGCGGGTTGATGAGGATATCCATCTCCACCGCCGCCGAACGCCCGGCATGCATGCGCACGTCATAGGCCGACAGCGGCTTGTCCGTGCGCCAGAAGCTGGGATCGATGCTCTTGTCGTCCAGCCGCAGGATATGCTGCAACTCGCTCCCCACCAGCGCGGAGCGGGCCATGTTGAGCAGGCTTTCGGCGCGCGGATTGGCGGAGACGATGCGGTCGTCCCGGTCGATGATGAGCGTCGCCACGGGATGGGACGAGAAAGCGTCTAGTCTGGTCAACATGTCGGGGGTGCTATCGCCCCGCATCGGGGGGCGTTGGCTCACGCGGCGGCGCGAGAGAGAAAGGGTTCGTAGAAACGCGCGAGCATGTCCAGCACGCAGACGGAATCGGGTATTTTGTTGACCTCGTTACGGAACTCCGCCGATCCGTTCAGCCCCTTGGTATACCAGCCGATATGCTTGCGCGCCATGTTGACGCCCACCTGGTCGCCATAATGGTCGAGCATCGCGCGGTAATGCTGGACGATCAGATGATATTGCTCCTCCAGCGTCGGGTCGGGGCGGCGCTGGCCTGTGGCAAGCCAGTGCATGACCTGACCCAGCAGCCAGGGGCGGCCATAGGCGCCGCGCCCGATCATCAGCCCGTCTGCGCCGCTCTGGTCGAGCGCCGCATCGGCATCCTCGATAGAGCAGATGTCGCCATTGACGATGACGGGGAGCGACACGGCCTTCTTGACGTTCGCGACGAACGCCCAGTCGGCCGAACCCTTGTACATCTGGTTACGGGTGCGGCCATGAACGGTGATGAGCTTCGCGCCCAGATCCTGCGCGATACGCGCAAGTTCCGGGGCGTTGAGGCTGTCGAGGCACCAGCCCATGCGCATCTTGACCGTCACCGGCACGCTGACCGCCTTCACCGTGGCATCGATCAGCGCTGCGGCAAGCGGCAGGTCGCGCATCAGCGCCGATCCCGCATCGCCGCTCGTCACCTTGCGGACGGGGCAGCCCATATTGATGTCGATGATCGCCGCGCCCTTCTGCTCGGAGAGCTTGGCGGCCTCTGCCATCTCATAGGGCGTGCAGCCGACGAGCTGCATCGAAACCGGCTCCTCCATCGGATGCCATGCCGCCTTCTGAATCGACTGGCGCGTTTCGCGGATGGCGGCGGGCGATGCGATCATCTCCGTCACGTTGAGGCCCGAGCCATAGCGGCGCACCATCGTGCGGAACGGCATGTCGGTGACGCCGGTCATCGGCGCCAATATGACTGGCGTATCGACGGTAACCGGACCGATGGAGATGGGTGAAAGCCGCGACATGCCTGAAACTGCCTAAAAAACAGGCACGGCCTTTAGCGCGAAAGACACTGGCCCACAAGCGCCGGGTCCGTTAAGGGCGCGGCCATGGCGACGATAGACAGTCTCTCGGCCATATTGCTGGCCGCCGGAAAGGGCGAGCGCGCGGGCGGCGGGACCGCCAAGCAATATCGGACACTCGGT
>JBEVNC010000217.1:0-30685 GCA_040508315.1 Sphingobium sp.
GCCAGCCTGCCGATCGGCGGTGTGAAGATGTCCGGCTATGGCCGGGACAGCGGCGCGGCGGCGCTCGATAATTATCTGGAGTGGAAGACGGTCTGCGCGGTCATCTGAGACGGGGGCGATGTCGGCCTGTTCGGCGCCATGGCGATCCGGTAAAACAGGCGCCGTGCCTCTATCCATGGGTCGGATAGAATCATGTTGCCGCTTCGGTTCGCTGTCTGAAAGAATAGCGTGACATCATGACATTCGATCTCTCCCGGCGTCGATTGCTGGTCACCGGAGCGGCAGGCCTGCTGCTGCCCTCCATGGCGTGGGCGACGGAGGCGGTGACCGCTACCGCACAGTCCGTCGCCCTCAAGGGACCGGACGGGCGAGTGATTTCGGCATGGCACTGGCGCGCAAAAGGCAGGCGCCTCGGCACGATCGTCTTTTCCCATGGCGCGCTGTCTGCGCCGCGCAAATATGCATTGTTGATCCAGCCATGGGTTGCCGCAGGCTATGATGTCGTGGCGCCGCTCCACGTCGACTCCACCGACCATCCGCACAGGGCCGACTTTCCCGGCCTCACTGGCTGGACAGCGCGGATCGAGGATATGCGTGCCGTATCCGCCTATGTCGGCGGCCGGTATATTGCCGCCGGACATAGCTATGGCGGTCTGACTGCGCTCACTTTGGGGGGCTGCGACGCGATGGTCCCGGCGGGGGTGGCGGCACCCTTACGTGATCCGAACGCAAGGGTCGTGCTGGCCTTTTCGCCGCCTCCCGCCATTCCGGTATTGATGGGTCCGCGGGGCTATTCGACCTTGGCCGTGCCTGCCTTGATCCAGACCGGTACGGCGGACCTCCCCCCTGGGGCGCCCGCCGGGCCTGATGGATGGCGCGCCCATCTCGATGCCTATGAAGCGGCCGCGGACGGCGGGGATCGCTATGCGCTGGTGCTCGATGATGTCGATCATTATTTTGGTGGCGCGATTTGCGACCCGGACAAGCCCGGCCCTGCGCGCGCCGATCAGGTTGCACGTGCGGTCGATGTCTCCCTGATGTTCCTGCGCGCCTATGCCGGCAAGTCCGCCCCTGCCCGCAAGGCCATCGATGCACGCCTCGGGCGCAGCGAAGGCATGACGCTCTACCACAAGTAAATCCGACAGCGACGCCCCGATCGCTGCCAGCGCCGTTGCCCATTTTTCCGGAGAAGAAGATGCGTCTTGCCCGCCGCTTGATGTCGCACTGCACGCTTGCGCTGCTGATCGCTGCCGCGCCGGCCCATGCGCAGCAGGCCGATGAGGATCGGCGCGCGGACGATGCGCTTGCCGCGATGACGCTGGATGAAAAAATATCCCTGCTGCACGGTAATTTCGGTTCGATCCTGCGCCGGACCCGCCCGGACGAGAAGCGCATCGGGGCAGGGCATGTCCCCGGCATTCCCCGCATCGCCGTGCCGGAACTGTTCGAAAGCGATGGCGGCCTGGGTGTTGGAAATGGCGGGTCCATGCGGCCCGGCGACGTGGCGACCGCGCTGCCGTCCGCCCTTGCCATCGGCGCGAGCTTCGATCCGGCCATCGCCTATGCCGGTGGTCGTATGATCGGCTCCGAAGCGCGGGCAAAGGGTTTCAACGTCCTGCTCGCCGGTGGCATCAACCTCACGCGCGATGCATGGGCTGGCCGTAATTTCGAGTATTTCGGCGAGGATGTCCTGCTCAGCGGTATTCTGGGCGGCGAAGCGATCCGGGGCGTCCAGTCCCACGGCATCATCTCGACCGTCAAGCATTTCGCGCTCAATTCGCAGGAAACGGGGCGATATGTGCTGGATGCGCGCATCCCCGAGGGGGCGTTGCGGGAAAGCGATCTGCTGGCGTTCCAGATCGCGATGGAAGTCGGCAAGCCGCACAGCGTGATGTGCAGCTATAACAAGGTCAACGGGGACTGGGCCTGTGAGAACAGGTTCCTGCTGACCGATGTCCTGCGCCGTGACTGGGGCTTCAAAGGCTGGGTCATGTCGGACTGGGGCGGCGTCCATTCGACGGTCAAGGCGGCTAATGCCGGCCTCGACCAACAGTCGGGACAGGAAATGGACGCGGCAGTCTATTTCGGGGATCCGCTCAAGGCTGCCGTTCAGGCCGGGACCGTCTCGATGGCCACGATAGATGCCAAGGTGAAGCGCATCCTTCGGTCGATCTATGCCAGCGGGATCGCGGAAAATCCCGCGCCCACCATGCCGCAGCCGATCGATTATGCCGCCAATGGCCTGGTGGCGCAGCGCGCGGCGGAGGCGGGCATCGTCCTCCTCAAAAATCGGGGCGGGCTGTTGCCGGTCGCAGCGCAGGCCAGGAAAATCGTCGTGATCGGCGGCCATGCCGATGTGGGCGTGCTGTCGGGTGGTGGATCGTCGCAGGTGCAGGCGGTGGCGGGCTCCCCCCTCAAACTGCCGCTGAAGGGCGGATCGAAGAGCCTGAGTTTCATCAAGGAAACCTATCAGGGCAATGCGCCGCTTGCGGCCATCCGTGCGCGAAGATCCCAGGATCATGTCACATATGTCGATGGCACGGACGTGGCGGCGGCCGTCGCTGCGGTGCGTGGTGCCGACCTTGTTTTCCTCTTCGCCAACCAGTGGCGCACGGAGGCGATGGATATAGAAAGCCTGTCGCTGCCCGATGGACAGGATGCCCTGATATCGGCGGTGGCAAAAGCCAATCCGGCCACCGTCGTCGTCCTGCAGACCGGCGGCGCCGTACTCATGCCCTGGCTGGACAGCGTGCCCGCAGTGGTCGAGGCCTGGTATCCCGGCGAGCGGGGTGGAGAGGCGATTGCGCGGGTGTTGTTCGGTGAAGTCGATGCATCGGGCCGTCTGCCAATGACCTTCCCGGCGCGCGGCGAACAAATGCCCCGGCCCCGGATTCCCGGCCTCGCCAATTTCAAGCAGGCGTTGGCGGAAGAGGCCAATCGTCCGCCGCGTGCGGGTGCGACCACCATCGACATCACGGGCGGCATCAAGGGCTTTTCGGTGGACTATCAGGAAGGTGCCGATGTCGGCTACCGCTGGCTGGAGCGTAATGGGGAGAAGGCGCTGTTTCCGTTCGGTTTCGGCCTGTCCTATACGCGCTTCACCTATTCGGGTCTGAAAGTGAAGGGCGGGCAGAGGCCGGTCCTGTCCTTCCGCGTCACCAATCGGGGAGATCGTTCAGGCTCCGACGTGCCGCAGGCTTATGCGGCGGTGACAGGCGATGGGGGGCGGTCGATCCGCCGTCTCGTCGGCTTCGAACGGGTGACCCTGGCGCCCGGCAAGAGCAAGACCGTGACGCTGAGCGTCGATCCGCGCCTGCTCGCCCGCTACGACACCAGCTCGCGGCAATGGACGGTGCGCGATCCTGCGATCCTTTTCGGCGTTGGCACCGACGCGCAGACGATGCTGCTTACGGCCAAAGCGACCGTTTCGACCGCTCCCTTTGGCCCCTGACGGCGCGGTGAGCTAGTCGTGCCTCGCTTCGCTATTGTGACGGATATGTCTTTGTGCAGCGGATGGGTCACGCCGGATGCACCCTCTTCCGGCCGATCTGGTTCGCGTCCTCATGGCCCCGTGATCGCCGCATCGGCGCTGACACCATGAGGCGGGAAAATAGGCGCTTTCCAACTGTAAATGACCCGCTTGTCCATCATGTCCGGGAGCCGACCGATCCAGCCCCCGGACCGTCTGCGTCATTCAGGCTTGCGCACTAGCGCCTTTGGCATGGCTGGCGGCTGCGGCGGCGACCATCCTGCGGGAACGGGCGCGGGCTTCTGTTCACGCGCATAATTCTCGATGCTCGACAGCGATGGGCCATAATCCTCGGTCGGGGCGTGCAGCCATTTCTCGTCCATCGCGCGCGCCGCCGCGACGAGATCCGCGGGCAGGCCCTTGATACCGTCCGGGATGGTCGCGAAATGGGTGAAATAGCTGACATGGCCGGGGGCCTGTCCCATCAGCATCCATGGCAGCCAGGGCGTGATCCGCGACCATGCGCCGACATGCGGGACATGCGTCAGATTGGGGTTCTCTACGTCCTCACGCTTTACGGTGTAGAGGAAATGCTCGGACACGCGGTTCATCGGGCCGGAGGATTCGCGCACCCATTTGTCGGGCTGCAACGCATTGGGATAGATCATGTCGATGCCGACGCGCAGGATCATTGTGCCTTCGGGACCGAATTGCCAATCCTGCAGGAACGGCCTGCGCGGTGGGCGATCCTTGTTCAAGCCGCCATAGGAGGGTGGTTCCGGCGCATATTCGCCGATGGTGAAGTTGAACGGATCGTTCGCGATCGGCACGACCTTCACCATCTCGCCGGTATAGGGGTTCTTCCATTCCTTCAGGATTTCACCCGTGTCGAGATCGCGATAGAAGACGATCTCGCGCAGCATCCGGCGCCAGCTGCCATCCTCCAGGCGCTTGGTCCGAACGAAGCTGAACCCTTCGACGTCGAACAGGGGGCGAACCGCCTCATTGTCACGGACGCCATAGGCCTTGCCCTTGAGCCAGCCGCACTTTTCCTTGGTGGGATCGATGTCGGCATCGATCCGCGCATAGACGTCCCGGTTCCACTTGGGGTCTTTAAAATCGATCTTCGAGACGAAATCGATCTTCGGCTTGGCTGCCGCCGCACGCGCGGCGGCCGGTGCGGCGGCGACGCCCGCAGCCAGGGCGGCCAGCCCCAGGCTTTCACGCCGACTGAACTTGAAATCATCCATGGGTAGGGGTCCTTGTCGATAAGGGATGGAAGGGATCAGCGTTGGTCAGCCGGCATTCGGTAACGGCTGAAGATGAGCAGGCTGACGATCTGCATCGCCACCGGGATGAGGCTGTAGAGAAGGATGATGCCGGTGATCGCCCGCGCGCTTTGCGGCACCGCACCGCCCGTGGAGGATATGAAACCAAAGGCGCTGAGTACGATGCCTGCGATGACCGGACCCAGCGCAAAGGACAGCTTTTCCGCGGCGGAAAACAGCCCGGCAAATATGCCCTCGTTGGCGGTTCCGTGCCGGTTGCGCTGCAATGCGATGGTGTCGGTCAGCATCGACAGGCTGAGCATCACGAAGGCGCCGTTGACCAGACCGATGATGGCACCGCGGATCAACACCAGCACATGCTGCGTACCGAGCGCGCCGATACCCGGCACGGTCACGATCACGTCATTGGCGGGATGGATGAAAAACCATGTCGCCGTCACCGCCGCCCAGCCCAGCGACGCGACCACATAGGCACGCTCCTTGCCCCAGCGGCGCGAGAGGTGCAGCCACAATGGCTGCGACAGGATGCCGACGATCGCCATGATCAGGATGAACAGGGGCACGATCCATATGGCATTGAGCGCGTAGATGAAGATGAACCCGAT
Organism: Sphingobium sp.; assembly: GCA_040508315.1. GTDB lineage: Bacteria > Pseudomonadota > Alphaproteobacteria > Sphingomonadales > Sphingomonadaceae > Sphingobium. The sequence continues at coordinate 5,364 of JBEVNC010000217.1, forward strand.
GACGGTATAGCTGGCCGCCTGACCGATGGTCTGGGTGAAACTGGTCGCCAGGAGAACGAGATAGGGCTTGTTTCCCGCGACGGAGCCAATCTGGCTGAGCAGGCTGGCGGGGGCGATGTCATCCTGCACCATGGGCACATGGGAAAGGCCCAGCGCCGTGATCATCATGGTCACGAGGCACAGCGCACCCAGAATGTACGACATGGTCTGCCACCCGGCCGCCCCGCCGCCCCAGGCCGCGATCAACGGTTGGGCCAGGCCCACACCGACAAGCACGCCCAGGGTGGAGAAAATCATCCGATAGACCATGATGCGCGTGCGCTGGTGCGGATCGGGAGACAGCGCCGCCGCAATCGCCAGGTAGGGCACGGAAAACATCGAGAAGGCTGTAGAGGCCAGGAAGAACAGGCCGCATGTGATCGCGGCGGACAGGTTCGGGCTGTCGCTTGCCGTCAGCGTGAACAGCGCGACGAAGCCCAGGCTGGTCAGCAAGGCGCCGGCCGCCAGGAAAGGCATACGGCCATAGCGACCCTTGACCCGGTCGGACCATGCCCCGACCAGCGGATCGCACAGGATCAGCCACAATTTCGGGATCAGCACGACCAGGCCCGCCAGCCACGCTTCCACGCCCAGCATCGTCGTCATGAACAAGGGGAGCAGGACGGCTGGCGTATCCCGAAAGATCTGCGCGCCAAACTGGCCTACGCCATAACGCAGCACGACGGATGTGGGAACGGCGCCGGGGGCGGGGGCGATTGACGGTTGCATGGGGAATATCCTCTTGGCGACCTTCGCCTCACCTCGGTCTCGCTGTTCCGCCTGACGAGCGGCGCGTGCGATCAATCAGGAACGGCCGCCTGAACATAGGCGTCGATCAGCTGCGCGAAACGCTGGGGCGCCTCAAGCGGGGGATAATGGCCGACATCCGGCAGGATGATCTCCGACACCTGCGCCTTGGGCAGATGGGCTTCGAGGGATTTCATGGCCGCATGGGTCAGCAACTGGTCCTTGCCGCCCCAGATGAGCAGGGTGGGAGCTGTCACCTGCGCCATCAACTGGTTGGCGATCACGCCGTCCTTGATCTGCGCGACCAGCGCCACCGGATTTTTCTCGGGCACGCGCCTGTTGAAATCATAATATTCCGACCGCTTCGCCGCGCTGATCCGCTTTGGGTCGCCCGCAAAATAGGTCAGATATTCGTTCCAGAAAGTTTGCGACTGGAATCCGCCATTCGCCTTCGCATCCGCCTGCGCTTTGATGAAGCTCTCGGGCTGAACCATATGGTCGTATTTCACCGGATCGGCTGGGGTGTTGGCCAGGATCAGCCGTTGCACCATGTCCGGCCGTTTCGCTGCCAGGAACATGCCCAGCGTGCCACCGCTCGACACGCCGACATAGGTCACCTTGCGGACGCCAAGCTTGTCCAGCAGGCCGGTCGCGATGTCGACCGGGGTCACGGTCGCTGCAACATCGTCCGATACCGCGCCGGACAGGCCCATGGAGGCCACGTCGAAGCGGATGATGCGATAACGGTTCTTGAGTTGGTTTGCGACGACGTCCCATGTGCGCAGCGAACTGGCCGATCCGTGGACCATCAGCAGGACCGGGCCTTTGCCCTCATCCTTGTAATAGATTTCGACGCCCTTGATCAGCGCGATCCTGCCGGCGGGATCGCGATATTTGGCCCGCAATTGTGCGAGGGTCAGATAAGGACGTTGTTCAGCCGGTGCGATTGCGCCGGGGCTACCGGGCTGCGCCAGCACCGAAACGAGAGGCGATACCGCCACTGCCATTGCCCCGAGAAGCCGAACAGTCGTGCTGAAACGCGCCATCATGATTCCCTTTGGCCAGTGAGCCCGCGATGCTCCGATTTCCCCTATCGGAGAAAGATTTCTTCTATCGCTCATCGCCGATCTTATGAATGGGTTTCACCATTGGCAGGGCCGTGTGCGATAGTATCCACCTGCTGACCATTCGGACGTCCGACGTCCGTGAAGGCATAATTCCGCGGCCCACGAAAAAGGGTGCGAAGCCAATGGCCCCGCACCCCTTTTACCCGTCATTCTATGTGGATCAGAACTTATACTTGGCCTGCACGCCGACGGTGCGCTTCTCGCGCAGACCGACGACCAGCGCAGAGAATGTGCTGGTGTAGGCAAAGGTCGGGGTGAACAGGAACTGATTGCCGATCGACGTGTAGGCCGAGTCATCGAACACATTGTTCATGAACACATCGACCGAAACCGGCCCAACCGTACCGCCGACACGAATATTGACGTTCTGATAGTCGGGCGTCCGGACGATATTCGCCTGGTCGGCCCATACGCCCGACTTGTAGACATAATCGCCTCGCGCGAACCAGGTCGCGTTCGACGTGCCCACGACGTTCCCGCCAAACTGGATGCCAGCGGATGCGGAGTATTTCGACGTGTTCGGCATTTCCTTGCCGGTATAGTCGAAGATACCCGTATACTTGCTCACGGTCGGCGAAACGAAGCTGCGGATGTTGCTGTCGTTGAACGACGCCGCGCCATTGAACGTGATGAGATCGGATGCGACAAAAGTCCCTTCGAACTCGACACCCTTCATATTGACGTTACCCGTATTTGCCGTGCCCTGAATAAGCTGCGGACGACCGGACGGGTCCAGGAAGGCGAGGGCGATCGAGTTGATCTGGTCGCGCCACTGCGCATAATAAGCCGACAGCGCATAGCGGACACGGCCATCCAGCAGGCGACCCTTGACCCCGACTTCGTAGTTCGTGACCTTCTCGGGGCGAACGCCGATACGAATGCCAGCCTTTTCGCCTTCGGCGACGGTAGCCTGGGGAGAAGTCAGGAAGCTGGTGTTGAAGCCGCCGGGATTCACGCCCTTCGACCACGACGCATACATCATCAGGTCACGGCTGAGATCGAGTTGGGCAATGGCACGCGGCAGAAAGTTCTTATACGTCGTGCGCACAAGCAGGGTGCCGTTGGCATAGAAGCCCGGTGCCAGCAGCGTGCTGCCCGCCGGAACGGTCAGGCCGGTCGGCTGCGCATAAGCGTACAGCGTATCGATCTGATAGCGACCTTCGGCATTGATCGTGAGCTTGTCGAAGAACTTGTAGGACAGTGCGAAGAAGGCGCCCTTCGTCCGCGACTGCGTCCTGCCGGCGGTGACGGCATTGATGTTGGTCAGGTTGCCGGAGTTGCCGCCCAGATCGCTGTCGATCCAGTTGTTCAGATAACTCGCGCCGACCGTGGCCTTGAACGGACCGCGCTGGTCGAAGCCGAGCCGTACTTCCTGCGAGAAGTCGCCGTTGCGACGTTCGATGAGGTACGGGAAGTTGAAAAAGCTCGTGCCCTGGGTGACGGCCGTCGATCCATAATTGTCCAGATCCACCAGGGTGCTGTACATCTCGCGGTTCTGCGCGGTGATCGACGAGAGGGTCAGGCCGGTTTCGCCGATTTCATAATCGATGGCGGCATGCAGATGGTGATAGCGGCGCAGCAGGCCGAACCCTTGCACGCCGTCTTTGCCCGCAACGATGCGGCCGGTCGACTTGGCGAGGAACGCCGCGACGTTGGGGTCGAGGGTGGTGTTGGCCGATGGCGAATTCTGACCCAGCGACGGAGCGACACCGCAGATGAACGGGTATTGCACAGGCGTCGCAGCCGGGGTCGGGTTGATGTTGCCCGTGCTCAGGCCGTTCAACGTGCAGTTCGACAGGTTGGATACGACCCGGTTCCCGGCAGAGTCCGTCAACCCCTGGGCGGAAAGCAGGGCCTGTGCGGCGGGACCGTCGCGATCCTCGGAATACAGGCCGAAGAACTTCATCGTCAGGCCGGTGACTGGCTTGACCACCAACAGGCCGTTGATGCTCTTGGACGACTGGTCGCCCATCGTGTCGCCGTTGAACTGATTGATGTAGCTGCCGTTCCTGCTGAACTTGTCCCCGCTGACGCGGAACGTCACGGCGTCGCCGATGATCGGGCCCTCAATGTCTGCATGGACGCGATAGCTGGACCGCGATCCGCCCATGGCAACGACCGATCCGCCCCATTCGCCGGTCGGCTCCTTGTTGACGACGTTTACGGCGCCGGCGAAGGTGTTACGGCCGAAATAGGCGCTTTGAGGTCCCTTGAGAACTTCGATACGGGCAGGGTCGGTGATCGAGGTCAGCGCCGTCGGCGAAGAGACCGGTGCACCATCGATGAAGGTCGATGTCGTGGTCGCCAGCGAGGTGGACGGCGTAAAGCCACGAACGATGATCTGCTGGAACGAACGGTCCGCGCGGCCCGAACTGTTGTTGTTGATGTTGACGCCAGGCGTGTTCGACGCAAGATCGGAAAGCGACGTTATGCCCTTTTTGGCAATGTCTTCGCTGGTCACGACAGCAACCGTCACGGGCGTCTTGAGGACGTCTTCCGAGCGTTTGCGCGCAGTCACGACGATTTCGCCGCCAGTGCTGCCATCATCGGCAGGAACTGCACTTTGCGCCCAAGCGGCAGAAGAGCCGATAATGGCAATGGCGGAGCACATCGCCGAGCCCCACATGAGTTTCATATTCGACATTACCAAATCCCCTTGCTGCCGATTTTGCATAAATAAAAATTCCGGCGGAGAGTGTCGCTTTCAGTTCTCTGTTTTTTCTCAGAAATTCCGAAAGAGATTATTTCCGCAATCACATGTTCCCTGCGTGGACTGTGAATTTCATTGTGCATGTTGTCGGATAACGCCGGGCGTTCTGCATCGCCTGTCGGATCACTTGTCGACAACTGGAGAGTTCCCCATGAGAGGGAACTGAGCAATTTTTTTTGCAGGAATTGATCGACACGCGGTTACGCCCGTGGCGTAACAAACGGATTCGCCTGTTCAGGGGGCGATGGTGAAACATAAATGTCACCATCGTCAGCGCGCACCGAGTCGCCGATTGCCTGATGCCACCGGCCCGAGACAGTTTGGCGACACGCAAGCAGGCTGACATCTCCGCATGAGATAGCAAAAAGGGGCGGCCCTTGGGAGGCCGCCCCTTTTGACGTCTTTTCGGTTAATCCGCGGTGAATCGATGTCAACGTCGGCTGGACAGGCCCAGATTGCTGCGCAAGGTCGTGCCGGTATAGTCTTGGCGCAACGCCCCATGCTGTTGAAGCAGGGGCACGACATGATCCACGAACAGGCGCAATTCCTCCGGCATATAGCCCGGCTGGAGCGTGTAGCCGTCACAGGCACCTTCGGCGGCCCAGTGGATCATGCGCTCTGCCATCTGTTCGGGCGTACCGACGAAGATCGCGTGGCCCCGCGGCTGGCGCGCATAGTTACGGCAATAGTCGGCAAGCGACTGGTTGCGTTCCACGCCGGGGGTCAGCATCCGGCGAATGTCTTCGACCGGAAATTCGCACGCCGCCAGAACGTCGTCGATGGGGATCGCGCCATTGGGGTCGTGCACCGTCAGGTCATAGCCGATCGACTCGCTGAGATATTCGATGCACAGGCCGTCATCCGCCATTTCCAGCAGTTCGGATTCCTTGCGTTTCGCGGCCTCCTCCGTGTCGGCCAGCAGGAACGCCAGGCCGGGCATGATCTTGACGCCATCGGGATCGCGTGCGGCATTCGCCACGCGGTCGCGGATATCGCTGCGGAAAGCCCGGCCTGCCTCGATTGTCGGCGCGGGACAGAAAATCGCCTCCGCTGTCCTGGCGGCAAAGTCACGTCCGTCTCCGGACTGTCCGGCCTGCACCAATACGGGGCGGCCCTGCGGCAGATACGGCGTCTCGAGCTGGCCCTCGACCGCGAACCACTCGCCCTTGTGGCTGATGCGGGGATCGTCGCTATCGACTGCGTCCCATAATTGGGACGCGACCGCCACGAATTCCTCGGCCCGCTGGTAGCGCAGGCCCTTCTCCATCAGATCGCGCGCACCGAAATTCCAGGCGCTGTTGGGATGCGCCGTGGTAACGATGTTCCAGCCCGCGCGGCCACTGCTGGCAAGGTCGAGACTGGCAAACCGTTCCGCCACGCCCATCGGCGCGTTGTAGGTGGTGGAGACGGTTGCAACCAGGCCGACATGCTCGGTCACGGCGCCCATCGCGGCGAGCAGGGTGAACGGGTCGAGCGTCGGGATGGCCAGGCGCTCCGGCGTGCGTCCGGCCGCATCGCGGCCCTGCAACTGATCGCCAAAGACGATCGCATCGAACCGGCCACGCTCGGCCAGCCGGGCGACATCCTCGTAATAGGAACGGGTAAAGACCGACTCCGGTTGCGCCTTTGGATGACGCCAGCCGCCGGGATAGAAGCCGATGCCCTGCAGAAAGGCCCAGATATGGATTTCACGAGCGGGACTGTTCATGCCGCAACACTCCTGTTCGTGCTGAAGGGATTGGCGGGGATCGCCAGTGACAGCCGATTGCGCAGGCTGCCCCGACTGTCGCCCGATGGCTGTCCAGCGCGCAGTTGCGTCAGGGCGGCTGGCGCATCGGCCGCGATGACATGGAACCCATCGGCGCCGACAATGGCGGCTGCGTCGGTGATCGGGCAACAGCCGTCGATATCGTCCGGCGAAACCTTGGCAAGGATGCGTCCGGCGAAGCCAACTGCACGCAGCGCGGCGATTGCGTCCGACAGGGCAGCAGCATTCTCGCGACCGACCAGCAGCAGTTCGGCCGCAAAACCCGCCGCCGAGAAGATCGGATCGGCCTCATCGGCGACCAGCACGGGATAGCCCTGGGGCGGGCGGGCCGCGTTGAGCGGTCCCATTACGTCGAAATATCGGCCGCGATAATCGACCCGGCGAACATGGCCGGTATCGAGATAGCGACCGCTGGCCTTGTCGAGGATCAGTGCGTCGGCATCCCAGCTATCCCAGAGCGCCTGCGTTGCCCGCACCATGTCCAGCGCCTTGGGGGGCGCTTCTGCGTCGGACACGGCATAATCGGCGCCGAAGCCCGGCGCACGCGCCTGCCAGGTGGCGACGGTAGGCATCCATCCCATCGTGCCGCCTGTCAGAAAATCCGCCGCCGACAGGGCGCGCGCGACGTGGAAAGGCAGGCTGAACAAGGCGGGCAGCACCGCGACCATCGGCGTGCCGTCCGCCACACTGGCCAGCGCGGGAGCGCCGATCAAGGCATCGAGGCGGCCCGGCACGACCGTCCCGCCCTTTTGCCTGCCCAGCAGGAGCATGTCGGCGCCCGCCGCCTTGCGGGCCTTCAGGTCGGTTTCCAGCCGCGCCATGAGCAGGGGGCCAGGGACGTCCCCGGTCAGATCGATGCAGGTAGACAGGATCATGATTTCGTAGTCCCAGGTTGTTCAGACTGTGACGAGATGGTCGGAAATGCTGTGAATGGGTTCGGCGCCATCCGCGGTGATGCGCATCAGATCCTCGATATGGGCCGATCCGCCGAAGCCCACCTGAACGATGGGGCAGTCCACGCTCAACACCATGTCCGGTTGCAGGACGAGGTCATCTTTGCGGTAGAAGCCGCCACCATCGAGCGACGGTTCGTCCGAGTGCATCAGGCCGACGCTGTGCGGGCCAAAGCCGACCATATGATCGTAGCCGGCCTTGCGCACGGCCTGAGTACCGATTTCCACGATTTCCGAATAGCGCAGGCCCGGTCGCAGTGCCTCTCGCACCGCGTTCCAGCCCGTCAGTACCGCCTCACCCGCCCGGCGCGCAGCGGCCGAGGGTTCGCCGACGAAAACTGTGCGCGCATAATCGCCATGATAATGCTGGAAATGGCCGACCCCGTCGAGGAACAGCACCTGTCCGTCCCGGATGCGGTCGCTATCGACCAGCTCTGTCGATACACGGTCCACCGTCATGAATACGGCCTGGTTGTCGCGGCGCGCAGACTCGATCGCGAACTGACGGCGCAGTTCGCCATAGCCGATGCCTGCACGAACATGGCCCATGACGGCGTCGACGGCATCCGCGTTGGATTGCGCCGCCCGCTGCATCAGGCGCAGCTCGAGTGGCGACTTGATGATCCGTATTTCACGCAGGATGGTGTCGGCTGGCACCAATGTCCCGGATCGCCCGTGCCGTTCGGCCACCGCCGCGATCACCGCGTGGTCATAGGCAATCGTGCCATTCCACAGACCCAGCGTTCGCAACGCGCCCGCCAGTGCGCCGCCCGCATTGCGAAACCGCTGCTGGGGAGAAACCGCATCGAACGCCCCGCGCCGCCGGTGCTCGACCGGGTTGGGAACATGCGTTTCGCCACGATCGGCAAATCCCCACATGGGCTGCAAATTGACCTCCGCCACCCCGTCATTGTCGGTGTCGGCGAACAGGAATGGCTGGACGGACGGCTGCAAGGCGCCGTCTGCAAAGCTGTAATAATAGATGAAGTCCGACGTGATCACGGCCGTCGGACGGGATGGATCGCGCGGCAGGATGGCAAAGGTCGTAGGCGGATGACCCAGCTTGGTGTTGGCGATCTGCGGCCAATAGCCCAATATGTGAAAGACGTTCAGCGGATCGCCCGTGACGATTGCTTCCAGCCCATGGCGTGCCATGACCTCCCGCGCACGGGCCAGATTGATCGGCCCGCCACGGCGCAAGGCATCGCGTAGCGAATCGTCGTCCGCATAACCGATACCGCTGATGGAGTTCATGCCATTTCTATCTTCTGATGGTTTTCGTGCGCTCACCTGATAGCCCTTGGGCCGATAAATGCAGAAACACGGCTGCCTGTTATCCGCCTGTCGGAACTATCGTGGCGGTCTGCTGCAACGGCGGCTGGAGTGTCGCATGAGGGAGACCAGTACAATCGGCGGCGTTTTTCCGGGCAGGGAGTTGAGGATCTTGATGGATCGAGTGGACAGGGCGTTCGTCCGGATCAGGGAAGGCCAGGTGCACCTGCATCGCATCGAACAGCCCGGTGCCACGCGACCCCCGATAATCCTACTGCACGCCTCGCCTGCATCGTCGCGATTCATGGTGCCACTGGCCCAGGCGCTTGCGGACGGTCGGCGGATGGTGATCGCACCGGACACATTGGGCAATGGCGATTCTCCGGCGCCGGAGGGGGACCAGCCGGACATCTGCTATTTCGCGGACAGCGTCGTTCGCCTCGCGGATGCGTTGGGGATAGACCGCTTCGACGTCTATGGCAGTCATACCGGCGCGCGCATCGCCTGCGAACTCGCGGCTGCCCATCCCGACCGGATCAGGCGCGCGGTGTTCGACGGTATCACCGAATATGATGCCGAAACCTCGCAGCGGATCATCGACAATTATGCGCCGCAGGTCGAACCGGACGACTATGGTCGCCAACTCCTCTGGGCCTTCAATTTCGTGCGCGATCAGGCGCTGTATTTTCCGTATTTCGATCGCCGGGCGGAAAATCGCCTTCCCGGCGACATTCCGCCCGCATCGGTTCTGCAGGATGTGGTGATCGACGTGCTCAAGGCGCTGGGCACCTATCACAAGCCGTATATCGCGGCCTTCCGCTACCGCGCATTCGAACGGATGAAGGCGATCACGGCGCCCGTCCTGCTGCTGCGCGCTGCAAAGGAACTCGCTGTGCTCAATGCCGCGATTTCCTCCGCGCTCGACGCTCTGGCGGACGGGCGCAGCGTTCCAGTGGAATCCGACGTGCATGCCAAGGCTGCAGCGATGCTTGCCTTTTTCGACGAGGCGGCGTGAACTCGCCCCGATCCATCTTTCTGAATGTGAAAGACCGACCATGACCCAACGACCCGCGACCAAGCGATTGCTGCCCATCCCCGGCATGGCAGATGCAGACGAGCAGACCATGGCGATGATCGTCGCGCTGACCAGCGAAGTTACGGTGCTGCGCGCCCGGCTGGACGCGTTCGAGCGGATTGCCGAAAGTGCGGGCCTGATCGCGCGCGCCGACATTGACGGCTTCGTGCCGGGTCCGGACGCCGAGGCGGAACGGTCCGAGCATCGCCGCCGCACCTTGCGCCGCGTGTTTCGCGCGGTCCGCGAGGCGGGCGAGGCCGAACTGGCGGCTCAGGGCAGCCGCGCCACAACCAGTCAATTGTGAGGAGACTCTGATGTCCTATTCGCACCCCATGATTCCTGCGCCGTCGCATGACGAGATGGCAGAACAATTATTCGTCCGCGATCTGAAATTGTTCGTGATGAACGATCTGGAGCCGGTCCAGCGCGAGATGGCGATGCAGGTCGCAGATGCGGTCGACGTGCGCGCCACCAACGATCCGGTTGGCAACCTGCGGTCGGAGATGATGGAGCGGGGCAGTTTCCGTCAGTGGCTTGGCATGCGCCGCGAGTCCCAGCTCCTGTTGTGGGATGTGGTCGGCGACAGCCTGGATCGCCGCTCGGACGAGCTGGCCGCGCGCGCGGACATCGCCCAGCCCAAGGGGTCGGTGCGGACCGATGCCGACTTTACCGCGCCCGGCTATCTGGTCGATGGCGATGTCCATCTGATGCCGGGGGGCTACGCCGCCGATCCGGGCGAGGGTTCGGTGGCGCAGGGCGCATTGATGGATCGCGGCGGCGCCATCTATATGCTGGGCCGCAACGGCGGTTTCCTCAATGACTTTCGCGGCCACACGGCAATGGCGCATGTGCTGACCTGCTACCCCGACCTCGACCCCGCCCGGATCGTCGAACTGGGATGCGGTGTCGGCTCCAGCACCGTGCCCGCGACCCTGTGCTTCCCCGAAGCGGAGGTGCATGGCGTGGATGTTGGCGCATCCATGCTGCGGTACGCCCACGCCCGCGCCGAGCAACTGGGCGTCGGCATCCATTTCTCGCAGCAGAATGCCGAATCGACGGACTTTCCCGATGCCAGCTTCGATCTGGTCTATACGTGCGCGGTGATGCACGAGACGTCGCAGTCCGCCGTGGGCAACATCATCCGTGAAAGCCGCCGCCTGCTGCGCCCCGGCGGCGTAGCCGTTCATCTCGAAGTGCCGCTGCTCATGACCATCGGGTCGCTGTGGGACGAACTGTCGGCGGAACTGGAGGCCGATTACAATAACGAGCCATATTGGCGCGGTGCGTTGACCGCAGACTATGAAGGGCTGATGCGGGCAGCCGGGTTCCAGGACGTCAAGTCCGGTTACCAGCGCGCCGCCATGGCCGGCGCGCGCGATGCCAATCTGCACTTCGGGCCGGACAGCGAGGGTGTGTTTCGCAGCTGGTTCGTGACGTCCGGCCGGGCGTGATCGCGCTCACCGGGCCGGATCACGCCTGCCCGGACAGCCGATCATCCCGGCGCGCGATGCGATGTCCGGTCATGTACAGAAGGGCGGATAGGATGAAGGCGGGGGCCGCGACATAGGTCATGGCCAGACCGATCTTGGACGGATCCACGAACAGCTTGTCAGTGATCAACGCGACCAGCAACGGACCCATGGTCGCGCCGACGATGGTGTTGACCAGTCCGGTGCCGGAGACGGCGATGCCCCGCATGTCGCCGGGCATCGTCGCCTGCAACCAGGCGAGGGTAGCAGTCCCGACGATCGCGGCGACGCCGCCCAGCGTGCCGACCAGCACGATGCCCGCCCATTGCGACGTGGCCCCATTGGCGAAGCAGAAGATCAGGCCCAGCAGCGGAACGAAGCGGAGGATCGACAATATGCCGGTCTCGCCCGTCCGCTTCACCGCCGCATCCACCAGCATCCCGCCGACGAGCGGACCAAGGATGCCGAAGACCAGCGACACCGGGCTGAGCATGACCGCGACGGTGGCGGCCTCCATGGCGAAGCGCCGGGACAGCATCACGATCTGCCACGCCAGGCCAGCATAGGAGCCGAGGAAGAACAGGGCGAACCCGCCATAGATGCAGACCAGCAGCCGCCAATGCGCGCGATAATAGCCCGCGATGGCCTGCATATGTCCCTGTCCGGGCAGGGCGGTCGCGACGTTACTGACCCGTGCGGGTTCGCGAACCGTGAGATAGCCCAGCACGATGACGATGCCCGCCAGCCCGCACAGCAGGAAGATGGTCCGCCACGGTGCCAGGCCCGCCAGCACGGGAACGGATGCAAATCCGCCCGCGCCCGCGATATGCAGCAGCGATCCGGCGGCGAAGAAGGAAATGCCGGTCGCGACCGACTGGCCCATCAGATAGATTCCGATGGCGCGGCCGCGCTTGGCGGGCGGGAACAGGTCGGCAATCAGGGAGATCGCGGCGGGTGCCAGCGCCGCCTCCCCCAGCCCGACGAGCAGGCGGCAGGCGAACATCGCGCCAAAGCTGTGGACGAAGCCGCTGGCCGCGGTCGCGATGCTCCACAATGCGATGCCACCGACGATCAGGTTTCGCCGGGACATGCGATCGGCGATCAGGCCCAGCCAGACGCCGACTACCGCGTAAAAGATGCCGAAGGCCAGACCCTGCAACAGGCTGATCTGGACATCGGACAGGCCGATGTCGGCCTTCACCGCATCGACCACGATCGACAATATGCCCCGGTCGATGACGGACAGGATCGACGCGGCGAACAGCAGGAAGACCGCCCACCATGCGCGGGCCGGTTGATAATGCTGCTGTACGCCCTGCGTCATCCTATCGTTTCCTATCTTCTACAGCAGGCCGAGCGGGCGAGCGCGCGACTTTATATAGTCCGACAACCAGTCCATGCCCTGGAAGCGCAGCGTACCGCGACCGACGGAGTTGGACGAGTGCGCCATGCCTGCCACCAGACGGAATGCCTTGGCGAGCAGGAACAGCTCCTTGGCCTCATTCTCCTGCTTGGTGAAGGGACGGACGCTGTCGTAGCCCGCTTCGAACGCTTCGCCATAGGCAGGGTCGAAGGCGTAGAAGAGATTGCCCCAGACGTAATTCTGCACGTCCTGCATGAGATAATCCTCGCCCAGACCGTCGAAGTCGAGGAAGGTCATGCCGCCATTCTCCTCGACATGGATGTTGCTGGGGTGGAAGTCGCAGTGGCAGATACCCAGCGGCATGTCGGCGCTCTGGATCTCGCGCAGGCGCTGCTCCAGCGTGCGTCCGATAATCTCATAATCGCGGTGGTCGTCGGGCCGGTCATAGGTGAAATCGAGGAGGGCGGGCACCGTCACCTTGAACCGGACCGCATTGTCGGTCGTGAACACATGCTTCGGCCCGGCATATTCCAGGCCGAGCAGATGGAATTTGGCGAAGTTGGCGCCGATGCGATGCGCGGTGTCCATGTCGAGCGCGTTGCCGAACTTGACCCCTGCGGCCCATTCATACAGCGCGACGGCACGAGGCCCCTCGGGCGCGTCCAGCTTGAAGTATAGCGTGCCATCCTTGGTGTGGATGGGGGCGGAGGCAGGGAATTTGCGGCTCCGCAGATAGTCGAGGAAATCCAGCTCATAGGCGACCTCGTCCACGTCGCGATAATCCTTGCGCCAGACGCGCAGGGCATAGCGGGTATCGGCGGTCTGGATGATGTAGACGTCGTTCATGCCGCGATAGAGCAGCAGGCCGGTCACCGGACCCTTGACGTCGTAGCGTCGCGCGACTTCGCTGGCCAGAAACGCCGCATCGACGACGGAATGGGCGATCTTCGCCCGAACGAGGGTATCGACGGTCATTTCAAACTCCTGCGGGAATGGGATTGTCGAGATAGCGGCGCATTGCGGCGACCAGCGTCGCAAGGCTCTCGGGGTCATGAAAAATATCGCGGTCTATGCCGATCATGCGCTCGACGGTGGCGGATGAAATCTGTTTGGCGGCATCGAGGGACTGCTGCGCTATGTCCTCGTCCGGTTGCAGCACCAGGACGGGATGAGCCAGAAGCGGCAACCGCTCCTCATAGACATAGCTCCACACGCCGACATAGGCCCAGGCCGATTTGTCGAGGGGTTTGAGCTTCTCGACCCACATCTCGGCTGCATCCTCCAGCGTCATGCCTGGATTGCGCGCACCCACCACATAATCCCAAAGAGCCTTGGCCAGCTTGAGCGAAACCTCGCCTGTCTCTTCGGTTCGGGGCATGTCCAGCGCGTCGCTCAGCCGGGCTGCGCGGTCCTGTGCCGAGTGCATCGGGATGCCCGACAGCACCAGACGGCGCACGCGGTCGGGATATTGAAGCGCGAACTCGATCGACAGCAAGGTGCCGGTGTGAAAACCGTAAAGATCGACCGGTCCGTGCGACGGATCGACCAGGCCCTCCAGCGCGGTTGCGAGCGCCGCGGCATAGCCTGCCATGCCGAGCGGAGCAGGCGGCCTGTCCGACATGCCATAGCCGGGCGTGTCGAGCGCAATGACGCGGCGATCCCGCCCCATCTGCGCGATCAGGTTGACATATTCCAGGCTGGACGAAGGATTCTGGTGCAGCAGGACCAGTGTCGGCAGGCCCTTGTCCTCCAGCGCCTCCGCCGTCCGGTAGTGGACCTGGCCATAGGGGCCATCGACATAGCCGCGCCGGACGATAGGGCTGCCGAACGCCGCGCCATCCGTTTGTGGTGCGGTGGCGAGAGAAACGGGAGTGCCGGACATGGATAGTGTCTCCGGGGCGAGCGTTGCGAAACTTGTCTGACGGTCATTGCTACAGCTCCTCCTACGCCGCGGACCGGGATATAGTCCTTTCAATCCATCCATTGACCGTCTGATGGATAAATTGGCTGGTGCGCGATTTAGGCGCGGAACGGGAGGGGGATAACCGACGGGCGGATATTCGCAGCTGCCGGCATGTCATTCGCGTCCTTTTTTTGCAGGATGGAAGACTGGACCATGTGCGTGATGCGTTGAACGGGGGGTGGGATGAAGAAGCTGCTGAAATGGGGCGGCCTGATCGTCCTGGTCTGTTTGCTGGGCTGGTTCGCAGCCGCCCGGCTCGGCTGGCTGGCGACGGATCGTCAGGCGATGATCGCGCGCTATGCCGATGCTCCATCCAAATTCCTGACTATCGACGGCGTGCCCATGCATGTGCGGGTGGAAGGTGAGGGCTTTCCGGTGCTGATGCTGCACGGCTCCAACCAGAATCTGCACCAGTGGGACCCGCTGGTCGAGCGGATGGGCAAAGGCTACAAGATCATCCGCGTCGACTGGTCGCCTTATGGATTGAGCGGTCCGGACCCCAAGGGGGACTACACCAATGCCCGCGCCGCTCAGTTGGTGGGCGGCGTCCTCGACGCGCTCAAGGTGGACAGGGTCGCGGTGATCTCCACCTCCAACGGTGCCAATGTCGCCCTGCAACTCAATGCGGACCGGCCGGACCGGATTGCAGCCATGTCCTTTTCCATCCTGCCGCTGGAACGTCCGAGCCAGACACGGCCGGTCGACTGGAAGATCAAGGCAGCGCTCGCCTTTCATGAAAATCTGCTGCCCAGCTACCATCCGCTCTTTTATTATCGCTGGATATTCGAGGATACGTCGCATCCCGGCTGGAAAGTGCCCGCCTATCTGCCGCAGATGATGTACGACATGGCCAATCTACCCGACGTAATCCCCCGGCAGAAAGCCTATATCGCCTCCAACGTGGTGCTGTTCAAAACGACCGATGTCGGCGCGGTGGCGCAAAAGGTCGCGGTTCCCACTCAGTTGATCTGGTGCGAGCAGGACACGGTGATCTCGCAGGGGCCGGAGGCGACGACGCGGCGCTTCACCAACACCCATGTCGCGGTAACCCGCTATCCCGATGTCGGTCACTGGCCGATGTGGGAGCAGCCGGATCGCTTTGCCCGCGATGTGAAGGCGTTTCTGGCCCGCACCGTCGGGCCAGATGCGCCCGTCACCGCTGCCCCGTAAATCACCGGCGCGACGAACCCAACGAAAACCCCCGGTCGCCGCGAAGGCTGCCGGGGGTTTCGTGTCGGCCGGTGACGAGTTGTCTGCGGTCAGGCGGAAACGATCTCCAGCACTGCCCGCTCCGACGATTCCAGCGCGCCCTCCAGTCCCCGGTTATCGGTCGCGGTATGTTCACCACAGAAGTGGAGCAGGCCCGCCGGAGCGGCCATCGCCTTGCCGAAGCCGCTGACCTGACCCGGCGCATAATAGGCCCAGTCACCGCCATTGAACGGCTCCAGCCCCCAGCTGTGGAAGGCGGCGCCCGTCACCAGTCCCCTGGTCGATGGTCGTACGCGGGCCATCTCCTCGACCACCAGTTTCAACACGGCGTCCTTGCCCAGGCGATCCCAATATTGCGCACGCTGGCCGCGCGCAAACAGGCACAGGCCTGTCACGTCCGCCGGGGTCGGGCCATAACGCTGGGCCAGCACAGTGCCCATCGGCCCGTCTGTCCACATCGAAATCGGCAGTCCGTCCTTCTCCCAATAGGGTTCCTTGATCGTCAGAAAGGCGATCGACAGCGGCTGGTAGGGCAAGGTCGTCACGGCCTGTGCCTGTTGCGCGGTCAGGGCAGGGGTCAGATGGATGTTCCGCAGGGTGGAGAAAGGCAAAGAACATAGCACGCGCTTGGCGCGATAGCTGGTGCCGTCGCGGCACGTGACCGTCGCGACGCCCGCGCCGCTTTCGATGCCGACGACCTCCTTGCCCTTCAGCACGTCGCCCTTGACCTTCGCGGCCATGGCATCGGTCAGCTTCTGGTTGCCGCCCTTTACGGCAAAGCTTTGCGACCCGGCCTGCATCTGCGCCCTGGTCCAGCCATAGTTGAAATCATAATTCACGGCCGCAGAATCATAGGCGTTGGTCCCGGCATAGGGCGCCTCGTCGAAAATCAGGCGTATCGAGGCATCGTCCAGACCCTGGGATTTCAGATATTGGTGCATGGAGATGTCCTGCGCCGCGCTGACATTCGTCCATTCGGTCCAGTCCTGCAAATGCGGGGACTTCATGAACACAGCGGGCAGAACCTCCCACGGCATCATCTTGCGCAATGCATCGGGCAAGGGATTGCGGGGAGACGTCGCCCATTGCTCGCGTGAGATCAGTTCGCCGCCCAGCACGAGTTGCTGGCGCAGATCGACGGTATAGCGGGTGGACACATCCACCAGTTCGACGCCCACACGCTGTGCAGCGTCGATACCACGGCCATAGCCTGCCGCCATCGAGTTGAAGCCCATTTCCGGATAGCCTGGCTGGTCGCTCAGCGTCAGCACGCGTCCGCCGACACGGTTGCGCGCTTCGAGCACCAGAACCTTCAACCCCTGCTGCTCCAGCAGAAGCGCGCTGTTAAGGCCGGATACACCCGCGCCCAGGATGATGACATCGGGATCGCGCGACATCGCCTTTTTCGTCGCAGCGGCAAGGGGCGAAGCGGCCAGCCCGACGAGGGCTGCTCCGGCGAGCATGTCGCGGCGGCTGAAATCCATGGGGCGATCTCCACTATGCGGCAAAGGCATTGCCGATGCGCGTGTTTCTAATGCGTATCAGAAGGCCGTCACCTCTCCTCAATCAAAGAGCATGCCGATATTATCCGATCAGCGGTCATTCATGGGTCCGCCATTCCCTCCGGCGCGATCTCGGCATTGGATGCATGCATCAAGGAACGGGGCGAGCCATGCCGACGGCACACCGCACCGTCCGTTTCGCGTCGCGCCTTCATTTCGGAATTTGGATATGCGCGCGTCCATGAAAGGTTTGTCGAGATGATCGGTCGTATGATTTTTGGCGCTGCATTGCTGCTTCCCATGCCCGCCCTCGCTCAGACGGCGGCGGAAGTGACCAAGGGCAAGATGCTGTTTCTGCAATGTTCGGCCTGCCACTCTGTCGTCAAAGGCGCGCCCAACAAGGTGGGCCCCAATCTGAATGGCATGTTCGGTGCCAAGATCGGCACCCGCGCCGCTTTCAACTACTCCCCCGCGATGAAGGCATCGACGGTAAAGTGGGACGACAAGACGCTCGACGCCTTCATCGCCAAGCCGCAGGCGGTGGTGCCCGGCACGCGCATGGCCTTCGGCGGAGTGTCGAACCCGGATTCGCGCAAGGCCATCATCGCCTATCTTCGCGACGCGACGAAGTAATCGACCATGGTGCGTGACCGCCCGACCGACGGCGTAACCCTGCTCCAGCGCCGGACTTTTCTGACCGCCGGTGCCGGGCTGGCCGTCGGGGTGGCGATCGGTGTGCCGGTCTCCCCTGCGAAGGCGACTACGGCCCTTGCCGATGCCCCCATCGAGGGCGCCATCAACGCCTATGTCTCCATCGCCGAAAATGGCGATGTGACAATCGTCACGCCCGGGGCGGAAATGGGGCAGGGCGTCGTCGATTCCATGCCGCGCATCGTGGCGGAGGAACTCGACGCGGACTGGAGCCGGGTCACGGTCCGCCTGTCCGGCGCGCATGCAGCCTATCAGGCCGCTAACAAGCGGCAGCGCAGCGCCAACAGCGACGGCATCACCGGTTATTACGACATATTGCGGCGGGTCGGCGCCAGCACACGGGCGATGCTGATCTCTGCCGCCGCGCAGCGATGGGGCGTGGATTCCGCCACCGTCGAGACGCGGGAGGGGCGTCTGCTCCATCCCGCAACCGGTCGTTCGATCGGCTATGGCGATGTCGCGGCCTTTGCCGCGAAGCTGACGGTCCCCGCCACAGTGGCGCTGAAGGACCCGAAGGATTTCCGGCTGATCGGGCAGGCCATGCCGCGCAAGGATATCCCCGCAAAGGTGCGCGGCACGGCGGAGTTCGGCATGGATCTCGTGCTGCCGGACATGCTCTATGCCTCCGTGCGGCATGTGCCCGTCGCTGGCGGCACGCTGGAGCCGGTCGACCCTGCGCCTGCCCTTGCCATCACCGGCGTCAAGAAGGTCGTGCCGCTAGGCACGAATGCCGTCGCCGTGATCGCCGATCGACTGTGGCAGGCGCGCAAGGCCGCAGACGCGCTGACCATCGCCGCAGCGCCAGGCCCTCGCATCGGCACCGCCGAACTGACCGGCAGGATCAGGGCAGGGCTGGACCGGACGGACGGCATCCTGCCCTTTCCCATCGCGCTGGAAGGGGGAAAGCCCGATATGGGCGCCAGCACCACCGCCGTCGCGCAGGCTGTCGGCGCAGCGCCGATCCGGGTCGAGGCGGAGTATAGCGTTCCCTATCTCGCCCATGCCGCGATGGAGCCGCTATGCTGCACGGCACTGGTCACGGCGGACAGGTGCGAGGTGTGGGGGGCGATGCAGTGCGCGGACGTGGTCGCGCCGGAACTCGCCGCCATACTCGGCATATCGGCGGACAGGATCGTCATCCACCGCAGCTTTTTGGGCGGTGGCTTCGGCAGGAAGAACGAGCGCGATTTCGTGCAGCAGGCGGTCCACTTGGCGCGCGCGGTTCCCGGACGGCCTGTCATGCTCGTGTGGCCGCGCGACGAGGATATGCGTAACGATTTCTATCGCCCCGGTTTCGCGGCGCGGCTGACCGCCGGGGTGCAGCCGGATGGCACGGTCGTCGCCATGCACGGCAAGATATCCGGGCAACCCCTCTCCACCATGAGCCAGTTTCGCTTTCCCGGCATAGGGGATGGCGCGGTCGGTGGCGGGCTGATCTCGCCCGACTACGCACTGGGCGCGCGCCGGATCGAATGCGTCGAGGTGGAGGGGCCGGTCCGCACGGGATATTGGCGCTCCGTCTCCGGCTCGCAAAATGGCTTTTTCTCGGAATCGATCATCGACGAGATAGCGGCCAAGCTGAAACGCGACCCGCTGGAATATCGCCTGTCCATCCTCAAGGACGATCCGCGCAGCCGCGCCGTTCTGAAAACAGCGGCGGAAAAGGCCGGATGGGATCGAAAACTGCCGAAGGGGCAGGGCAGGGGTATCGCGCTAGCCACCGGCTGGGGGTCGCGCTGCGCCATGGTCGTCGAAGTCGCCGTCACGGGCAAGGCGCTGACCGTTCGCCGTATCGTCTGCGCATTCGACTGCGGTCTGCAAATCTCTCCGGACAATATCGTCGCGCAGCTCGAAGGGGCGGCGATCTTCGGCCTTTCCGCCGCATTGTTCGGGAAGATCACGCTGGAGGATGGCGCGGTCGTGCAGAGCAGTTTCTCCGATTATCCCGTCGTGCTGATGCGCTCCACGCCAAAGATCGAGGTGCATCTGGTGCCCAGCGATGCGCATGTCGGCGGCGTCGGGGAGGCAGGCGTGCCGGGCATCGCCCCGGCGCTGTGCGGCGCGATCTTTGCCGCGACGGCGCGCCGCATTCGCACGCTTCCCATCGTCGATCAGGGTTTCGAGGTATTGATATGACTGTGCGCAGCCTGTCCTTTCTGGCGCTCATCGCCATTGCGGGCCTGTCGGGGGCGGCAGGGGCCAACCGCCATGCGCCGCTCGCCATTGGTGCGACTTTCCGGGATTGCCCGGACTGTTCGCAGATGATCGTCGTCGGCCCCGGCCATTTCGTCATGGGCGCCGATGGCGGCGAGCCGGAGCGGTATGAAGGCCCCGTCCATGACGTGACCATCCGCCGGGCGTTCGCAATCGGGGTCGTACCCGTCACTTATGCCCAGTTCGGCGCTTTCGTAGCGGCAACGGGCCATAAGGGTGCGACCGATTGCGTGGTGCCGCGCGATGGCTCCTATGTCGTTGCCAAGGGTGTGGACTGGAAGGAGCCGGGCCTCGGCCGCCCGCCGCTTCCTACTGAGCCGGTGGTCTGCATCGACTGGCGCGATGCCACGGCCTATGTCGCCTGGATGGCGAAGACGACCGGCAAGCCCTATCGGCTGCTGTCGGAATCCGAATGGGAATATGTCGCGCGTGCGGGCGCGCAAACGCGGTATCCCTGGGGCGATAATGCGGCCGATGCGTGCAAATATGCCAATCTGCTCGACACCAGCGCCTCTGCCCGTGCCGTGGTAGAGGGCAGGCAGAACAGCTGCTCGGATGGCTATCCGACGCTCGCCCCGGTCGGCAGTTTCGCGCCCAATGCCTTTGGCGTGCGCGACATGATCGGCAATGTCTGGACCTGGACCCAGGACTGCTATGTCACGCCCTATCCGTCCGCTGCCACGACCGAACAGCCCTATGAAAGTGGCGCGTGCGACCGGCGGTCCGTTCGCGGGGCAAGCTGGGCGACCAATGTCACCCGCGCGCGTCCGACCTTCCGGGGCCGCGATCCGGTGGACCGAGTCAGCCAGCTCTTTGGCCTGCGCGTCGCAAGGGATCTGCCATGAGCTTCAGCCTGACGATCAATGGGCAGGACCGGCAGGTCGATGTTCCCGCCGACACGCCGCTATTGTGGGTCATCCGTGAGGAAGTCGGCCTGAAGGGTACGAAGTTCGGATGTGGCATCGGGGTCTGCGGGGCCTGCACGGTCCATGCGGATGGCATAGCGGTGCGCAGTTGTGCCGTGACGGTCGGTGACATCGGCGCCGCAAAGGTCGTGACCATCGAGGGGCTGGACCAGTCGGGCGACCATCCCGTCCAGACCGCCTGGATCGCGGAGCAGGTGCCCCAGTGCGGCTATTGTCAGCCGGGCATGATCATGGCGGTCGCCGCCATGCTGGCGACCACGCCCAGGCCGACCGACGCCGATATCGACGAACAGATCACCAATGTCTGCCGATGCGGAACCTATCCGCGTATTCGCCGTGCGATCCATCGCGCAGCCGCCACCCCTCTCACCACGGGAACCGCCCGATGACCAGCGCCACGATACCTTTGAATTCCGGCTCTGCCGAACGGCTGCCGGTCCGGATATGCCTTGGCTTCGGCGTGGGCACGGTGGGCGTGTCGATCATGCTCAACACCGTCACGGCCTATTTCCCGGCCTTCTGTTCGACCGTGCTCGGCAAATCGCCGGAGATTGCAGGCTATCTGTTGATGGTGTCGAAACTGTACGACGTCATTGCGGACATCGCCGTCGGCATGATGAGCGACCGGACGCGGAGCCGCTGGGGGCGGCGCAGGCCGTATCTGCTGGCGGGGGCGCTGGTCTCTGCGATTTCCTTCCTGATGATCTTTGCGCCGCCGGTGATGAGCGACACGGCGATCACCTTCTATATGCTGGCCGCGCTGATCCTCTATTCGACCGGCTATTCGCTGTTCAACGTGCCCTATATGACCATGCCGTCGGAGATGACGTCGTCGCGCTATGACCGGTCGCGGCTGCTGTCCTTCCGCACGGTGTTCGTGTCGATCGGGCAGATGCTCGCCGTTGCCGTCACTGCCAGCATCATCACGGCGGGCGGTGGCGGGCGCACCGGCTATTTCGTCATGGGTGCGGTCATGGCGCTCATCATCTTCTCTGCAATGATCGCCTGCTTCTTCGGCACGGCCAAGGCGCGCCGGCTGGAGCCGACGCAGCCGGAAGTCCATGCGGATGCCAGCCAGTGGAAGCTGCTGCTGCGCAACCGGCCGTTCGTGCTGCTGGTCGCGGCCAAGATCTTTCAGTTTCTCGCCTTCGCCAGCACGGCCACGACGACCCTGTTGTTCATGCTGAACGTCCTCGGCATCGGCTATACCGGCCAGATGCTGTTCGCGGTCAGCTCCAACATCGTCGTCGCCTTTTCTATGCCCGTGTGGCTGTGGCTCGAACGGCGGTTCGGCAAGCGCAACGCCTATCTGTTCGGCATATCGATGATGTGCCTCGTCTCGCTGAGTTGGCTACTGGCGGACAAGGCCAGCATAACCGACATGCAGGTCGTGATCCGCGGGATCTTCGCGGGCTTCGGTTCCGGCGGCATGATCCTGCTCTCCATCTCGATGCTGGGCGACACCATGGCCTATGATCGCGAGCTGACGGGGCAGGGACGTGAGGGCCTGTTGTCCAGCGTCATCGCGATGATCGAGAAAATCTCCTTCGCTGTCGGTGTCGCGATTGTCGGCTTTTATCTCAAGACCGCCAACTATATCCCGACCAAGAACGGCGCGCTGGTCGACCAGCCAGAATCGGCGGTGTTCGCGCTCTATCTTTGCTATGCCTTGCTGCCGGTCGGCCTGTTCCTGTGCAATGCGCTGTGCATCTGGTTCTATACGCTGGGCGGACGTCAGCCTGAAACGCTCGCCATCGACCCGGAACCGGCGGGCGGTGGCTGAGGGGACCACAGCGCCATGATCCCATCACGCCTGTCCGGCCGGATCGACTATCGGACCGATGGCATCGTCACCGGGCACGAGCATTTCGATATCGTCAGCCATGCGGGCG
This sequence comes from Sphingobium sp., assembly GCA_040508315.1. GTDB lineage: Bacteria > Pseudomonadota > Alphaproteobacteria > Sphingomonadales > Sphingomonadaceae > Sphingobium. The sequence continues at coordinate 28,304 of JBEVNC010000217.1, forward strand.
GCCACATATTGCGCGCGCTTTGCGTGTTGGACGATGCCGATCTGGTGCGCGACGTCACATTGGCGATGGATCGGCAATGGCGCCCGCTCGACGGCTATTGCCGGGTGACCCATGGCGGAGTCACACAAGCGGGCCTGTGGTTCGATGTGGAGGAGGATGGCGTCGTGGTGTCCGCGCGCGTTGGCGGCCAGCGACTGCCGATCCAGCGTATCGCCACGGATGGGCCGTTACTCTATCTTGGCCTTCATCCCTTGCAAGGCGACGGGCTGATCAGCCTGGTGCGCGGCGCCGGGCGGCCCGGCGAGTTCCTGCCGATACAGGCCGTGACCAACTCCATATCCCCCAATGGCGATGAGGATATCGCCGCGCAGAGCATGGTGATCGACGTCGCCTATCTGGGCGAGACGCAGGTGATCGTCCGGGCCGGTGCCTTCCCGGCGCGCCATTATCGGCTGCGCTGGCGGGAGGATTGGCCGGCCGCAGACCTATGGGTGCGTGCGGACGGCCTGTTCCTCAAGATGCTGTGGGCTGTGGTGCCCACCGTCTACGAACTGGCGGTTCTCGAGGAGGCGGCGGTATAATCGTCACAGGACGACGGTCACCGCCTTGGTCTCCAGATAGGCGTCCAGCCCTTCCTCGCCGAACTCCCGGCCCCATCCAGATTCGCCATAGCCGCCGAAGGGCACGTTGGTCCCCACCGCGCCATGGGTATTGACCGAGACATGCCCGGCGCGGATGCGCTTCACGAGTCGATGCGCCGTCGACAGATCGCGCGTCCACACGCTGCCCGACAACCCATAGGGCGTATCGTTGGCCAGCGCGGCAATGGCGTCGAGATCGTCCGTGGCAAAACGCTGCACCGCCATGACCGGCCCGAAAATCTCCTCGCGCTGCACCGCCATGCCGGGCGTCGTGTCGGTAAAGATCGTCGGCTGAATGAAATTACCCGGTCGGTCGAGCCGCTTGCCGCCCGTGACCAGCGTCGCGCCCTCGGCCGCCGCACCATCGATATAGCGCATGACCTTGGCGGTGTGCGCGTCGGAGATCATCGGACCCTGCTGCGTCATGGGATCAAGTCCATGGCCCAGCGTCATGCCGGATGAAAAGGCGGCAAGTCCGTCCATCAGCGCATCATGGATCGCCTCGTGCACGAACACCCGCGTGCCCGCCATGCAGTTCTGGCCTTGCAGGAAAAAGGTCGCCAGTGCCACGCCGGGAATGGCCTGCGCCAGATCTGCATCCGGCATCACCACGACGGGCGACTTGCCGCCCAGCTCCAGGCTGACCTTCTTCATATTGCCAAGCGCGGCCTGGACGATCTTGCGTCCCGTCGCGGTGGAACCGGTGAAGCTGATCTTGTCCACGCCCGGATGCTCGGCCAGCGCCGCGCCAGCCTCCGCGCCGGTGCCGTTGACGATATTGACGACGCCTTCCGGGAACCCCGCCTCGAGGATCATCCGGCCCAGCGCCAATATGGACAGCGGCGTCTCCTCGGACGGCTTGACCACGATGGTACATCCTGCCGCCAGCGCCGGCGCCAGCTTCAGGATCGCGGTCGACAGCGGCACGTTCCACGGAACGATATGCCCGACCACGCCCACGGCCTCGCGCAGCGTATAGGTCAGCGCCTCGCCCATGGCCGCGATATGGCGCGGCGGCACCATCGTCCTGCCCTGTACGCGCAGGATGGCGCCCGCATAATAATCGACCATTTCGACGCAGTTGGCGACCGTCAGCCCGCCGATGAACACCGGCATGCCGTTGTCGACGATGTCCAGCTGGGTCAGCAGCGTCGCGTCCTTGTCCATCAGCCGCGCCAGCTTGTGGAGGAGGGCGGTTCGATCCGCAGCCGACATCCGGCCCCACGGCCCGTCGAAGGCGCGGCGGGCGGCGGCGACGGCACGGTCGATTTCCGCCTTCCCCCCGGACGCGACCTTGGCGAGCGAAAGGCCGGTCGCGGGGTCGCGCGTCTCGATCTCGCCGCTGCCGTCCACCCAGTCGCCGTCGATCAGCAGCTTGTGTGATCCGGACAGGAAGTCCCGCGTTTCGGGCGCGATGTCATGACCGTCAAAGGCGATGGCGTTGCTGCTCATGCCAATTGCCCATCGATATGCGTGTGATGGTTTTGGAGATACCATTGGGCGATTTCCTCTCTGGTCGTCCACCAGATGCCGGGTAGGGATTTGGCGTGCTGGATGAACTCGCGGATGGCGCGGATGCGGTGGGCGCGGCCGGAGACATGGGGGTGTAGGCCGACGTTCATGATGCGCCCGGTAGTAGCGCCTTCCTCGTGCAGGACGTCGAGTTCCTCGATCAGCGCCTGTGCGAACTGGTCGGTGGTGAAGTTCTTGCGGGTGATGAAGGTGAAGTCGTTGATCTCGT
>JBEVNC010000235.1:0-3834 GCA_040508315.1 Sphingobium sp.
CGCGCCAATGGCCAGCCGTTCGCGGGCACGCAGACTATCGCCGACCGCAAGATCGCCGATGTCAGCCGCCTCCAGCTCATCTGGTCCATCACCCCGCGTCTGTCCTTCACGGGCCGCTACGAACATCTCGCCGCCGGGCCTTCGCTGACGAAGGCTGGCTATCGCAACTCCGATTTCCTCGCAGGCTGGCTCAGCTTCCGCTTCTAAATGCCGCCGGATAAAACAGAAAGTGTCGCTATGAATACCCGCTCGAACAGCCAGGCCAAAGGGCCGCTCGTCACTCGCCGCCGCATGCTGATGGGGTCGGCGGTCGCGGTGGGGGCGGCGGCGATCCTGCCGTCGGCCTGCAGCGAACCCGACCTCCCTGCCCAGCGCAAGGTCGACGTGCTGCTGATCGGCGGCGGCATCATGAGCGCCACGCTCGGCGTCCTGCTGCGCCAGTTGGAACCGGACTGGACCATCGAGATCGTGGAACGGCTGGACAAGGTCGCCGACGAAAGCTCCAACGGCTGGAACAATGCGGGCACCGGCCACTCCGCCCTGTGCGAGCTGAACTACACCCCGATGGCCGCGGACGGCCGCGTGGAGATCAGCAAGGCCATCGAGATCAACGAGCAGTTCCAGGTCACCCGCCAGTTCCTGAGCCATCAGGTCAAGGCAGGCGTGCTCCATAACCCCCGCTCCTTCATCAATTCGACGCCGCACATGAACCTCGTATGGGGCGACGAGAACGTCACCTTCCTGCGCCGCCGGTACGAGGCGTTGCAGGCCAGCCCGCTTTTCTCCGGCATGGCCTTTTCGACCGACCCCAGGCAGATCGCCCAGTGGGCACCGGTGATGATGGAGGGCCGCGACACCAGCATGAAGCTCGCCGCCACCCGCTCGCCGCTCGGCACCGATTGCGACTGGGGCGAGGTGACGCGGCAATATGTGGATGCGCTGCGCAAGCAGCCCGGCGTCAGGCTGACCACAGGGCATGAGGTGCGTGCACTCCGGCGCAACGATCAGGGCGGCTGGCGCGTCACGTCCCACAATCTGGCGACGGACGAGAAGCAGGTGGTCGACGCCCGCTTCGTGTTCGCAGGGGCTGGCGGCGGCGCCCTCCCCATCCTCCAGAAATCCGGCATCGACGAAGCGGAGGATTATGCCGGCTTCCCGGTCGGCGGCTCCTTCCTCGTCACGGAAAACCCCGCCATTGCGCGCCGCCACCTCGCCAAGGTCTATGGTAAGGCGGCCGTCGGATCGCCGCCTATGTCGGTCCCCCATCTCGACACGCGCTATCTGGACGGCAAGCAGGTTCTGCTATTCGGTCCGTTCGCAACATTTTCCACCAAGTTCTTGAAACAAGGCTCCTATTTCGATCTGCCGAAATCGGTGACGCTCGAGAATTTTCGGCCGATGGTGGCGGTCGGCTGGGACGATTTCGACCTGGTCGAATATCTCGCCGGACAGCTTATGATGTCGCAGGACGACCGCATGGACGCGCTGCGCGAATATCTGCCGGGGGCCAAGGATGGCGACTGGCGGCTGTGGCAGGCGGGGCAACGCGTGCAGATCATCAAGCGCGATCCCGACAAGGGCGGCGTGCTGAAACTGGGCACCGAGATCGTCGCGTCGAAGGACGGCACCATCGCGGCATTGCTCGGCGCTTCTCCCGGTGCATCGACAGCGCCGTCCATCATGCTGGACCTGTTGAAGAAAGTGTTCGCGAAGAATCTCGCCACGCCTGCATGGCAGGCAAAGCTGCGCGAAATCGTGCCCAGCTATGGCACCGCGCTCAACGACGATCCGGCGGCGCTGGCGGCCGAGTGGGCGGCGACTGCCGAGACGCTGCAACTGGCCATTCCCTCGCCTGCCGTGCATGTCGCTGAAACTGCCAGCCCGGCCGCGACCCGTATCAAGGTCGACCGCCACCCCGACCTCGCCCTTTAATCTCAGGACCTGTCGAAGAGGACATGCAGCGCGTCCGGACCACGAAAGGACGCGCCCGATATCATCGGCTCGGGATATGCCGGATCGAGACGCAGGTTGCCGAGGCGCGACAGCGTCACGTCCAGCCCGACGCGCATCTCCATCCGCGCGAGAGGCTGGCCGAGGCATTGATGCGGCCCCAGCCCAAAGCCGATATGGCGTTTGCTGGCACGGTCGGGATCGAAATGGTCGGCGTCGGGACAATGGCGTTCGTCGCGATTGGCGGAGTTGGTCACGACGCGCAGCGCCGCACCGGCCGGGACCGGGCAGCCCTCTATTTCCGCGTCCCGCGTGGAGACCCGACTGACCATGGAATTGGACACGTCCCAGCGTAATGTCTCCTCGATGATCGCCGGGAGCAGCGCGCGGTCGGCGACCACCCGGTCCCGCAGGCCGGGCGTGGAGAGGATCGCGAGCAATGCGCTGCCGGTCGCGCGATAGGTGCTTTCCGATCCGGCCGGGAGCAATAGCCGCAGGAAGCCGTAAATCTCCTCATCGTCCAGTCTCTGCCCGTCGATTTCGGCGTGGACGATATCGCTGATGAGGTCGTCGCCGGGACTCGCGCGGCGGGCCTCCACCACCGGCTCCAGATAGTCGCGCATCGCCTCGGCGGCGGCGCGGCCCGTCGCCTCGTCCCGCATGCCGCGATGAATATCCTTGGCCCATTGCAGGAAGCGGGGGCTGTCCTCGGCCGGGATCGCGCACATGCCGCATATGACCTGAACCGGAAAGCGGCTGATGACGTCGGCGATCAGTTCGGCCTGCCCTTGCCCCACAACCTTATCGCACAGGTCGGCGATGATCGGGCGGATCAGCGCCTCTTCCCAGCGCGCCAGTTGCGCGGTGCGAAAGGCGTGGGAGATGAGTTGCCGCCGGGATTTATGGCGCTCGCCGTCCATGCCCAGCAGCACCGGCCCCATGAACCGCCCCGTACCCTCCGCATTGATCGCGGAGGAGAATGTGTCCGGGTCGAGCAGGACCTGCTTCACGCCCGCCCATGTCGAAACCAGATAGACCGGGCGCGCGCCCTCCCCGCCCGCCGCGATGCGCGAGACGGGACATGTTGCGCGAAGGCTTTTCCACAGGCCGTGCGGTTGATCCGCATCGAAATCGGTGAAGGCGTCGGCCACGCTCAGCCTGCCGTGACGCCAGCGTCGATATTGATGCACGCACCGTGGAAGCCGCGCCCGGCGTCGGATGCGAGAAGGACGATCATCGCGGCGACGTCCGCCACCTCGACCATGCCGCCGCGCGGACCGGTGAAGCGCTTCATGAGGTCGAAATCGACCCCTTCGGGCGGGCGGAAATTGCGGGCGACGTTGGTGACCATGCCGCCGGGCGCGACGGCGTTGATGCGGATCGGCTGCTTGGCATATTCCATCGCCATCGCCTTGGTCATTCCGACCAGCCCGGCCTTGCTGGCGCTGTAGGCCGCGCCATAAGCCTGCCCGGTGAAGGCAGCGGCGGAGGCGACGTTGACGATGGCGCCGCCGGTCTTGAGCAGATGCGGGATCGCCGCCTGCGACAGCAGGAAGGGCGCGGTCAGATTGGTCGCGATGATCGCATCCCATTGGTCGAGCGGCATGTCGTGGGAATTGGCGACGTAGATGATGCCCGCAACGTTGCACAGGGCATGGATCTCGCCGAAGCGTTCTACCGCCGCCGCCACGACCGCCGCGCTGGCCGATGGGTCGGACAGGTCGGCGACATGGGTCGCGACCGCGCTATCGCCGAGCAGCGCCGCGGTCTCGGCCAGTCCCTCGGCGGCCCTGCCCACAAGAAAGAGCTGCGCGCCCGCCTCCGCCAGCAGGAGCGCGGTGGCGCGGCCGAGGCCCGAGCTTGCGCCCGTGACGATGACGGTCT
>JBEVNC010000035.1:0-28825 GCA_040508315.1 Sphingobium sp.
CTGATCGTCGGCGTTCTCAAATGCCGGCCGCCGGGGATGCGGCTCAATCTGATGCCGATGTATGCGTGGTACATCCTCGTCGTGGCGGTCATGATCCTGTTCGCATTCCCGCCGCTGATCGCCGGCGACATATTGTTCGAGATGGAGCGGCTGCTGAACTGGCCCTTCTTCGACGCGAGCCGGGGCGGCGACCCGCTGCTGTGGCAACACCTGTTCTGGATCTTCGGCCACCCGGAGGTCTATATCGTCTTCCTGCCCTCCATCGCCCTGTTCGCGATGCTAGTGCCCACCTTTGCCCGGCGGCATTTGCTGGGCTATCCGTGGATCGTGCTGGCGGCGGTGGGGACGGCGTTCCTGTCGTTCGGCCTGTGGGTCCACCACATGTTCACGACGGGCCTGCCGAAGATCAGCCTCGCCTTCTTCTCCGCCGCGTCCGAAGCCGTGGCGATCCCGACCGGCGTTCAGATATTCGTGTTCATCGCGACGCTGTGGGCAGGGCGGGTCACATGGTCGACGCCGCTGCTCTATGCGACGGGCAGCCTTGCCATCTTCGTCATCGGCGGACTGACCGGGGTCATGGTCGCAGTCGCGCCGTTCGACTGGCAGGCGCACGACACCTATTTCATCGTCGCCCATCTCCATTATGTGCTGATCGGCGGCACGTTGCTGCCGTTGTTCGCCGGCCTCTATTATTATTGGCCGCTGGTGACGGGCAAGAAGCTGTCCGACCGTCTCGGCCGTATCGCCTTCTGGCTGTTGTTCTGCGGCGTCAATATCAGCTTCTTCCCGATGCACCTGTCCGGCCTCGAAGGCATGCCGCGCCGCGTGTTCACCTATCCCGAGGCGCTCGGCCTTGGCGGGCTGAACCTGGCTTCCACGATCGGCGCCTATGTCTTTGCATCCGGTGTCCTGCTGATCTGCATCGACCTGTGCCTCTCGCCGCGCCGCGCCAAGTCGGAGCGCAACCCGTGGAAGGCGGGGACGCTGGAATGGCTGGCCCATCCCGAGGACGAGAGTTGGGGCATCCGCTCCGTCCCCTTGATCGAGAGCCGCTATCCGATCTGGGACCAGCCCGATTTCATGAAGAAGGTCGACGAGGGCCGCTTCTTCCTGCCCGATGCGGAGGAGGGGCGGCGCGAGACGATCATCACCACCGTCCTCGACGCGCGGCCGCTATCAGTGATCCGGCTCGGCACGCCCAGCTTCACGCCGATGCTGACCGCCATAGCGCTGGGCGGGGTATTCATCCTGACCACCTATCATCTCTATTGGGCGGCATTGGCTTGCGGCGTCGCGACGCTCGGCATGATCCTGTGGTGGCTGTGGACGGGGACCGCCGAGATTCCCGAAAAGCCGTGCAAGCCCATCGGGCACGGCATCGAACTGCCGCTCTATATCTCCGGCGTGTCAGCGCCCGGTTGGTGGGCGATGTTCATCACGATGATGGCAGACGCGACCGCCTTCTCCGGCCTCGTCTTCGGCTATTTCTTTTTCTGGACGCGGCATGAGACATTTCCGCCCGAGGGGATGGCCCATCTGCCCGGCATGTTCTGGCCGATGGTCGCCATGGCGCTGGGTCTGGCAAGCTGGGCGCTGACCGTCGCGGCGCGCGAAGTGCATGCGCGCGGAGGCGTCGCGGCCGCCCGCACCATGCTGGCGCTGGGCATTGCCGCCAGTCTCGCCGGCATCTTCGCGGGGCTGGCCGGACCATGGGACATGGACCCGCAGGCGCACAGCTATCCCGCGATCGTCTGGACGCTTGCGATCTGGACCAGCGCGCATAGCGGCGTCGCGGTCGTCATGCAGGGCTATGCCCTTGCGCGCAGCCTCGCGGGGCGCATGACACCAACCCATGACGCGGAACTGCGCAACATCACGGTCTACATGCACTTCTTCGCGCTGACGGCCGTCGTCGCCTATGCGACCATCGGCCTGTTCCCGGAGGTCGCATGACCGAGCCGCGCAAGACGAGCTGGCCCGAGCGGCTTCGGATCACGCTCTGGACGCTGATCGTGCCGCCATCGATGTGGGCGGGACATTTCCTGTTCTCCTATCTCTGGGCCGCGATCTCCTGCGCGAAGGCCGGGCGGTTCGCGACCTTTCCAACGCTGTTCGTAGTCGGCACGGTGCTGGCATTGGTGGTCATTGCGCTGTCGGGCTGGGTCGCCTGGCGGCAGGTGCGCGGTCCGGGCGATCCGCCGCCGCACGATCAGGCGACCCAGAATGACCGCCTGCGCTTTCTCGCCAAGTCCACGCTGTTGCTGGCCGGGCTGAGCTTCGTCGCCGTGATCTTCACCGCTCTGCCCGTCATCTTCCTGCGAGACTGCCTGTGAGGCGCGCCGCGCTGATCGCCGGGCTGCTGCTCGTGCCCTTCGGCTGGACGCTGGCGGCGGGCGGGCTGGGCATGACCGGGCATATGGCGGGGCATATGATCGCGGTGGCGCTCGCCGCGCCGTTGATCGGCTGGGGCATTTCGGGCACCGGCGCCGACCCGGCAAGGCGCTGGCCGCATATCGTCACGCCGCTCGGCATGATGCTGGTCGAACTGGCGGTCGTGTGGGGCTGGCATCTGCCCGTCCTGCGCCGCGCCGCGCACGCCATGCCCGCCATCATGGCGCTGGAGCAGGCGAGTTTCCTCGCGGCCGGGCTGCTGCTGTGGACCGCCGTGATGCGCGCGCCGCAGCGTATGGCGGGGGTCGGCGCACTGTTGCTCACCTCTATGCATATGACGCTTCTTGGCGTGCTGATCGGCCTCGCACCCCGGCCGCTCTATCCGACAATGCAGCATGGCGGCGGCGACGCATTGATCGACCAGCAACTGGGCGGCGTTATCATGCTGCTGGTCGGCGCAGCCAGCTATTTCATCGGCGGACTTGCCCTCCTGTCCACCACCCTGCGCGACAAGGGAGCGACCGCATGACGGTGCGTATCACGATCAAGCGCCTGATCCTCGCCGCTCTCCTGCTGGCGGCGGCGGGCCTCGGCTTTGCATGGTCGGGGCTTTTCCAGATTTCCGCCTCGTCCGGCCACTGGCCGATTACGGACTGGTTCCTGCACTGGACCATGCGCAACTCCGTACGCACCCATGCCGCCTTCCAGCCAGCGTTCGAGCCTGCCGATGGCAAGCAACTGGTGAGTGCGGCAGGCCATTACCGGCAGGCGTGCCAGGTCTGCCACGGCGCGCCGGGCGTCGCTCCCTCGGCAGTGATGGCGCGTGCGACGCCCCCTGCCCCCGACCTGTCCGTCACCGCGCGCGAATGGAGCGATCCGCAGCTTTTCTGGATCGTCGAACATGGCGTCAAATATACCGGCATGCCCGCATGGGGGGCGCCGGGACGGCGGGATGAGGTGGCGCGCATGGCCGCCTTCGTCCGCCGCCTGCCCGGCATGACGGCCCGGCAATATAGGGCGTTGACGGAGGTCGCGACGGGACCGGACCTGCCCGGCCTCCGGCCCGGATTGCTCGCAACCTGCACGGGATGCCACGGCGCGGATGGTCGTGGGCGGGGACAAGGGGACATACCGATATTGGGCGGCCAGAACCCCGCCTATCTGCGCGCCAGCCTCAACGCCTACGCCTCCGGCAAGCGGCCGAGCGCTGTCATGCATGTCGCGGCGGCTCCGCTCTCAGCGGATGAGATCGACCGGCTCTCCACATATTTCGCGGCGATGCCGGGATTGAGCGCCGCTCCGTCCGGCGCTCATCCACTGCTGACCAAGGGCATGCCCGCCAGGCAACTGCCCGCCTGCACCAATTGTCATGCGCCCGGCAAATCTTACCCGGTGCTCTACGGCCAGAAGCCCGCCTATGTCGCGGGCCGCCTCAATAACTGGCACGGCGACCCGACCGTCATCGACGCGCACAAGAGCAAGGCAACGATGGCCGTCATCGCCCGCCGCATCCCGCAGGAGGACATCGACGGTCTGGCCGCGGCCATCGGTCGCTGACCTACGACCGCAACAGGTCATTTCTCCTCGGTGAATCCCGACGACGGCACGGCATGGTCGCCGCCGGGATGCTTGATCGCGGGCGGATCGGACGCGTCCATGGAATCATCCAGCGAAGCATCGCGGACCTCGTCCTCGCTCATGGGCCGTTTCTGGTCGCCTGCCGTGGGACGGCCTGCATTGGGATCATGTCTGTTGCCCGGCGTCATATGTTTCTCCTCTGTTACCGCAACGTGCGCGGGAGGGGCCTGTTCCGGTAAAAGCAACGATCAGTGCCACGATGCGAACTCACCATGAGGATGCACGGTCGCGAGCAGACTGTCTTCCCATTCCCGCCATGTCCTGAGCCGCAGCTCGAACTTTCTGCTGGCCTCGTTCAATTCCATCCGTAGCCAATAGAAGGGCGCGTCAACGGTCGCGCGTGCGGCATGGCGGCGCAATGTCGCCTCGATCGCCGATTGCTCTGCGGCGGGAATATATTGCCAGACGATGGAGTGGAAAACCACCGTCGCGGTTCCGATCCGGGGCGCGGCGCGTCCGACCCATTCGGCGGCCTGCGCGGCCACGACCTCCACCCGCGCCTGCTGGGCCACGCGGATAGCCGCCCTCAGCCGCGCCATGCGCTGCTGCTGATCGGCCCAGCAATAGGAGAGCAAACGCGTAAGATCTTCTGCACAGCCAATGTCCAGCGGCTTGCGGTCGCAGGCGTGACGCTCTGCAACGGTCAGGTTCACGTCCAGAGCAGGCGCATTGCCGTCCCATCGGCACGGCAGGACAACCGGGCTGCCCGGATCGCCCCAATGATCTCCGCGAATCTCATAGCGGAACCTGTCCCACAGGCTGTTCAGCCCGGCGCTCGCCCCCAGCTCAAAACAGCGCAGCGGCAACCCGGTGTCCCGTGCGATGACCAGAAAGCCGCCCAGGAGGCAGGCCGACCGCCGCACTTCGTTGGTTTGCGGTTCATGGGTGAGCATTGCCGCAACCCGTTCGCGATGAACCGCCAGCAATGCCGCCGCCACCGGCCATGCGCGATCCGGGTCGGCGGCATGGGACGGATAAAACGCCGCCAGTTCCGGCGCGCTCCCGTCCAGCGCCAGATGGTGAAGGCTCGCAAGCAGCCGCAGCGCCACGGCGTCGCGGATCAGCTGCTCGGCGGGCAAATCGCTCCATGGCGCAAGCAGCTCGCACGTCACGCCACCCTCGGCGATATCGCGCCCGGCATGTTCCAATAGTCCGGCACTAAATGGGGCGCCCAGCGACAGGCAAGCCCGCGCCTGCGTTTCGATGGCCTTCAACAGATCGTCCGACATCGCGGCCTCCCGGCAAAGTTGCAGTCGGGGCAAAAGCGCGTCTCGACATTGATCCGTCAATCTTGATACACATAATCAATATGAACGAGGATGAATGGATCTCCGCCAAACAGGCTCAGGAGCGCCTCGGCATCCGTGCCCAGACGCTGTACGCCTATGTGAGCAGGGGCCAGTTGCGGGTGCAACCGCACCCGTCCGACTCACGCCGCAGCCTCTATCGCGCCGCCGATGTGGACGACCTCGCCGCGCGGAAGGGGCGCAGCCGCAAGCTCGCGGACGTGGCGTCGGCCGCCATCGCATGGGGCGAACCCGTGCTCAGTTCGGCGATCACCACGGTGCGCGCGGGGCGATTCTATTATCGCGGGCAGGATGCGGTGCGGCTGTCGGACGATCACGACCTGGAGGCCATCGCCCTTCTGTTGCTCGCGCAGGATGATGCGCCTGCCGGACAGGCCGATCGCCCTGCGCCGCCCCGCCTCCCCGATGTCCGCCAGCGCCTGTGTCATATCCTCGCCCAGCGCGCATCGGATGCGCCCGCGATGCTCGGCTCCAGCGCGGCGGCCATCGCGGATGAGGCGCGCCTAATCCTCGACATGATGGCGGATGCAGCGGCGGGATCATGCGGTTCCGGCCCGATCCATGAACGGCTGGCGGCGGCGTGGAAAGCTCCGCACGGCCCGGACATCATCCGCCGCATGCTGGTGCTGATCGCCGACCATGAACTCAACGCCTCCACCTTTGCCGCGCGTGTTACCGCCTCGACCGGCGCGTCGCTGGCGGCTTCGGTGCTGGCGGGACTGACGGCGCTGTCGGGACCACGCCATGGCGGCCATAGCAAGGTGGTGCGCCGGTTCGCGGCCGAGGCGAAATTGCACGGCACGCGGGAGGCAGTGCGGGAACGGCTGATGGAGGGTCGGTCCCTGCCCGGCTTCGGCCATCCCCTCTATCCGCAGGGCGACATTCGCGCGGCCACGCTGCTCAGCCTGGTCGATGTGCCGGAACCGCTGGCGGAATTGCGGGCGGCGGCGAGGGAACTGGCCGACGTCGAACCCAATGTCGACTTTGCGATGGTCGCCGCCTGCGACGCGTTCGGTCTGCCGGAGGATGCGCCGTTCGCGATCTTCGCTGCCGCGCGCTCGGCCGGGTGGATCGCCCATGCCATCGAGCAAGGTCAGACCGGCAAGCTCATCCGGCCGCGCGCCCGCTATATAGGGCTGGAGCCTGAGGAGATTTAGCCCCGGCCGTCATTGGCGTGCAGCTTCTTCCAAAGGTCCGCCGTGCCCGCTTCCTGCGCATCGTTCACATATTGCGAGGCGATCAGCCAGCCCTTGATCGGCTGAAGCGGGAAGACGCATCCCAGCCCCAGAAGCGGGAAGGACGTCAGCAGATGCACCCAGAAGGGCGGACTATAGGCGACCTGCAACCACACGACGAAGAAGATGAGCGGGAAGGCCACGATGCACAGCGAGAAGAAAGCTGGACCGTCGTCCGGCGCGGCGAAGCGGAAATCGAGATCGCACACCTCACATTTGTCCGCGATCTTCAGCCACGACCGGAACATATGACCCTCTCCGCAGCGCGGACACAGGCCCTTCCATCCGGTCTTCAATATCCAGAGGCTCTTGTCGGCCCCTGTCAGGGGCGCCTGCATTTCGCTCATGGCAAATTCCATCCGCTGTCGTTGCACCGCCCATAGCAGATATGTATGGATATATTATCCATACATAAAGGCGACTATGCCCATACAAACATGGCTGCCCCTGATCGCCGGACATCCCGGCCCAAAATATCTCGCCATCGTGCAGGCAGTGGAGGAAGCGGTTTGCCTTGGCACGTTGACCGCGGGAGAGCGCCTGCCGCCGCAGCGCGAACTGGCGAGAGCGTTGTCGGTGGACCTCACCACCGTCACGCGCGCTTATGGCATGCTGCGCGATGGCGGGCTGCTGGAAGGCTCCGGGCGGCTGGGCAGCTATATCCGCAACGATGTTACCCTGCCGCCCATCGACGATGCGGGCGACAACGCGATGATCTCACCGCCCCAGCCCGCCTCCATGCTGCTGCCCGACGCCATCCGCAAAGGCCTGTCCGCCCTGCTGCGCGCCGGTGGCCACTCGCCGCTGCTGCAATATCAGCCGGATGGGGGCGGATTGCATCATCGCAAGCTGGCGGCGCAGATGTTCACCGGGCGCGGCCTGCCGACGGTCGAGGAAGAAGTCGTCGTCACGGCGGGCGGCCAGAGCGCGCTGCATGCGATCTTCGCGACGACATTCGGGCGGGGCGATACGATCTGCGCCGCGGCTGCCACCTATCCCGGCCTGCTGTCGCTGGCGTCGCGATCCGGCATTCGCATTCTGCCTCTGCGATCCGACGCCGAGGGTATCGAGCCGCAGTCGCTGGACGATGCCATCAAGGCCGGGGCGAGCGCGGTCTATGTGGTCCCGACCAACGACAATCCCACCACCGCCACCATGGGCATGGATCGGCGCAAGACAGTGGCAGACCTCGCGCGCCGCCACGGCGTCCTCGTCATTGAGGATGACGCCTATGGGCAGCTTCCCCAGCAGCCCTTCCCAGCGCTGGCGACCTTCGTTCCCGAGCAGACATGGCATATCGCCAGCCTCTCCAAGGTCATCTCGCCGGTTCTGCGCGTCGCCCATGTCCGCGCGCCGTCGCGGGCGGATGCCTTGCACCTCGCCTCGGCCCTGCATGACAGCATGATCATGGCGCCGCACCTCAACGTCGCGCTGGCCTCCGTCTGGTTTCGCGACGGTACGTTCCGGGAGTTGGTGGATGCTGTCAGGAAGGAGGGGATCGCCCGGCAACGGATCGCCGCACCTTTCCTGAAGGGCCTCGACCACGCCATCCATCCCGAAGGCTATCATATCTGGCTGCGCCTTCCCGGCGACATGCAAGCGGCCGACCTCGCGGCGGCGCTCCGCCCGGCAGGCCTGTCGGTCGTGCCGGGGGAGGCGTTTGCTGTGTCGCCCGGCGATCTGCACTCCTTCGCCCGCCTGTCGCTCGGCGGGGCTAACGATCATGACCGGTTGCGGCGAGCCTTTGCCCGGCTGGCCGCCTTTGTCGGGGGCCAGTAAAGATTTGCTCGACTGCAGATGAGCATTACTGGCTGGACAAGCCCCTCCCCATCGGAGCCTTGTCGCGCGCAAAGGGCATCGGGTACGCAAGAGGAATGGGCATGAAACGGATATGGATCGGCGCGGTCGCGGCGCTCGTGCTGCTGGCGGTCGTCGCGGTCGTGATTTTCGGTCGGTCGGGTGGACCGGCCGCCGCGCCGGGCAAGGAAACGCTCATCGTCGGTGACCAGCGGGGCGGCGCGCAGTCCCTGCTGCAGGCTGCGGGCGAACTGGACGATGTCCCCTACCCCATCGAATGGGCGCTGTTCCCCGCCGCCTCTCCGCTATTGGAGGCGCTCAAGTCCGGCGCCATCGACATTGACGGCATCGGCGGCTCCCCCTTCGCCTTCGCCTATGCGGGCGGCGCACCGATCAAGGTCGTATTCGCCGCCCGCGCGATCACGGGCAAGGGGAGCCGCGCGGCCGCGATCATCGTTCCGGCCAACTCCCCCATCCGCACCTGGGCGGACCTCAAGGGCAAGAAGCTGGCGACGGTTCGCGGGTCGGCGGGGCAGGATCTCGCCCTCAACCTGTTCGCGCGCCATGGCCTGAAACCCAATGACGTGACCTGGGTCTATCTCAGCAACAGCGAGTCCAAGGCCGCGCTGGAAAGCGGCTCTGTCGACGCATGGTCCAGTTGGGGCAGCTATACCGGCTATGCGGTCCTCAAGAGCAAGGCCCGTATCCTGGCAAACGGCAGCGAGCTTCCCGCGCAGGCCGGATTCTACGCCGCCAATGACAAGGCCATCGCGTCCAAGCGCGCGCAGATACAGGATTTCCTCGACCGGATCAGCCGTGCGCGCGAATGGGCGCTGACGCATACGGACGAATATGCGCAGGTGCTGGCGAAGGAGACCGGACTGCCCGTCGACGTGGCCAAATTCACGGTGGACGAATTGCGAACCCGCGCCGTTCCCATCGACGAAAGCGTCGAAAGGGAACAACTGGCGATACTGGAGCGATACCGTCAGGCCGGGCTGATCGCCAAGGTGCCCGATCTGAAGGGGGCGTTCGATTCTTCTTTCCACCTGTCCGCCGCGCCCTGACCGACACGGCCCGATATGTCCTGACCATGGAGGGCCTGTGATTGGTCTCTGACCTCAATCGACGCATGCTGATGGCGCTGACGGCCGCGTTGCCGGTGGCCGCACGCGCGCAGGGCGTCGCGCCCGGTGCAGCGTCGGCGCGCCTGTCGCTCAACGAGAATCCGTTCGGCCCGTCCCCCTCCGCAATCCGTGCCATCGCGCAGGAAGGCGCTCGCCTGTCCCGCTACGCCGACGCCGGGGATGCGGCGCGGTTGCAGGATGCCATCGCAAAGCGCGAGGGCGTGACGTCCGACCGCATATTGCTGGGCGACCTGCTGGACCGACTGGGCATCTATCTCTCCGCGAAAGGAGGACCGGGCGGCCGGTTCGTCTATTCGGCGCCCGGCTATACCGCGTTGATCGACGCCGCCGCGCCCTTTGGCGGAATCGGCGTGCCCGTGCCGCTGGACCGCGACCTGCGCAACAACCTGCCCGCGCTGACCGCTGCGCTCTCTTTGGGCACGCGGGCGCTGTTCCTCGTCAACCCGCACAATCCCAGCGGCACGTTGGGCGCAGGGGGCAAGTGGAACGATTTTCTGGTGGCCGCGTCCCGCCGGACGCTGGTGATCGTGGACGAGGCCTATCTGGACTATGACGATATGGAGCGTACCGCCGTCAAGCTGACGCGCGAAGGGCACAATGTGGCGGTGTTCCGCACGTTCGACAAGATCCATGGCCTTGCCGCCCTGCCCATCGGCTATGTCGTGGCCCCCGCCGCGCTGGCCGCCGAGTTGCGGCAGGCAGGCGTCGGCAATGTCCATACGCTCAGCCGCATGGCCGTCGCGGCGGCGACCGCCGCTCTGTCCGATCCCCTGTGGACAGCGACGGTACGCAAGCGCACGCTGGAAGGCCGCGACCGCCTCACCGAAATGCTGGACAAGCTGGACCTGCCCTACAGCCAGTCGCGCGCCAATTTCGTCTTCTTCAAAAGCCCCAACGCGCCCGCCCTGCGGGAAGGGCTGGCGCGGGCAGGCATCATCGTCGCGCGCAGCTTTCCGCCACTGGACGACTGGATTCGCATCACCGTCGGCACGTCCGAAGAGGTGACGCGAACGATTGCCGCGCTCAAGGCGCTCGTCGGGCGGTAGCAAACGCCTTTCCCTTCCACCGTTCGGGTTGAGCGAAGTCGAAGCATGCTTTCGAGCGGAGCGAGAAGGCTTCGGCTCCGCTCAGCATATTCCTTCGACTTCGCTCAGGACGAACGGTGTTGGAGACCTCAGGCCGCCAGCGCCGCTTCGATAGCGGCCACCACCGCTGCATCGTCGGGCTTGAACCAGGGTGCGAAGCGGGCGGCGACCTTGCCGTCGCGGCCGATCAGGAACTTCTCGAAATTCCACAGCACATCCGGGTCTTCCGTCGGCGTCCGGCCGCGCTCACGCTGCTTGGCACGGAAGTCGGTGGCGTCGCCCTGCTTCTCGGGGAAGGCTTCGGTCAGGGCGGCGTAGAGGGGCTGCTTGTCCGGCCCGGTCACGTCCGCCTTGGTGAACAGGGGGAACGACACGCCATAATTGACCGAGCAGAATTCCACGATCTCCTCGTCCGATCCCGGCTCCTGCGCGCCGAAATCATTGGCGGGGAAGCCGAGCACCTCGAACCCCTGATCTTTGTAGGTGCCGTACAGCTTCTCCAGCCCCTCATATTGGGGCGTCAGGCCGCATTTGGACGCGACGTTGACGATGAGCAGCACCTTGCCCGCATGATCGGCGAGCGTGTCAGCGCTGCCGTCGATGCGGGTCAGCGGAATAGTGGCGAGATCGGCCATGGGAACTCCCTTAATCTGTGAGAAATCCGTCACGCGTTGGCGATGACGACGGTGCGGGTGTTGAGATAGTTATCGAGCGCCTCCGGCCCGCCTTCGGTGCCGTAGCCCGAATCCTTGATGCCGCCGAAGGGCATTTCGGCCGATGGCTGCGCGGTCATGTTCACCCACAGCATGCCGACCTCGACGCGGCGGGTCAGCAGATCGGCATTGGCCAGCGACCGGGTGAAGGCATAGCCTGCAAGGCCGAAGGATAACCGGTTGGCCTCGGCAATCGCCTCCTCCAGCGCGTCGAAACCGCGAATGCCGGCGACCGGCCCGAATGGCTCGTCGTTGAACAGGCGCGCGTCCAGCGGCACGTCGGTCAGCACCGTCGGCTCCCAGAAATTGCCGGTCTCGCCGATGCGATTGCCGCCGGTGAGCAGCGTCGCGCCCCGGTCCAGTGCATCCTGCTGAAATTCGGCCATGGCGGCGAGGCGGCGTTCATTGGCGAGCGGACCCATCTGCGTGCCCTCGGTCAGACCGTCGCCGACCTTCAGGCCGCGCGCGAGGTCGGCCACGGCCTCGGCGAACTGGTCCTTGACGCTGTTGTGGACGAGGAAGCGGGTGGGCGAGATGCACACTTGGCCCGCGTTGCGGAACTTGGCCCCGCCCACCGTCTTGACCGCCAGTGCGATGTCGGCATCCTCGGCGACGATGACGGGCGCGTGGCCGCCCAGCTCCATCGACACGCGCTTCATATGCTTCCCGGCGAGGCTGGCGAGCAGCTTGCCCACCGGCGTCGATCCGGTGAAGGTGATCTTGCGGATGATCGGGCTGGCGATCAGATAGTCCGAAATCTCCGCCGGATCGCCATAGACCAGACCAAGCACGCCCTCGGGCAGCCCGGCGTCCTGAAATGCCTTGATGAGTGCGGCCGGGCTGGCCGGCGTCTCCTCCGGCGCCTTGACGATGATCGAGCAGCCCGTCGCCAGACCCGCGGCGATCTTGCGAACGACCTGATTGACCGGGAAATTCCACGGCGTGAAGGCCGCGACCGGGCCGACCGGGTCCTTGATGACCATCTGGCGCGTCGAGATGGTGGTGCGGTGGGGGACGAGGCGACCGTAGATGCGGAAGCCTTCCTCCGCGAACCAGTCGATCAGATCGCCCGCCGCCAGCGCCTCGGCCTTTGCCTCGGCGAGCGGCTTGCCCTGCTCCTGCGTCAGCAGCAGGGCGATGTCCCCGGCCCGCTCCCGCATCAGTTCGGCGGCGCGGCGCATGATCCTGCTGCGCGCGGCCGGCGTGAAATCGCGCCAAATCTTGAAGCCCCGGTCGGCCGCTGCGAGCGCGCGGTCGAGATCGGCGCGGCCGGCATGCGCGACCCGGCCGATCTCCTGCCCCGTCGCCGGATTGAGCACTGCCAACGAACGGCCATCGGCGGCATCCTGCCACTCGCCATCGATGAAAAGCTGGGTGTCCAGATAGGCCATTCGATACGACTCCACATGCATGATCCACGCCGATCATGGAGAATCGGCGTAGCTGAAAACAGAGTTGCATATCGGAACTCAACCGACCCAAGGCAACTCTGGCATGGAAAATGGACGTTTCGTCAGAGCGTCTTGTACAGTGTCAGCAGCCGAGCCCAGGCGCGTTCCGCCTCCACCTGATTATAGGCGGGCGCATCCGGCACGCACCAGCCATGGTCGCCGCCATAGACTTCGATCTCGGCGGGGCGGCCCGCTTCCTTGGCAGCGGCGGCGAGCGCGTCCTTGTCGCCCGGCGCCTTTGCGTCGTCATCCTTGGCGACGGCGATCAGGTAGGATGCCTGCGTCTTGGCGAACAGGCGATACGGGCTATCGGGCTTGTCGCCCACCAGCCCGCCGCCATGGAAGGTCGCCACCGCCTTGACGCGAGCCGGGACAGCCGCCGCCGTGCGGAACGACAGCGCGCCGCCCATGCAATAGCCCTGCACGCCGATGCCGCGCTTGGTGTCCACCGCCGCCTGTGCGTCGAGGAAGGCGACATAGGCGACCGCGTCGCGCGTTACCTTCTCGGGCGTCAGACCAGCCATATAGGGCATGATCTTCGCGCGCCCTTCCGGCGTGCGGAAAGCGGAGAAATCGAGGCCGAGCGGTGCGCGGACGTCGCGATAATAGGGGTTCACGACAAGCACGGCATAGCCTTGCGCCGCGAGCCTGCGGGCCATCGCCTTCTTCGCATCGCGCAGGCCGATAGCGTCGGGCCAGATAAGCACGCCGGGATGCTTCCCCTTGGCGGGATGGACGAAGAAAGCGTCGGCCTTGCCGTCGGGCGTGGTGATCTCCACCGACGTTTCCGTCAGCTTGCCCTCTGCAGCGACCGACCAGGGTGCATAGACGGAGAGCGCCGCCACGGTCCCGATCGCCGCGAACTCGCGCCGGGTCAGCCCCTTATGGTCCAGCGTGATGTCGTCATTGGCCGCAGTCGTTTCGTCGCACATGATGGTCGCCTTTTCGTCGATTCGGCGCCATCATCACCGAAAACGCGAATGGTTCAATCGGCAAACGTCCTCCCGCCATTGAGAGTTTTTTAGGGCCATGGCCCTTTGCCCGCGTCGCGCGTTCTGGGTATCCCGTCCACCTTTGCCGATGCTCCACCGTGATGGAGACCCGGCTCGCCATCGATGAGGCAGTTTTGGCTTTGAACAAGGAACGCGTCGAGAATGGCGGCCTGATCGTCTTTCTCGGCCTCATAACGGCGGCGCTGGCGCTGATCGTGTCGGACTTCGCTGGCGCTCTGTTGTGGGCGGGTCTCGCCGCCCTGATGTTCCAGCCACTGTTCCAGCGCCTGCTCGCGCACTGGCCGGGTCGCCGCAATCTGGCTGTCACCATCACCCTGCTCATCATCACCTTCGCGGTGGTGGTGCCGTCGATGATCCTTGCGACCCTGATCGTGGATCAGGCGGCGGGCGTCTATGAACAGATGCGCAGCGGCCAGATCAATTTCGCCAAATATTTCCGCCAGGTGCACGACGCCCTGCCGTGGCGCCTCCAGACCATGCTCGACAGTTCAGGCCTCGACACGTTCGAACGGGTGCAGAGGCGCGTCACCGATGCCGTCAGCAACAGCGTGAACTTGATCGCGGGACAGGCGCTCGCGCTTGGCCGCAATGCCGCCGCCTTCGTGCTGGCCTTCGGCGTCGGTCTCTATGTGACGTACTTCCTGCTGCGCGACGGCCAGTATATCGGCCCCGCCATCGTCCGTGCCCTGCCGCTGGAGCGCAACGTCGCCGCGCGCCTGACCGACCAGTTCGTCGCCGTCGTCCGCGCGACGATCAAGGGATCGGTGATCGTGGCACTGGTGCAGGGTGCGCTGGGCGGTATCACCTTCTGGATCGTCGGCCTGCCCGCCGCGATCCTGTGGGGCGCGCTCATGGCCATTGCGGCGTTGCTGCCCGCCATTGGCCCGGCGATCATCTGGATACCGGTGACGGCCTATCTGCTTGCGACCGGCGCGATTTGGCAGGCCATCGTGGTCGTGGTGTCGGGCGTGTTCCTGATCGGACTGGCCGACAATGTGCTGCGCCCGATCCTGGTCGGACGCGACACCGGCATCCCCGACTGGCTGGTGCTGGTCTCGACGCTGGGCGGCATCGGTGTTTTCGGCCTGAGCGGCATCGTGATCGGCCCGGTCGCCGCCGCGCTGTTCATGATGGGATGGCAGATATTGGCGGACCAGCGCGAAGCCTAGAGGACGCCTTGTATCAGGCCCCGCTGCTGGGCCTCCTGCGCCTCGATATACCAGTTGGTCGTGGCGCTCCGGCGTATCTCGTCCAGCGTGAGGTGCGTGCCGCGGATCAGATTCTCGAACCCTTCCTCCTGGATCGCGATGGACGTCCTGATCTCGTTCAGCGTCCCTTCCAAATCGGCGAGACAGGTCGATAGCGGGCCGTCGACATGGATGGTCTTGATGAGCCGCCGCTCATGGATCAGCAGACGGGTCCCGCGAGTCAGATAGCGGTTCTCGCGCGCGAAGAAGCTCATGAAGGTCGTGCCCGCGCTGTAGATCGCCGCCTTGCCCAGAAAAACAAAGCGGCGCTGCGGCTCGATTTCGCTGTGGAAACGGATATCCTCGCCCATCATCCGCGCGACCTCCGGGTCGCCGCCCAGCGTCGTCAGCTCGATGACCACCGTCCCCTCCGGCGGCGCGCCAAGCAGCTGGGAGCGAAAGGACGCATACATCTCATAGTCCACCTTTCCCGCCAGCAGGACCGGCGGGTTCAGGAAGTCTTTCGGTGCTATGGTCATCTATGCCCTTTCAGTCGGCAAGCTCGCTCAGCGCCCTAGGTTCGTGCATCGGGCAACCGTTGAAGCGGCCACGATAGTCGGCGGAAAATTTATAGGCGCTTTTGCGGACCCTGTTCACGCCGCCGAGAGGCTGGTGCGCGGCAAGACCATGCCACACGCTGAAGGATAAGGCATCCTCCGTCTTCTCGCTCTTGCCATAATCCCATGCGGCCTGCGGCTCGACGCTGATCGTCGCGACCGTCCGAAACGGGCTTTCCTCCTCGTCCCAGACGACGGAGGCGTCCTCGATCGGCATGGCCTCCAGATCGGTGCACAACTGCACCCGCAGTTCCCAGCGACTGCCCCGCTCCGCCAGCGCCTCGTTCATCGCGTCACGGATCGCGTCCGGATGCCCGATGGCACTGATGGTCTCGTCGACATAGTCCTTGGCGACCGGGACCAGCTGGAACTTGGCGATATAGTCGCCGAAGCGAAATGCGGTCTGGCTGAAATAGGTCGCGCCGAGCGGATGGACCGGCTTGGCGCCGCCCAGTGCGGTCAGCAGCGTCGACTTGGTGCCGACCGCCTCCAGCGTCGCCTCGAACCCGCGCAGCACGGCGGACAGCAGCTTCTTGGCGCCCTCCGCCTTGTCGGTGGTGGCCGCGAGCAGCTTCAGGTTGCCGAGGAATTTTTTGGGGCTGGGCGCCGCGAAGGCGGGACCGTTGACGAGGATGAAATCCTGCGTGCTGTCGCCCTCGCTGCCGGAGAGGCGCTCGCCCTCCACGCCCAGGACCTTGATCGCGACGCCGCGCGGCAGGCGGATGGAATCGTCCAATATGTCGCCCGCATTGGTGGAGAAACGCAGTACCGCCTCATGCTCGCCCGCCTGCGCGAACAACCCTTGCGCCAGTTCGGGCGGCAGGTTTGCGGCTATTGTCAACTTGCCCCGCGCGATGGCGTGCCCCTTGGCATGGACGGAGCGCACGGCGTGACCATAATCCTGCGACGTGATGTCCAATATTTTCTCGAACTGTTCGTTCAGGGCGGCGGACGTCTCCGCCTCATCCTGTTCGGGCTGCTCGACGTCGGGGGTATAGCGGACGGGCTGGACCATGGAATCTTCCTCATTACCTGTTTTCGCCTGAACCAATCGCCCCGGCCCCTCGTTCCCCCAGCCTATGCACCGCGGGATGACGACATCATGAGCAAGCAAAGAGCCGATGAGCCCGACGTCAAGCCGTTCGAGGGACCGGCCGGTGGATGGGGGTCGGTCCGGTCGCTCGCCGAAATCCTGCCGCGCGAGCGCCTCTCACCCATGGCGCTTGGCGAACTGGCGCGTCAGAACAAGCCTGATGGTTTCATGTGCGTCAGCTGCGCCTGGCCCAAGCCCGCCGACCACCACCCCGCCGAATTTTGCGAGGAAGGCGCGAAGGCGACGGCATGGGAACTGACCAGCTACCGCACCACGCCCGAATTTTTCGCACAGCACAGCCTGACGGAATTGCGCGGCTGGCGCGATTATGACCTGGAGCAGCATGGCAGGCTCACCCAGCCGCTGCGCTATGACGCCGGGACCGACAAATATGTCGCCTGCGAATGGGCGGAGGCGTTCGACGCCATCGCCGCGTCGCTGCGCAAGCTGGAGCCGAAGTCGGTTGCCTTCTACTCGTCCGGGCGGACCAGTCTGGAGGCCTCCTACATGTACGGCCTCATGGCCCGGATGTATGGCAACCAGAACCTGCCGGACAGCTCCAACATGTGCCATGAGTCCACGTCCGTCGGGCTGAAAGCGGCCATCGGCGTGCCGGTGGGCACGACACGGCTGGAGGATTTCGAGGCGTGCGACGCGATCTTCATCTTCGGTCAGAATGTCGGCTCCAACGCGCCGCGCATGCTCCATGACCTGCGCTCGGCGCGAAAGCGGGGCGTGGAGATCGTCACCTTCAATCCGTTGAAGGAACGCGGCCTCGAACGTTTCACCGATCCGCAAAATCCCATCGAGATGACGCTGCGCCAGGAAACCGCCATCTCCACCCAATATCATCAGGTGAAGGCAGGCGGCGACATCGCCGCAATGACCGGCATCGCCAAATTCCTGCTGGAATGGGATGATGCCGCCAAGGCTGTAGGTGATCCGCCGGTCATCGACTGGGATTTCGTGCACCAGCATACGAACGGCTTCAACGCTTTTGCGGATAAGGTCCGGGCGACGGAATGGACCGATATCGCGCATGAATCCGGCATCGATCAGTCCGCTTTGGAGGAGGCCGCGCGGGTCTATGCCAAGGCCAAGGCAGTGCTCGGCATTTACGGCATGGGGCTGACCCAGCATGTGAAGGGCGTTGAGAATGTCCGCATGGTCGTCAACCTCCTCCTCATGCGCGGCAATATCGGCAAGCCGGGCGCGGGGCCGACGCCGGTGCGCGGCCATTCCAATGTGCAGGGCCAGCGCACGGTCGGCATCACCGAGAAGACGGAACTGGTGCCGGTCGAGAAGTTGAAGGAACTGTACGGCTTCGATCCGCCGACCGAAAAGGGGCTGGATACGGTCGAGACCTGCCGGGGCGTCATCGACGGATCGGTGAAGGCCGTGGTGGCGCTGGGCGGCAACTTCCTTCGCGCCGTGCCGGAAACCGGGGCGATGGAAGAGGCATGGCCCCGCCTCGAACTGTCCGTCCAGATCGCGACGAAGCTCAACCGCAATCATTTGTTCGCAGGGAAAGCCACGTATCTCCTCCCCTGCCTCGGCCGGATCGAACAGGATGTGCAGGCGAGCGGGCCGCAGTCGGTGTCGGTCGAGGATTCGACCAGCTGCATTCACGGTTCGCGCGGCAAGGCCAAGCCCGCCAGCCCGCATCTGCTCTCCGAACCGCGCATAGTCGCGGAGATCGCCAAGCGCATCCTGCCGCCGAACCCGCGCATCGACTGGGACGCCTGGGTCGCCGACTATGACCGCATCCGCGACGCCATCGAGGCGACCTATCCGGCGGTGTTCGAGGATTTCAACGCCCGCCTGTTCACGCCGGGCGGCTTCTGGAAAGGCAATAAGGCGTCGGAGCGCATATGGGCGACGCCCAGCGGCAAGGCGGAGTTTCACGTTCCTGCGGGACTGTCCGCCACCGGCTTCGCTGATGCCGATGGCCGCTTCCGCCTGATGACGCTGCGCTCCAACGACCAGTTCAACACGACCATCTACGGCTATCATGATCGCTTTCGCGGCGTGAAGGGTACGCGAGACATCTTATTCATGAACCGCGAGGACATGACCCTGGCGGGCGTCAGCGAGGGGCAGATCGTCGCCTTGCAGAGCGATGCGGAGGATGGCGTGACCCGCCGCCGCGAAGGGTTGATCGTGACCCCCTATGATATTCCGCGCGGATGCCTGGGCGCCTATTATCCCGAAGCGAATGTGCTGATGCCGGTCGAACATCATGCCGAGGAGAGCCATGTTCCGGCCGCGAAATCCGTGCCCGTCCGCATTTGCGCATGATCGCGGCCATCACCATATAGCGCCCTCACACGGAGGTAACTGATGACAGAGTATCGCAAGACCGCAGAAGCCGTCGCGGCCCTGACTCCCGAACAATATTATATCACGCAGCAGAGCGGCACCGAGCGCCCCGGCACCGGCGAATATCTCGGCAACAAGGAGCCGGGCATCTACGTCGATATCGTGTCGGGCGAGCCGCTGTTCGCCTCCGCCGACAAATATGAGTCCGGGTGCGGCTGGCCCAGCTTTACCAAGCCTATCGAGCCTGCGAACGTCGCCGAACTGCGTGACGCTTCGCTGGGCATGGTGCGGATAGAGGTGCGTTCCACCCATGGCGACAGCCATCTCGGCCATGTCTTCCCCGATGGTCCGCGCGACCGTGGCGGCCTGCGCTACTGCATCAATTCCGCCTCGCTCCGCTTCGTCCACCGCGACGATATGGAGGCCGAAGGCTATGGCGCCTATCTGCCGCAAGTCGAGGATATCGGCTGAGGAACCGCCGTACCGGCCATGCGTCTTTCCTGCGAGGCCTGCGTCTAGCGGGCCGAGGAACACAGGAGAGACGCATGGCCGCCATTACCAATATCTCACCATCGGCCGTTGCTGAACTTCCGCCTGTTCAGCAACTCGACGTTCGCATCATCGAGAAACTGCGCCCGGTCCTCGAAACCCCGGTCGCCCAAAAGATCGGGTCGCTGGGGCATGCTGGCGACGACAGGCTTTTGCTCCTGCTATCCGCAGGTATCCTGAGCGCTGGCCTGATCGCGCGCAATGGCAAGTTGCAACGGACCGGCTTTCGCATGCTGGTGGCGCAGTTGGTGGCAAAGGGCGCGAAGGAGTTCGGTAAGAACAATGTCGACCGCACCCGTCCGTCCAAGCAGCTCGAGGAAGGTCGCTATGTCGCCAAGGCCGGATCGTCGCAAACCGAGGGGCTGCGGTCCTTTCCTTCAGGACATGCCGCCTCCGCGCTGGCCGTCGCGCGCGCCTTTTCCCGCGAATATCCCCGCTACACCAAGCCAGTGATCGCAGCGGCCGGCGTGATCGGCGCTCTGCAAATCCCGCGCCGCGCCAATTATCCGGGCGATGTCGCAGCGGGCGCAGGCGCGGGGCTGTTCGCGGAAAAACTGAGCGACGGCATCATCGCCGGGGTCGAGAAGGTTCGGACACGCAGGCTCTCCCGCAGGGTGAAGGCGTTCAGCTGATCAGGACGCCGACCGCCCCTAACGATAGCCCCAGTACCAACACTCCCTGCAACGCGCGTCTGAAAAGGCGCGCGTTTTGCCATATCAGGCCAATGACGAGCAGAGCGAGCAGGCCGGCCCAGAAGACCGCGACCAGCGGCGCGCCATTGCCCAGCCATTGCCGCGCGAGAAACGACAGGACGAGCGCCAACGGGCCGCCCCAGACAATCGCATCCCACGCCCGCGTCAGCGACGCATGGCCCAGGCCCCGCCGCTTGCGCTTGGCGATCCAGATCGAGATGCCCGTCGCCGTCATCGCGCTCAGCGCCAGACCGAACACCATATAGGCGATCTTGACGGGAAGGCCGCCGTAATTGCCGAAATGCAGGTTGTAGACGGAAGCGGCGGCCTGCTGGCCCAGCGCGCCATCGGACAGGCCCGTCTTGCCCTGATAGCGGCCGCGCGCATCGAAATCATAATTCTCGCCATAGATCAGGCGGCGGGCATGCAGCCCCGACACCTGAACATGCTGTCCCGCAGTCTGCGGGTCGTGGACGATGACATAAGCAGGTTCCACATCGGGAAAGTGCCGCTCCATATGGCGCAGCGCCGCCGCCACGTCCGGCATCGGCGCGGGTGCCTTGTCGGGCTTGCCCTCCCCGCCGAATATAGGCGCATAGGCCGCGCCCAGATCGCCCTTGTAGAAGGTCGCGGCAAGGCCATAGCCGCTCACCGCCGCCATTCCGATCATCGCGCCGGTGAGCGAGATGGCGAGCGCGAAGGGCAGCGTCCATACGCCAAGCCGGTTGTGCCAGTCGGCAAGACCCACGCCGCCCGTGTCGCGCGCGCGCAACCGGAAGGCATCGCGAAAGATGCGCGGATGCGCGACGACGCCGGAGATGGCGAGCGCCACGATCATAGCGCCCAGCGCGCCGACGATGGTCATGCCAATGGTCGATGGCAGGTGCAGCGTATAATGGAGGGCCAGCAGGAACTCCGACCAGCTATTCTCCTCCGGCATGGCGATGCCGCCATCGGGGCGTAGATGCACCGCCTGCGTGTCCGTCGTGACCGTCGTTCGCGGCAGACCGGCAACGGGAAGATGGACGTAGAGATGGGTCGTGGGCGGCTTGCCCTTCTCGCTCGCCAGCACCGCGGCCATGCCCCGCTGCACCGCGTCCGGCGCGATGGCGGCCATTTCCGGTGCGCCGGGCTGCTCCACCCTTTGCCATTCCTGATACAGCACCACGACCGTCCCCGTCATGCAGACGAGATAGAGCAGCGCGCCGGCGAGCAGGCCAATGGCACCGTGGGCGGAGAGCGCTTGGCGAACGGTAGCCTTGTCGAAACCCCGCCAACCACTCATCGCACCATCCCCAGCAGGACGCCGAGCCCGCCCAGCGAAGCGGTCGCCATCAATGTCAGCCATTGCGTCCGGCGACGCACCATCATCAGGAGGAGGAAGGACAATATCCCCCAGAGCAGCGGCGTCAGAAACAGCGTCGCGACATTCGCATCGGCTTCCGCCCCGCCGCTGATCGCGACCAGGGCGCGGGCCGTCAGCGCGAGCGCCGTCGAGACGATCAACGCCAGCGGCACGACCATCAGGAAGGTGACGATCCGTCGCCCCGGATGCAGCGCCCCTCCACCGTCCGGCGGTGCAGGCGTGCGCCGTTCGGCCGCGCGCGCCTTGTCCGGCGGCGCTCTCCACACCGCCACGGCGAGACAGGCGAGGCCCGCGAGCATCGCGATGGACGAGGCGATGGCGACGCCCCAGGCACCTTCAGCGACGGCCGCCAGGAGGATGCCGAGGACGAGCAGACCCCAGGCTAAGGCCAGCAGCGGCCAATATCGGTCGACACGCTCCCAGCCGCGACGAAGCAGCAGCACTGCCCCGCCCGCCATCACCGATCCGATCATCACCCATAGCATGATGCGTCAGAACCTGTAGGCCAGCGTGCCATAGACGTTGCGCTCCGCCCCGATGAAACAGTCGCCCCGTGCCAGACAGGCGGCGTAGAATTTCTTGTTGAGCAGGTTCGTGGCGTTCACCGACAACCGCCAGTTCTTCCAGTTCAGTTCTGCCAACGCGTCGACCAGCGTGTAGGGCGGCGTGCGCAGGCCCGCCTCGAACACGCTTCCTTCTCCGCCATAGGAATAGTTCACGCCGGTATAGCGCACGCCAGCGCCAAGACGGAAGGTCAGGTCGTCGCGTAACCGGGTGGTCTTGGTGCCCCAGACAGACGCGCTATATTTGGGCACGTTGTCGAGTTGCTTCTGGTCGTTGCCGTCGACATAGGCCTTGTTATAGCTGAAATTGGCGATCAGATCATAATCGCCCGGCAGGGTGCGGCTCGCCTCGACCTCCACGCCTTTCGAGGTCGCGCTTTCGACCTGGCTGAAGATGTTCGGGCCGACCGAGAGGGTACGGTTCTTCTCCTTGATGCTATAGCCCGTGACCGTCAGCAGGGTGGCGTCGTCGGGATGGAATTTGACGCCCAGTTCATATTGGTTGCCGCGCGTCGGCTTGAGCGGGCCGCCCTCGATATTCTGGCCCAGTTGCGGCGAGAAGGATTCCGTGTAGCTGAAGAAGGGGGAGACGCCCTCGACCACTTCGGCGATGATCCCTGCGCGCAGCGACGTGGCGCTGGCGCTGTATCGGACGAAGCTCGCCGTGTTGAAGTCGTAGGTCTGCGTGCGGACACGGTCGCGCCGCGCGCCCAGCACCACCGAAACCCGGTCCCACAGGCGGATCTGATCCTGTGCGTAGAAACCGAGCTGCGTCTGGCGGGTGTCGTCGGCCAAGCTGCCGCCATAGGGCAGGCCCCCATCATAATCGGGAAGCGCGCCATAATCGATATTGTACAGATCGACATAGGTGAGGTCGAACCCGCCAGTCTTGTAGACATGGTTCCAGCTATAATCGACGCCCGCCAGCAGGACATGCTTGATCTGCTCGCCCGTGTTGAAATCGAAACGCAGATTATTGTCGGTCGAGAAGATGTTCATCGAGGCATAGCTGCCATCGGCATAGAGCCCGATGCTGCGCATCGCCGGATCGGGGCTTTCGAATGTCGGGGATTGAGGGTCCGGCACGACATAGGGATTGCCCGGATTGGAATAGCTGTTGGGATAATGCGACAGATAGACGACGTCGCTGTCGATGGCGCGCGCCTTCAGGCTCAGCTTCACCGCGTCGCTGAAGCGATGGTCGAGGCTCGCCGTGCCTTGCAGCAGGCGGCCGTCATAGCGGTCCCAGCCGGGCTTGCCGACGAAGGTACTGTTGGGCAACTGGCCATTGGGATTGGCGTAGAGGGTGCCGATCACGGGCAGGAACTGCGCCGTCGATCCGCCATCATCCTCCTGATAGAGGCCGATCAGGGTCAGGTCGGTATCCTCGCTGGGGCGCCAGCGCAGCGAGGGGGCGATCATCACCCGGTCGTCCTTCACATAATCGACCTGCGTGTCGGCATCGCGCACCTTCGCGACCAGACGCGCGGCGACGTCGCCAGCCACCGGCCCAGTGATGTCGAGCAACCCTTCCACCCGATTGAACGAGCCGTAGCGCACCGCCGCCTCGCCCCGCGTCTCATATTCCGGGCGCTTGGAGACCAGGTTGACGAGGCCGCCTATGGACCCCGACCCGAACAGCACCGATGCGGGGCCGCGCACGACCTCGACCTGCGAAAAATTATAGGGGTCGGACCGGATCGACGCATAATAGCTGAAGATGTCGCGCATGCCGTCCCTGAACTGGATCGGATCGACACCGCGAACGAAGCCGCCATCGACGCGGCTATCGGGACCATAGGCGCCAGCGACGACGCCAGCGACATAGCGGAGCGTATCGGAGACCGAGATGGCCCCCTGCGCTTCATAGGTTTCAGCACTGATAATGCTGATGGGCTGCGGCGTCTGGATCAGCGGCACGTCGGTCTTGCTGCCTGCGGTCGGCCGAGCGGTCGCGGTCACGATGATGTCCGCACGGTCCGTTTTATCGGCGTCCTCCGGCGTTTGCGCCATCGCTGGCGGCGCCAGCACCGCAGCGCCCAGCAGCAGCGCGCAGGACACAGGCTTAGCGATCAACATGATAGGCCCCTTTCAATCTCATCCGTATATCGAGACGCCCCACTAATGCGAAAGACTATCATTATCAACGGCCCGTTTACAAAGGAGCAAGGCGGTGGCCATATTTCGAGGCGGAGGCGCTACCTAACTCCGGCCAGTGGCTGCGGAAATCTGCCAAAATGATGGCCGCCGCAGCAACCATCCCTTGTCAGGGGATGTTCATGCTGCGAGCGGCACTGTTGCCGATCACCAATCTTATTCTCGAGAAATGATGTTCTCTCAGCGACCGACCCCGACGCGCGTCACTCCCAATTCTCACAACTCCCGCCTGATCCGTGCCGCTCTGCTGCTGCTCGGCGGACTATGCGGCGTCGGCGCGACTGGCGCGCACGCGGCGACCTACTATGTCAATTCCGCGCTGGGCGACGACCGCTATGCTGGCCAGTCGGAGGTGCAGCCCTGGCGGTCGCTGGCGCGGCTTCGCACCGTGTTGCTCGTGCCCGGCGACGTGGTGCTGCTGGCTGCAGGATCGGTCTGGAAGGAACCCCTCACCCTCACGAGGTCGGGCAGCCGCAGTGCGCCGATCACGGTGCGTGCGACCGG
Source organism: Sphingobium sp. (assembly GCA_040508315.1). GTDB lineage: Bacteria > Pseudomonadota > Alphaproteobacteria > Sphingomonadales > Sphingomonadaceae > Sphingobium. The sequence goes on from JBEVNC010000035.1 coordinate 24,826, forward strand.
CATCGGTCCCCGCCCTCGCATCGACGCGGGCGGCGTGGCGGAACATGGCGTCGCTGTCCTGAACGCAGATTATGTGACCGTCAGCGGGATCGAGGTCACGAACGACGGCCCACCCGCCGGGTCGCGCTACGGCGTGCTGGTATCGGCGGAGAACCGGGGCGTCACTTTCGGCATCCGCATCACGGACATGTATATCCACGATGTGCGCGGCACCAACGACCGCAAGGACAATGGCGGCATCGTGTTTCGCGCGCTGGGGCCGAAGCTCCCGACGCGGTTTCAGGACATCGCCATCGAACGCAATATCGTCTGGCGCGTCGACAGGTCGGGGATCGCCGGCATCAGCGACCAGGTTTCCGTCGCACGCTGGTTCCCCAGCCGCAATGTCGTGATCCGCGACAATTATGTGGAGGATGTGGGCGGCGACGGCATCGTGCCGCGCGGCGCGGACGGTGCTCTCATCGAGCATAATATCGTGCGCTATGCGGGCAGCAGGGCAAAAGGCTATAGCGCGGGCATATGGCAGTGGAGCACGGACAACAGCCTGATCCAGCTTAACGAAGCCGCTTTCACCCGCACCCGCTACGATGGGCAAGGGTTCGATTCCGACTTCAATTCGCGACGCACGACCATCGTCTATAATTACAGCCACGACAATGCGGGCGGCTTCCTGTTGATCTGCTCGCCGCGCAGCAACGACAAGGACAATCTGGGCAATCGCGGCACGGTCGCCCGCTTCAACGTCAGCCGCAACGACGGCAGCCGGATATTCCAGTTGTCCGGCAACGTCACCAACGCTCTGGTCGAAAAGAACGTCGTCTATGTCGGCAAGGATCAGGACGTGCAGATGGTCGTCGCGACAGAATGGGAAGGCTGGGCAAGCGACGTGCGGTTCCAGAACAATGTCTTCGCCGTCTCCGGCACCGGCCGTTATGGCAGCGAGACGGGCCGCAACGGCCCCGACTATCTCGTCTCCGCAGGCTTTTCCCCGGCGACCTTCGTCCAGTTCACCGGCAACAGCTATTTGGGGCGGCACCTCGACCGCCCGAACGATCCAAGCCCGATCATCAATTCTGCCTATACCGCTCCCGATGCCGACTGGGCCGTACCCATTTTCGATCCCGCCAAGCCGGAGACTTTCAACCGCTATCTGGCCCAGCATCGTAACTGGATGCTGGCCATGCTCGCCCGCGAACTAGGCTCGCCGGTCTCGCTACTGCAACCGCGTCCCACCTCGATCTTCGAGGCGCGGCGCTGACAGGTCGGAAGCGCTCGCTCGCCCCGAAGCGCGCTCCGAATTTGTTTCCGGCCCGTATCATGGGATTGCGCCGCATCTGCGCTGCACTTGATCCGGATCAGCCACTTTTGCAGGAACGGATTCAGGCGCCGCCGCTTTCTAGATCCAGATAATAAGGATTTGGAAGCAATGGCATCACATGCCCCCCTGATGAAATCGGGATCGCAATTTCTCCGACAGGATTTTCAGGAAGGTCTGGCCAGATGGAACCGCGAGCGGCTGGCCCCCTCATTGCCGGACGCTGACTGGCAGACACAACTCGACCGCGACCACCGCATGTTGCGGCTCGAAGGACGGTTCGTGGACGAACTGCGCGGCGAGGTCAGCGACCTCGCAGCGCAGGTGCCGACCGATCCGGAAGGCTTCATCGCCTGGTTCCAGGCGCTGAAGGACAATGGTCCGGGTCAAGGCGATCCGCTGTTTCCATGGCTTGCGGAAACGGCGACGCGCGATGAGATCCGCTGGTTCCTGCAACAGGAAGCTGCAGGCGAAGCAGGTTTCGACGATCTTGTTGCGCTTACTCAGGTCAAGATGCCTGACCGTGCGAAGCTCGAACTCGCCCGCAATTATTGGGACGAGATGGGGCGTGGCAATGCCAAGGGCATGCACGGCCCAATGTTGGGCCAACTGGTCGCAATCCTCGACCTCGATCCGCAGATCGAGACGACGGCGTGGGAGAGCCTTGCCCTTGCCAACGCCATGACGGCGATGGCGACGACGCGTCGTTACGCCTGGCATAGCGTCGGGGCGCTCGGCGTGATCGAATTGACGGCGCCGGGACGCTCGGCCTGCACGGCGGCGGGCCTGCGCCGGATTGGGCTGAGCGGCAGCGAGCGACGCTATTTCGATCTGCATGCGGTACTCGACGTCAAGCATAGCCAGGACTGGAACGCCGAGGCCATCCTCCCGCTGATAGCAGAAGACCCCGCCCGCGCCACGGCGATGGCGGAGGGTGCGCTGCTGCGCCTTCGCTGCGGAGAGCGTTGCTTCGCCCGCTACCGCGCCCATTTCGGGCTGGAGTGACGCATGGCGGACACCCTGCCCCCGCGCGTCCTGCTGGTGGAAGATGACCCGTTCGTCGCCGCCGCCATGACGGACCTTCTGGAACATGCACAGTTCGAGGTGGATGGCCCGCATGCCAGCCTGTCGGACGGGGTGGCGGCTCTGGCCGATCATATGCCTGATGCGGCGATATTGGACATCGGGCTGGACGGCCACGACGTCTTCATGCTCGCGGACGATCTGGAACAGTATGGCATACCCTTCCTGCTGTGTTCCGGCCTGCCGCCGCGCGGCCGGATGAAGCTGCGCTTCGGCAATCATCCGTTCGTGGCCAAGGACAGGACCGGTCGCGAACTGGTATCGGCGCTCCGCGATCTGCTGCATTGATCGCCGTTGCCGCGCAAATTCGTGGGGGCTTGGCGGGCAGGGCAACCCAATGTGCCCAAGCCGCGTTCTTGCCATATGCGCTGAAGCGCGTCATGCGGGCTTTGGCTCATCGATGATGTGGGATGGACGTGACGGAATTCGATAAGGTCGATCTAACTAATTGCGATCGCGAACCAATTCATCTTCTCGGCGCAATCCAGTCGCCCGGCTTCCTGATTGCGGTCAGCACCGACTGGATCATCGCCAGAGTATCCCGGAATATCCGTGACCTCCTGGGCTTCGACCCGGAAGATCTGATCGGCAATCCCCTGCCCGATTATGTGCCCAGCGCCTTGCTGCACGACCTGCGCAACAAGATATCCTATCTTTCCGAACCGGATATGGTCGAGCGGCTGTTCGGCCGCCAGATCGGCACGTCCGGGCAACCCTATGACGTCGCCGTCCATTTCTCCGGCGGTCAGATCATCATCGAGGCGGAGCCTGGCACGATTGCGGGCAATGACAGCAGCAACTCGGTGCGCGCTATGATGGCGCGCCTGGACCGCACCAAGGACATGGCCGCCTTCTATCGCGAGGGCGCACGGCAGGTGCGGACCATGCTCGGCTACGACCGGGTGATGGTCTATAAATTCGCGGCGAGCGGCGCGGGCGAAGTGGTGGCGGAAGCGTGCAAGCCCGGCATCGGCAGTTTCATGGGCCTGCACTATCCCGCCAGCGACATCCCCCGGCAGGCACGCGCGTTGTACAAGCGCAACCTCGTTCGCGTCATCCGGGACGTGAACTCGGACCCGATCGCCATCGTCCCGGCCGTCGATGCGACGGGCAAGCGGCTCGACCTCTCGCTGTCCATCCTGCGGTCGGTGTCGCCCATCCATATCGAATATCTCAAGAATATGGGTGTGGCCGCCTCGCTATCCATCTCCATCGTGGTCGATGATGAACTGTGGGGGCTGTTCGCCTGTCATAATTATTCGCCGCGCTCGCCGACTTTCGAGCGGCGCTCCGTCTGCGAACTGTTCGCCGAGATGTTCTCGATGCGGCTGGAATCGCGCGAACGCCGGCAGATCGCCGATTATGAACGGCGCGCCCGCGACATTTCCGACCAGCTTCTGGGCGCGGTGGCCTCCGACGAGACATTGCTGAACGATCCCGACTGGCTGGGCGATATCCTGACCAGCGCCATACCGGCGACGGGTGTCGGCGTGTGGATCAATGGCAATTACGCCTTCTCCGGCCTGACCCCGCCCACCGAGGATTTCCGGCGGATCGTGCGCGCGCTCAATGGCCTTGCCGCCGGGCGCGTCTATACCACCG
>JBEVNC010000072.1:0-8723 GCA_040508315.1 Sphingobium sp.
GGGTGGGCAAGCGACCGCAAGGTCGCTGTTGCTATCCGACCGTTGCGCCGGGGCCCCCCCCCCCCCCCCCCCCCGCGGGGGGGGGGGGTGTGGGGGGGCAAACAACCCCAAAAACCCACCAACCCCCCCCCCACCCCCCCCCCCCCGCGGGGGGGGGGGGGGGGGGGGGCGCCCGGCGCAACGGTCGGATAGCAACAGCGACCTTGCGGTCGCTTGCCCACCCTTCAACAGAGACACGGGTCTCTGTTGAACCCTCCCGCCTGCGGGAGGGGGAGAAAGTCAAACCCTAGTCATCGCCTCGGCCGCGATCATCCGCGCTTCCGGCTCCAGCCCGACCTGCCGCATCGCCGTCAATATCACTGCCAGATGCTCCGGCGGCAACATCGACCATTGCCGCGTCTGCATCCCCACCGCCGCCAACAGGGCCACGCTCCCCTTCTGCCGCCCGGCCGCCGCAGCCTCGATGGCCCGCGCCCAGCGTGAACGCAGCACCGGCTGCATGCGCAATTGGGTCTTCAGCTCCGCCGCATCGTCGGGCGCGATCCGGCCAAGTCCCGCAAGGGCCGCTACCAGCATGCGGCTCGCCACCTTGCCTTCGCTCGCATCGCCCTCGATAAAGGCGTCGATCCGTGCGCGCGGCTGCGCAGCCGGGCCATCGGGCAGTCCCACGGCCAGCAGCGCCCAGGCGCGGTCGGCCCCATCGCCGTCCATCGCGCCGACAATCCCCGTCCAGCGCGCGGCACTGCGGTCATATCCGCTCGAGAACATCGCCGCGAGAATCCACGGCGTGTCCGCGCCCGCCTCCGCGCTGGGCGGCAATGCGGCAGCGGCGCGCGCGATGGCGGGCAGCGCGGCGAAGCTCACCCCGCCCGGCCCCATCGCTGCGCCGTCCGCAGGCTTCATCGTCCACAACCGGCGCATGCCATCCACGCGCGCATCGATCGAATCACCCGCATAGGCGCTGCGGAATGCCTCGAAGAGATCGGTCGGCCGCGCCTGTCCGTCATCGGACGGATCGCCCAGCCGCGTATAGAAGCTCGCCAGCACTGCGCCTGAAAACACGCCCAGCCGCGCCGCCGTCGCCGCGCCGGCGACCCGGCGCGTCAGGGGCACGGTGGGCGCGCGCGCCTCCCACGCTCGCATCGCATCGCCCGCCTCCGAACTCAGCAACTCGGGTATCTCGACGTTGGTCGCGGTCGCCAAACCGAAGCGCCACGGGTCGAGCCGGTCCACCCCGTCCCATTCGACCTTGACCGACCGGCGGCTATTGGGACCGGCGCCCACCGCCTTTTCGGCGAGGCGATAGTCCACGCCGCGCAGCGCCCCCTTGGCCCTCGCCTGCGTCAGCAGCGACGTCGCCGTCCCCTGATCGCCGGAAAAGGACGCGCAGATCGCCTGCGCCATCTGCCAGCGCGGATCGCCCGTCTTCACAGCGGCCTCGGGCGCGAGGGGACAGAAGCCCGCCGGATCGGCCGTCGCCAGATAGGATGTCATCGCCACGTCATAGAGACGCTTGGTATAATTGGCCGCATCGACGCTCTGCACCAGCAGCCGTGCACCATCCGCCTCGCCCATGCGCAGCAGCAGCGCCGCGCGCTCTGCCACCAGATCGGCCCCGTTCACATCGCCCGGCGTGCGCGTCCCCGACAGCAGCACCCGCCGCAACGTGATCGACGCCCAGCGCGACACGAACGGCGCACGGGAAGTCCGCATCAACCCGGCAAGGAAACGCCCGCGCACATTGCCATAAGCGTCGGGCGATACGCCGCCCGTCTCCGGCGTCAGCGGCCCGACCTGCGCCAGGGACCGGCGCGCAGTCGGCGGCATGTCATAATCTTCGGGCTTCTCTTCCTCATCCGCCGCCGCATTGGCGAGTAGGTCGGCGATCGGCGGCAACGCCACCGCTGGCGTACCCGGCGCCGGCGCCGCCGGGGCGGCGGGCTGCGATGGCTGAGCGGGTGCTACCGGCGTTGGCGGCGGCGTCGGTTCGGGATCGCCGAAACCCGGAGGCAGCAGCGATTCGGGGCCGCGCTGCGCGACCACCGGGATCGCGACGGCAAGCAGGATCGCGCCCGAAAGGCCGAGAAAAGCGGCATCCGCCCGGCGCATCAGCGGCCCAGACGCTCCGGCGCTACGATCTTTTCCACCCGCTGCTGCGACTGCTCGCCACCGCGCGACCAGAACCAGCCGATCAGCGCGAAGAACAGCACCGCGACGATGATGGCGGGCAGGACCAGCGGATTGCGGCGACGACGGCTTTCATAGGAAGTGCTGCGAAGATTTTTCATGATGATGTTTGAGCCCTCGAAGGGCGCGCTCCCTCTATGGTCATTCGCGAATTTGCCTCTGGCGCGGGTGGCTGTATAGCCGCGCGCACCATGCAGCGAAACTCCAAAATCGGAAGCGGCGACGCCGGGCGGACGCTGGTGCTCGTCGGGATGATGGGCGTCGGCAAATCGACGGTCGGTCGCCGCCTCGCCCACCGCCTCGGCCTGCCCTTTGTCGACGCCGACGAAGCCATTGTCGAAGCGGCCGGAATGACGGTCCAGGAGATATTCGACCGCTATGGCGAGGAGGGCTTTCGCGACGGCGAACGCCGCGTGATCGCCCGCCTGATCGACGGCCCGGCAAAGGTCGTCGCGACCGGCGGCGGCGCCTTCGTACAGGACGATACCCGCGCCCTCATCCTCGACCGCGCGACCGCCATCTGGCTCGACGCGGACATCGACATCCTGGTCGAGCGGGTCAGCCGCAAGGAAGGCCGCCCCCTGCTCAAGGGCAAGGACCCGCGTACCGTGCTTCGCGAACTGGCGGCTGTGCGCAATCCCTTCTACGCCATGGCGCCCGTCCATGTGGTGAGCAGCGCGACACCGCATGAGGCGACCGTGGACCGCATCATAAAGGCTCTCGAATCATGCGTGTAATCACCGTCGGCCTTGGCGAGCGCAGCTATGACGTGCGGATCGAGGATGGCCTCCTCGACCATGCGGCCGAGCATCTCGCCCCTTTCGCCACCAAACGCCCCTTTGTCGTCGTCACCGACGAGAATGTCGCGCGAACCCAGTGGCCGCGCCTCAAGGCGTCGCTGGAGGCGGCGGGCCTCACTGCCGACGCCATCATCCTGCCGCCGGGCGAGGGCACCAAGAGCTGGGGCGAGTTGGAGGCGTTGATCGACGCGCTGCTGGTCCGCGAAGTCGAACGCTCCGACCATATCATCGCTCTTGGCGGCGGCGTGATCGGCGATCTGGTCGGTTTCGCGGCGTCGATCCTGAAACGCGGCTGCCAGTTCATCCAGATCCCCACCACCCTGCTCAGCCAGGTCGATTCGAGCGTCGGCGGCAAAACCGCGATCAACGCGCGCGCGGGCAAGAACATGGTCGGCGCCTTCCATCAGCCTTCGCTCGTCCTGATCGACCCCACCGTCCTCGACACGCTCGATCCCCGCGAAGTCCGGGCAGGCTATGCGGAGGTGGTCAAATATGGCCTGATCGGCGACGCGCCCTTCTTCGACTGGTGCGAGGCGCAGGGGCCGCGTCTCCTCGCAGGCGACAGCGACGCGCGCGCCCACGCCATCGGCGTCAGCGTGGCTGCCAAGGCCGCCATCGTCGGCGAGGATGAGCGCGAGACCAGCGGTCGCCGCGCGCTCCTCAACCTCGGCCACACATTCGGCCATGCGCTGGAGGCGGAGACGGGCTTCTCTTCCCGCCTGCTCCATGGCGAAGGTGTCGCGGCGGGCATGGCGCTCGCCTTCCGCTATTCGGCGGTGCGCGGGCTATGTACCGCGGCGGAGGCGGAGCGGGTGACGGCGCATCTGCGCGATGTCGGCCTGCCCTACGACCTTGCCAGCGCGCAGGTGAAGGCGGACGGCGCTGTGCTGGTCGCGCACATGCTGCATGACAAGAAGCGGACGGGCGGCACCCTCCCCTTCCTGCTCGCCCGCGGGATCGGCCAGACCTATCTGGCGAAGGATGTGGACCTGGGCGAGGTAGGGGACTTCCTCAACGCCGATCACGCACCGCGCGAAAACGCGTAGGCCGCCCAGAGCCAGCCGACGATCAGCAGCACACCGCCGATCGGGGTCACTGCGCCGAGGATGCGCGGGGCTCCCATGGCCATCAGGTAAAGCGTGCCCGAAAACACCGCCGCGCCGACCAGCAGGCAGATCGCAGCACCGCGCATCTGCCCCGCCAGCACGACCACGGCGACCGCGTGGATGAGTTGATACAGCCCGCCCGTGCGCAGCCACTCCGCCGCCTCCGGGCTGCGCGCACCGTGCGCGCCGAATGCCCCGGCACCGATGGCGAGCGCGGCCGACAGCGCGGCCAGCAACTGGATAATCAAGCGTCGTCTCCCACAGTCTCGGCCTTCTCGATCCGCACCGGCCGCACGCCGCGCGCCCGCATGGTCATGCCCCGCGCGGCGAGCAGGCTACCCTCCGAAATCTGGCGCATCAGACGGTCGCGGTCATTGTCGCGATAGCGCTCCTCGACCTCGGCGATCTCGTCTTCGGGTACGCCCAGCTTGACCAGCACGTCGCGGCCCATGCTGATCGCCGATTCGAACACTTCGCGCTTCGTCCCCGCGACTTCCACGCCGTCCAGCGCGATAAGTTGCTTGCGGTCGAACACCCGGACAAAGATCGCCGCCTGCGGAAAGGCGTCGAGGATCGGCTGCACCGCCACGGCATCGAACGACGAATCGTCCATGCAGAACACGATGACATTGGCCTGCTCCGCCCCCGCACGGCGCAGCAGGTCGAGGCGGGTGCCGTCGCCATAATAGACCTTGGTATCGAACTTGCGCGAGATCTCGATCTGCGCGGGCTTCCTGTCGATCAGCGTCACGCCGCAGCCCGTCCCCGCCAGCAACTGCGACACGGTCTGTCCGAAGCGGCCGTAACCGACCACGATGGCGCGGGTCGGCGGTGCATCCTCCGGCCCGTCCAGCCCGTCGGCAGACGCAGCCTGACCGAACTCGACCTTGCGTACCAGGATCATCAGGAACGGCGTCGTGACCATCGACAGGGTGACGATGGCGCTGAACATCGTCGCCGCCGCCGGTTCGATCAGCAGAGCGCCGCTCGCCTGCCCGAACAGGACGAAGCCGAACTCGCCGCCCTGGCTCAGCAACATGCCAAGGCCCCATGCCGGTCCCCACGCAACGCCGAACAGGCGCGCGACCAGGCCGATCACCACTGCCTTCACCGCGACCAGCACCAGCGCCATGGAGATGATGAAGACCGGATTGGCGATGATGACGGAGATATCCAACACCATGCCCACCGCCACGAAGAACAGGCCGAGCAGGATGGTACGGAACGGCTCCACGTCCGATTCGATCTCGTGCCGATAGGGCGAATCGGCCAGCATCACGCCAGCGATGAACGCACCCAGCGCGGTCGACAGGTGCAGCGCATGCATCACCGCCGCCGCTGCCAGCACGGTGAACAGCCCGACCGCGACGAACAGTTCGCGCTCGCCGAAACTGCCGATCAGCATCAGCAGCGGGCGCAACAGGAACCGGCCGACCAGCACCAGCGCGACGATGGCCCCCAGCGTGTACAGCGCCAGCATCCAGCCCGGCTGCGCATCCGGCGGCGCGGGCGCGCGCGACAGGCTGGCGATGATGGTGATGAGCGGCACGATGGCCAGGTCCTGCAACAACAGGATGGAGAAGGCGCGCTCACCGAAGGGCGAGTTGATGCGCCCCGTGGACTTAAGGCTCGGCAGCACCTGCGCGGTCGATGACAGCGCCAGCGGCAGGCCCAGCGCCAGCGCCGCGCCCCAGGTGAAGCCGGTCGCGACGAAGATGATCGCCGACAGGATCAGCCCGCACGTCACCACCTGCGCGACGCCCAGCCCGAATATGTCGCGCTTCAACCGCCACAGCCGCGCGGGATGCAATTCCAGCCCGACGAGGAACAGCAGCAGAACGATGCCGATCTCCGCAATCGCCATCTTGCCGGCACCGCCGCCGACGAGACCGAGGCCGAACGGCCCGACCACCGCGCCCGCGACCAGATAGCCCAGCACCGCGCCGAGGCCGAGGCGGCGGAACGGAATGACGCAGGCCAGCGCCGCGGCGAGCAGGATGACGCCGTCATGCAGCAGAACTTCTATGCCGGTCGGTTCAACCATGGGCGCGCTCCGCCTTTACGTCGGCCAGAGCGGCGGACGCCGCGTCGAAGGCAAGCAGGATCGAGGCATGCCGCCCCGGATAGGCACGCGCGGCACTCAGCCTGGCGATGTCCGGCCAGTCGGGCAGCGTATCGCTCGCGCCAGTGAGATAATCGGCCAGCTCGGCATGGGCGGCGCGCATCGCGTCCGCATCGCGCCCGATCGCGCCCGCCGCCATGATCGCAGCCGCCGCCTGCCCCAGCGCACAGGCGCTCACCGTCAGGCCGATCCGCGCGACGCGCCCCGCCCCATCGGTCGCGACATCGACCGCGACCCGGCTGCCGCAGGTGGGCGACCGGCGCTCCGCATTGCCGTCGGCATCGGTCAGCGGCGGCCATTTCGTGGTGGATGCGGCAAGGCGCAATATCTCGATGGTATAGAGCGCTTCGGCCATGCTCGCTCTTTACGCACAGCCGCCGCGAAAAGCTATTGCTCCGCCGCGGCGTTATCCGCCTCACCGGCGTCCATGCCGCCTGCAATGCTCATCAGCCCGCCCGCTGCGCGCCGCTCCGCCAGCCATTCGCTCATCGCGCTGCCGCTGGCATTGAGCAGCGGATAGGTGCGCGACGTGCGCATCCAGTCTGGGCGCAACGCCTGCTCGCCGAAGATCGTGTCATACACCATGGCGAAGCCGACGAACGCGACGGTCGCGATGAGCAGCCCCTTGAGCAGCCCGAAGCCGAGGCCCAATATGCTGTCCACCGGACCCACAGCCGACGCTTTGATAGTATCGCCTATGCGCCGTGCGATGAAGCGGCCGACGAACCATGTCACGCCGAACACCAGCACGAAGCCAAGGATCGCCGCGCCCCCTTCCGTCCCTACATAGCCGGTCAATATCCTGGTGGCGGGCGCATGGAACAGCCGCACCGCGACGATGGCGGCCGCCAGCCCCACCAGCGCCAACGTCTCGCCCACAAAGCCCCGGCGAAACCCGATGACCCCATTGCCGCCCATCAGCAGCAGCACGATGATGTCCATGGCGGTCATTGAAACAGGTCCAATCGAGCAATCACAACCAACCCTCCCCCCTTGGGGGGAGGAGCGAGACTTGGGTCTGCGCAGCAGGCCCTAGTCGCAGCGGAGAGGGGGTGAGGCTGGCACCAAGCCAACCCCTCTCCAACTCCGGCTAGGCAGCAAGCTGCCAAGCCTCCATATCCTCTCCCCAAAGGGGCGAGGATAGGGGACAGCGCTATCCCCGCCCCAGCATCTGGTCAACCAGCGCGCCCAAAGTCCCATAGCCGCTCAGCGTCAGTCCCGCAGGCGCATCGCCCACCGACGCTGGCACCCACGCCCGCCCGAACCCCAGCTTCGCCGCCTCACGGAGCCGCAGCGGCGCATGCGCCACCGGCCGCACTTCGCCCGACAGCGCAATCTCGCCCATGATCACAGCGTCAGCGGGCACCGGACGTTCCGCCAGTGCCGACACCAGCGCGCCCGCGACCGCCAGGTCCGCCGCCGGGTCCTGTAGCCGATACCCGCCCGCCACGTTCAGATAGACCTCGGAGGTCGAGAAACTGAGGCCACAGCGCGCCTCCAGCACCGCCAGCACCATGGCGAGCCGCCCGCTGTCCCATCCCACCACCGCGCGCCTCGGCGTCGCGCCGCTGGCGAGGCGGACGGTCAGCGCCTGTATCTCCACCAGCACCGGCCGCGTCCCCTCCATCGCGGGGAATACGGTCGCGCCCGTCACCATCTCCGCCCGGTCGGTCAGGAATAGCGCAGAGGGATTACGCACCTCGCTCAGCCCCAACTCGCCCATTGCGAACACGCCGATCTCGTCCGTGCCGCCAAAGCGGTTCTTGGTCGCGCGCAGGATTCGATATTGGTGACTGCGCTCACCCTCGAAGGCGAGGACGGTGTCGACCATATGCTCCAGCACGCGCGGCCCCGCCAGGCTGCCGTCCTTGGTCACATGGCCCACGAGGATCAGCGCCGATCCCTGCGACTTGGCGAAGCGGATCAGCTCATGCGCGCTCTCGCGGACCTGAGATACTGTGCCGGGCGCCGAATCGATCACGTCGCTGTGCATGGTCTGGATGGAATCGATCACCACCAGCGCGGGCGGCTGCCCCATTGTCAAAGTGGTCAGGATGTCGCGCACGCTCGTCGCGCTCGCCAGCGCGACCGGTGAATCGCCCAGTCCCAGGCGGCGGGCGCGCAGCCGCACCTGATCGGCCGCCTCCTCCCCGCTCACATAGACGACCGGGCGACCCTGCCGCGCGATCTCCGCTGCGGCCTGGAGCAGCAATGTCGATTTACCGATGCCCGGATCGCCGCCGATCAGCGTCGCGGAGCCTGCGACGAGGCCGCCGCCCAGCGCCCGGTCGAACTCGGCAATGCCGGTGGATTGCCGCTCGGGCAATGCGATCTCGCTGTCGAGGCCGACCAGCGCGATCGCCCGCCCGCCGCTTGCCAGATCGTGCCGCATCGAGAAGGCCGTGACCGGCGCCTCCTCGACGATGCTGTTCCACGCCTGACAATCCTCGCACTGCCCCTGCCACCGGGCCGCGACAGTGCCGCATTGCTGGCATACAAATTTACGCT
>JBEVNC010000089.1:0-22469 GCA_040508315.1 Sphingobium sp.
ATGCGCTGCCCGAGGGCGAGCAGGTCATGCTCAAGCTCAGCCTGCCTGTCGTGCCCGGCCTGTTCGACCCGTTGGTCGACCATCCCAAGGTGCTGCGCGTCGTTGCCCTGTCGGGTGGCTTCGAGCGTCCCGAGGCGTGCGTCGAGCTGGCGAAGAATCGCGGCATCATCGCAAGCTTCAGCCGCGCGCTGCTGCAGGATCTGCGTCACCAGATGACGGACGACGAGTTCGACGCCTCGCTGGGCGGCGCGATCGACGAAATTCACGGCGCTTCGACGGTCAAGACGGCCGCCTGATGCTCGCTGCCTGAAAGGGCGGTGTGAGGAACAGGGAAGGGATCGGGCGGAAGTCCGGTCCCTTTTTCGTGGCAGGTGTCCGTTTCAGGCGACCGTGGCAAAATTGCCCACTTGCTCGTCATTTGCCAACAAACCGGTTTTTCGGACGATCAATCAAATCGCTCCGATGGACGCTCGCCCCCCGTGCCCGCTATCCGTGTCGCCAAGCAATCACGGCGGGAGAGACATGACATGCACAAGATCGGCACCAGCGACCGGCCGGACCTGCCGCTGAGCGTTGTCGTGGGATCGGGCGGCCTCGGCGTCGCCATCGCCCGCCGCATGGCGCAGAGCTACCGTGTGCTGCTGGTCGATGTCGATGGCGAGCGCGCAGACACGGAGGCGGCGCGCCTTCGATCCGAGGGTTGCGATGTGCAGCCATTTGCCTGCGACATCACTTCACGCGAATCCGTGGCCACTCTGGCTCAGTCGGTCGAGGAGCGTGGCGGCTTTCACGCGGTCGTGCAGGTGGCCGGACTGTCGCCGTCAAATGGCGCGTTTCGTGACATCATCCGGGTGAACCTGATAGGGGCGGTCAATGTCGCGGAGGCGCTGCGTCCATTGGCAAAGCCGGGCAGCGTGGCGATCCTCATCTCCTCGCTCGGCGCGCATCGATACACCCCGTCGGAGGGTATGGTCGCCCTGCTGCGCGAGCCGACCGACCCGGATCTTGCCGACAAGCTGGCGGCGGAAATCGGTGAGGAGGCGGCCAAGACCGGCGTCGGCTATCCCGTGTCGAAATGGGGCATGAACCTCTATGCGCGCCGTCAGGCGGTCGCATGGGGAGAGATGGGCGCGCGCATCGTCTCCGTATCACCCGGCATGATCGCCACGCCCATGGGCGCGCGCGAGTTTGCGCGCAGCGAGGTGAAGCGCAGCAATTATGCCAAGACCCCGCTCAAGCGCGAATGCACCATGCTGGAGATCGCCGACGCGGTGGAGTTTCTCGCCTCGCCGCGGGCATCCTTCATTTCGGGCACCGACCTGCTGGTGGATGGCGGCGTGACCGCGGCGATTCTCGACAGATAGTCACTGCACCGGCAGGTCGAATATCAACTGCCGCACGAAGCGGGCGGGCGGCGATCCGTGCGCCAGAACCGCGTCATTGTAGCGCTTGAGGTCGAACTTCGCGCCCCAGCGCGTCTTCGCCTCCTCGCGCATCGCCATATGCTCTTCATAGCCCGAGAAATAGCTGAGCAACTGCACGGAGGATAGCTGCGCGCGAACCCATTTGCCCGACGCCTCGCGCTCCTGCTGGAAGGCGGTGTTCATCATCAGGTCCATCGCCGCCTCGCGTGTCATGCCCTCCGTATGTACGCCGATGTCGAGCAATGTGTTCGTCACCGACCGCAGCCGCATCTTGAGGACGGTCAGCTTGAACAGCGGGTCGCCGCCCAGATAACCCGCGTCCGCCATCATACCCTCGGTATAGACGGCCCAGCCCTCCACGAACGGGCCGCTGCCCAGCACCGCGCGCATGACCGACTTGTCCTGGTTGCTATGGTCGATCTGGAGCCAGTGACCCGGCATCGCTTCATGGATGCTGAGGTCGTGGATCATGTAGCTGTTATATTCGCTGAGAAAGGACGTGGCCTGCGCGTCGGTCCAGTCGTCCGGGATCGGCGAGATCGCGTAGAATGTGTCCTGCCCCTTGTCGAGCGGACCTGGCGGGTCGCAATAGGCGACGGCATTGCCCTGCTGGAACTTGGGCATGACGATGATCTTGACCGGCGCCTTGGGCAGGGAGACGAGATCCTTTTCCCGCACGAAGTCGGTCGCGCTCGCCAGCGTGGCCTTGGCAGCATCCATCACGCCCGCGCGGTCGGGCCGTTTCGCATAGCTGAGCGCAAGCGCTGCCTCGATGGCCTTTTGCTGCTGCGCGGCAGTAGGCCTGTCGGGCAGGGCGGGGGCGTCCGGCTTGCCCGACAATACGGTGCGGGCAAGCGCGTACATTTCCGCGCGGATGGCAGTGACGGCGCCGGTCGCCTTGGCCTTGAGGTCGGCGCGGGTCATGGTCGACATGAGGCCGAACGCCATCTTCTGGTCGTAGAGCGTTGTGCCCAGACGGAAATCGCCTTTCGCAGTGGGGGTCAGCTGCTTGTCGAGCCACAGTTGCTGGTCAGCGACCGCCGCCTTGAGCTTCGTCAGCGCCGCGTCGAACCGGGCCTTGTCGGTGGCCGTCAATTCGCCCGAATGCGGGGCCAGCATGGTCTCGGCAATGTCTACGATGCCGCTATTCTGCTTGGCGACCATCGTTGCGTAGATTTCCGGCACTTTGGCCGCGATCAGTTGCCTTCGGCTCTCGAGCAGGAAGGCAGGCAGCGCCTCCATGCGCGCGGTCGCGGCCTTGAGCCGCTGCGGCCATGGCGCATAGTCGCGCGCCGCCAATGTGTAGAGGGCGCTGGCTGCGGCGTCATTGTAGTTCTGGGCATTCCAGGACCAGCTTTTCAACACCTCCAGATCCCAGATTTCATAGTTAAGCGCGTTCTTGAGGATCAGGGCGTCGACCTGTGCTTCGCGACTTAATGCCTTCATGTCGATCTTCGCCAGATCGGCCAGCAACTGCCGGTCGAACGCGATCTGCCGCGCGCGTCCGGCGGCAGTGATGTCCGGCAATTTGCCGTCGAAGCGGTGGTCGCCCAACTGCGTGCCGGAGACAGGGGAGAAGCGGGCGATGCTGTCCACATATCGTGCCGAAAGACCCGCAAAGCCGGTTTCGGCGTCGGCGGGGCTGACCATCGCGGTTGTCTCGGGCACGGACGCGCCGAGCATCGCTGTAGCTGAAAGGAGCAGCAGGGCGATGTGGCGCATGTGATGGCTTCCTGTTTTGGGAAAAGCGGTTTTAGCCAAGAGGCTCGCTGTCGGCAAACGGCCATTGACTTCCCATCATTGCCGCACCTCGAAATCGAACCGATAATCCTTCGGTGTCAATGCCCGGTTCGCCATCCGGTCCGGTCGCACCGATGTCAGCACCAATGCGTGCCCGTTCAGGATCGACGGCTCTCCGAGCGTCAGTTGCCGCCGTTCCGCCTTGCCCTCGCCGCCGACGGTCACGCGCAGGCGCACCCGTCCAGCCCACACGCAGCGCGCATTCATGGGGCAGCGACTGTCCTCTATCACCGATTCGGGTGTGACGCGCAGGCCGCCGACATGCGCAACCTGCCCGATCCGCACGTTGTCTGGGCGGCCAGTTGGAGAAACTGTCGTGCAGCCGCCGAGCAGCAGCACCATGGCGAATGCGGGGCGCAGATGTGTCATCTGTCGCGGCCTAGCCATAACCGACTGTCGCCGCGCTGAACGGCGTCGGCGAATGGCGGGACATGTCTTTCGTTTTGCGCATGGCGCGATTATGTCCGTCCCGAACCCCATAAGGAGAGTTGCCCCATGACCGCCATTCAGGACATCCCCCTCAAGACCATCAAGGGTGAGGACGCATCGCTCGCCGATTATGCGGGCAAGGCCGTGCTGGTCGTCAACGTCGCATCCAAGTGCGGCCTGACGCCCCAATATGAAGGGCTGGAGAAGCTGTACACCGAATATAAGGACAAGGGCCTCGTCGTCCTCGGCTTCCCGGCCAATGACTTCAAGGAGCAGGAGCCGGGCACGAACGAAGAGATCGTGACCTTCTGCACGACCAACTATGGCGTCGATTTCCCGATGTTCGAGAAGCTGGTCGCGACGGGCCCGGACAAGCACCCGCTCTATGCCGCGCTGACCGCCGCGAAGCCGGAGAAGTTCGGCGACGCACAGATATGGCGCGACCGCCTGAAGGGCTATGGCATCGAGGCTACGGAAGACCCCGAAGTCCTGTGGAATTTCGAGAAGTTCCTGATCGACCGCGACGGCAATGTCGTGGGCCGTTACTCGCCGCAGATCGAGCCCAATGACGAAACGCTGGTTGCCGACATCGAGAAGGCGCTGGCCTGACCATATTGCGGCCCCGGCGAGTCGACCGGGGCCGCGATTGCCGGGCTGGCGATTTGCGAGCCAAGGCCATAAAGACGGGCGATGACCAGCAGCATCCCCGATAACGACGATGACGATAATGCCCTGGACCCCGGCTTTGCCGACCGGTTCGATACCGAGGACTGGCGGCCGCCCTGCCAGCTTTACCTGATTTCCCCGGCGACGATCGGCGAGGATTTCGTGGACCTGCTGCGCGCGGCCTTCGACGGCGGCCGGGTCGCGGCGTTCCAGTTGCGGCTCAAGGGGCTGGATGACGACGCGATCATCGCGGCGGCGGGACCGCTCAAGGCGCTATGCGCGGAGCGCGAGGTTGCCTTCATCATCAACGATTCCATCGCCATGGCCGAGAAACTTGGGGCCGACGGCGTGCATCTGGGGCAGGGCGACGGCGACCCGCGAGAAGCGCGGCGCATCCTTGGCAAAGCGGCGCAGATCGGCGTGACCTGCCATGACAGCCGCCACCTTGCGATGGAAGCCGGGGAGGCGGGGGCCGATTATGTGGCGTTCGGCGCATTTTATCCCACGACGACCAAGGAGACGACGCATCAGGCCGATCCGTCGATCCTGGGCTGGTGGACGACCGTGTTCGAGCTACCCTGCGTCGCCATCGGCGGCATCACGGCGGACAATGCCGCACCGCTGATAGAGGCGGGAGCCGATTTCATCGCGGTCAGCGGAGCGGTGTGGAACCATCCCGATGGGCCGGGGGCGGGCGTTGCGGCCTTTGCAGAGTTGCTGCCCCCTAAGGCTGAGAAAGATTTGGGGCCGCGCGGAGACGTGTGAATCAATATTTTCTCAACCCGGAATGAATTTCACTCCGCAACCTTTTCATGGTCCAGCCATGCCCCCACATGGGCCGCATATTCAGGCAGGAGTTTTCGCGCAATGACCGACAAGACCGACTATGTGCCGCCACGTATCTGGACCTGGGACGCCGACAATGGCGGCGCCTTCGCCTCGATCAACCGGCCCATATCGGGCGCGACGCGCGATCAGGAACTGCCGGTCGGCGAGCATCCGCTCCAGCTCTATTCGCTGGCGACCCCCAATGGCGTGAAGGTCACGATCCTGCTGGAGGAGTTGCTCGCGGCGGGCCACGACGCGGAATATGACGCCTGGCTGATCAGTATCAACGATGGCGACCAGTTCGGCAGCGGCTTTGTTACGGTCAATCCGAACAGCAAGATCCCCGCGCTGCTGGACCGCAGCGGCACCACCCCGCGCCGCGTGTTCGAATCCGGCTCTATCCTCGTCTATCTGGCGGAAAAGTTCGGCGCGTTCTTCCCGAAGGATCTGGACAGCCGCACGGAAACGCTGAACTGGCTGTTCTGGCAGATGGGCAGCGCGCCCTTTCTCGGCGGCGGTTTCGGCCATTTCTACGCCTATGCGCCCGAGAAGTTCGAATATCCGATCAACCGCTACGCGATGGAATCGAAGCGCCAGCTGGACGTGCTCGACCGCCAGCTCGCCGAGCGGCAGTTCATCGCAGGTGACGAGTATACCATCGCCGACATGGCGATCTGGCCTTGGTACGGGCAGTTGCACACCGAAAACAGCTATGGCGCGGCGGAATTCCTCGACACCGGCAGTTACAGGAATCTCGTCCGCTGGGCAGAGGAGATCAAGGCGCGCCCTGCGGTCCAGCGCGGCCGCATGGTCAACCGCGCGACCGGACCGGAGCATTTGCAGTTGCGCGAACGCCATGCCGCGAGCGATTTCGACACGCGCACGCAGGACAAGCTGGTCGCTGGAGGCTGAGACAGGAGTTCCCTCCTCCTGTGTTCCTGCGCAAGCAGGAGCCCAGGGGAGGGAATGCCAAATTACCTTGGGTTCCTGCCTGCGCAGGAACACAGCCAGCGTTAGGCCGCCAGCAACTCCGCCAACAATTCCCGCCCCGCCGCTTCTTCCCACAGGTCCGCGCTGCCACCAAGCGACTCGTTCAATGTCGAGCGCTTGAGGAACAGGTGGCACTGATGCTCCTCGGTCAGGCCGATGCCGCCGTGAAGCTGCACTGCCTCCTCGGTTATGGCATGATAGACGCGCGCGGCGTGCGCCTTGAGCGCGCCCGCCTTCACCGACGCGCTATTGCCGCCCGCCGCGTGCGTCCACAGCAGCGCCTCGGCCGCCGACAGGATCGTCTTCATGTCGGCGCAGCGATGCTTGAGCGCCTGGAACATCGCGAGCGGCCGGTCGAACTGCCGCCGGGTCTTGAGATATTCGACGGTCATCTCCAGCGTCGCTTCCGCGCCGCCGATGCTGTCGGCCGCGATAGCGAACAGCAGATGCGCCTTGAGCGCACCCTCGATAGTGCGAGCGGCATCGCCGGTGGCGAGGGTCAGGCCCTTGTCCACCTTCACATCGTAGAAGGTGACGTCGAACAGGCGACGGGTCTTGTCCCATGTCGGCCGCTCCGCAAGGCTGATGCCCGGCGCGTCGATGGGGAGCAGGATGAGGCGGCCGTCATCCAGGCTGCTGATGCCGCCATCGTCGAAGCTGGTCTGGCCGTCGTCGAAGGCGGTGAGCAACTCGGTGGTGACGAGGATATGCGTCGCCTTGTCCGCGTCCGGCACGGCGATGAGCCTGCCCGACATGGATGCCTCGGTCTCATGCACCGTCGAGAAGCGGAGCGAGGTGGTCATCAGTTCGCCCGCGACCGCCCGCTCGATCAGGTCCGTCTTCCCCGCCTGCACCAGCGCCTCGATCACCAGCATGTGCGCGGCTACCGGACCGGGCGCGAGTATGCGGCCAAGCTCGAAATGGATCACCGCCTGTGCTTCGGCGCCAAGGCCGAGGCCGCCCAGTTCCTCGGGCACGGTCATGCCCAGCCAGCCCATCTCGACGATCAGGTCCCACACGGCCGCCGGGTCCTGCCCCAAGCCGCCCTCGCCAAAGGCCTTGCGCGCGGCGTCCTGCAATTCTGCGCGGTCGATGCTCATGCGGCGTCTCCTGCCAGCGTCCATGTCTTGGGTTCACGCGGCATGCCCAGCATCCGCTCGGAGATAATGTTGCGCTGAACCTCGTCGCTGCCGCCAGCGATGGTCCAGGCGTAGCTGTTCATGAAATCGGCCATCCAGTTGCCCGTCTCCATGCCGCCACCGAAGGTGATCGGCAGATGGTACTGGGACTCCATGTCCTGCAGCCGAAGGCCCAGCAGGGTGAACTCACGCAGTACGCGCGAGTAGGTGAGCTTGATGAGGCTGGCCTGTCCGACCTGCTCCTCACCCGCGATGCGCCACGCCAGAAACTGGTCGGCCAGCGCGCAGGTCGCGTCCACCCGCGTCGCCAGCTTGCCGAAGTCACGCAAGATGCCCGCATCGTCCGACTTGCCGGTGTCGCGGATCAATGTCGCGATGCGCCACATCGCGCCGCGCATCCGCTCCGACAGTTCGAGCAGGGTCAGGCCGCGCTCGGACGCCAATGTCGCCTGCGCCACGGCCCAGCCCTGGCCTTCCTCGCCCAGCCGTTCCGAGACGGGGATTTCGACCTCGTCGAAGAAGACTTCGGCAAATTCCTCGTCGCCGTGGATCTGGTTGATCGGGCGCACGGTGATGCCCGGCGCATTGATGTCGCACAGCAGGAAGGTCATGCCCGCCTGCTTCGCCTTCTCGTTACTGGTGCGGACGAGAAGGAGGCACTTGTCGGCGAACTGGGCCATGGTGGACCAGATTTTCTGACCGCTCACCACATAGACGTCGCCGCGACGTTCCGCCTTGGTGCGCAGGCCTGCAAGATCGGACCCCGCGCCCGGCTCGGAAAAGCCCTGGCACCATGTTTCGCCCTTCAGGATGGCGGGCAGATATTGGGCCTGCTGCTCCTTCGATCCCCATTCCAGGATGGTGGAGGCGGCATGATAGGTCGATACGAAGGACAGCAGCAGGCGCGGCGTATCGGCGCGGGCCATCTCCTCGTAAATCACTTTCTGCTCGGCCAGGCTCTTGCCGCCGCCCGGCCATTCGGCGGGCCAATGCGGCACGGCATAGCCGCCCTCCACCAGTTTCAGGAACCAGTCGCGCTGAATGCGGAAGAAGGATTCGGAATCGACCGATTCCGCGCGCCACGTCTTGGGGGCGTTGGCGTCCAGCCATTCGCGCACCTCGACCCGCAGCGATTCGAGTTCGGAAGCCTCCGCCATCACTCCTCCATATTCCCTCGGCGCTCTTGCCGACGCTCCTAATTCACGCTGAATAGTCTCTTTGCAAGCACCCCGGCTGCATTCCTATCCACAAAAGATGATCGGGCCTTGTTTACGAGCGGCGGGCTGGTCTAACGCACCCCGGTCGGTACTGAACGGGAACCGGGGGAGCGACGACGAAGATGGATTTCAACTGGACCGGGGAGCAGCAGGCGTTTCGCCAGAAGCTGCACGACTTCCTCGCAAAGACCCTTCCCGACGACTGGGAGGATTTTTCCAAGCACGGTCCCGCCAGCCCCGCGCTGACCGAATTCGCGCGTGGTTTCTGCCGCGATCTGGCCGATAACGGCATGCTTTTCCCCCATTGGCCCAAGGAGATCGGCGGCGAAGGCCTGGGTCCCTGGGAGCAGCAGATTCTTGCCGAAGTCATGTGGGAATGGGGTGAGCCGCGCGGCGGCCAGTATATGAACGTCAACTGGATCGGCCCGACGCTGGTCAAGTATGGGACCGAAGCGCAGAAGGCCAAATATCTGCCGCAGATCTCCAGCGGCGAGATGCTGTGGTGTCAGGGTTTTTCGGAGCCTGACAGCGGTTCCGACCTTGCCTCGCTTCGCACCCGCGCGACGCTTGACGGCGACGTCTACCGTGTGAACGGGCAAAAGATCTGGACGAGCTATGCGGGCCTTGCCGACACCTGCTTCCTGCTGACGCGCACCAGCGACGACCGCAAGAAAGGCATCACCATCCTGCTCGTCCCCATGGACACGCCGGGCATCGTCGTGCGCCAGATCCCCAGCCTGATCGGGGAGGGCGACATTCACGAAGTGTTCTTCGACGATGTGGTTGTGCCGGTGTCCAACCGGTTCGGCGAGGAAGGACAGGCATGGGAGATTATCGGCTTCTCCCTCAAGAATGAACGCCTCGGTATCCCGCGCTATCATCTGGCGCGCACCGCGCTCGACCGCGCGGTCGGTCTCCTCAAGGACAGTGGCGATTTCGTGCGTGAGACGGTGCGGATCGAAGCGGGCAAATGCGCCGCCCTGTGCGAGGCCGCTCGCACCGCCAATTACGCCATCGTGCAGAAGCGCGTCGACGGCCTCGACGTCGGCGGCGAATCCAGTTCCGCCCGCTACGCCACCGTCATGGCGGAGCGCGCCGTGGCCGAGTTCGTGGTCGAATATGTGCCCGAAGCGCTGACCGAGGGGCAACCCTATCTTAAGATGCACCACCAGCGCGGCATCGTCGCCGGGATCGCGGCGGGCGCCGCCGAAATTCAGCTCAACATCATCGCCAGCGACGTGCTGCAATTGCCGAGGGAGCCGCGCTGATGCACCTTTCGCTCACTGAAGATCAGGGTCAGATCCTCGATTTCATCGACAGCCTGACCAAGCCCTATGCAAGTGTACCGCTCCACGACACCAGCCTCGCGCTAACCAGCGACGAACTGGACGCCGAGCTGGTGGAGGGTGGTTTCCTCGACGTCGGGCTGATGCCCGAACTCGGCCCCGTCACGGCGGCGCTGGTGGTGGAGAAGCTGGCGCGCTTGCCGTTCGCGGTGGAGGCTGCGGCGACCGCGCTGGTTCGTCCGCTCATCGACCCGGAACTGCCGCGTCCGCTATGCCTGGTGGAAGAGGGTCAGCTTCGCAAGCCTGTACGATTCCTCAGACCCGGCGCGACGGTGGTCGTCGTCGGCAAGGACAGCGTCCGCAGTTTCACCGCGACCGAAGCCCTGATCGGCGGCACGGGCGACGAGAATCTCTACGCCTATCCCATGGCTTTCCTGACCGGCATTCCCGCCGAAACGGTGGCCCATGACATCGACCCCGCCGAGATACTGCGCGCATGGCGCGTCGCGCTGGCGGCGGAAGCGGCTGGACTGCTCGCCGCCGCGCTCCAGAGCGTCACGACCTATGTAGGGGAGCGCAAGCAGTTCGGCCGTCCACTCGCGACCTTTCAGGCAATGCGGCACCGATTGGCCGAGGCGCAGGTCGTGACCAACGGAGTATACTGGCTGGCGATGCGCGCGGCGGGTACCAGCGATGCGGGCGACGCGGCGCTGGCGGCGCTCCATGCGATGGAGGCGGCCAAGCGGGTCGGATACGACTATCACCAGTTTCTGGGCGCCATGGGCATGACGCTGGAACATCCGCTGCACCTGTGGACCTATCGCCTCAAGGCGCTGACCAGCGATCTGGGCGGGCGCGGCGAGCAGGCGCTGGCAGCGGCGGATGCGCTGTGGGGATGAGGTGAAGGCGGGCGCGCTACGACGGCTCGCCCGCTGAACTGCTGAAACCGGAGAGCAGCAACCCAAGCTCGCTCTGGCGGCGGGTGGAGGTCTTGGTGAAGACCTTCTTCAGCTGCGACCGGACGGTTTCTTCGGACAATTTCCATTGTCGAGCCAGTTCGCTCGGGCTTCTGCCCGACGCGATGCCGCGGGCCACGCGTGCCTCGGCGGGGGTCAGGTCGAACAGGGCGGAAATCAGGTCCGCGCCCGGTATCGTCCTGTTGTCCGGGTGCGCCAATATCGCAAAGGACAGGATCTCGGCGAACAGGTCGCGCGCGTCCAGCCTCGCGGGGACGAGGTGCAATATCGCCCGCCCGACCTTGGCGGGATCGCGAACGGCGATGGACAGGCCAGTGCCCCCCTGCTCGAGATGCTGCAAACCCTCGGCCAGCCGGGCGTCGCCTTCGTCGTCCGCGACCCTCAGGCGCTTTGGTCCATCGCGCAGAAGGCCATCGAAATGGGCCGCAAATCCGTCGGTGGCGGAAATGATCCGTCCGCCCCGGCCGAGCAGCGCCACCGAAAGACCCGTCAATGCGAAGGTGCGGAGCAGATTGTCGTTCTGCGCCGATCTGATCCGGCTGCCGACGGTGACGGATCGGGCCAGATGCGGCCGAAGCATGTCGAGTGTGGTGACGGCCTGGGCGGCTGCGTCGTGACCGGAAAAGGCCTCCATCGACAGCACCATGGCATCGTGCGCGTTTCCTTGAATAAGCGTCGCAGCGCCCGCATCCGCGCCCAGGGGCGTGAGGAAATCCCGGTATACGGGCAAGACTTCCATCTCTTCCGCCGACACGATGTCGCGGTCGGTGAGGAAGCCCGGATGGTCGGCCCGTTGGAGAAGGCGGCCGACACGCGGATTATTCTTCTCCCACCCCTCGCGTCCAAAACGCTGAGTCAAATCCTCTATGGCTGGCGAGGAAATCGTGATGACGCCGCCTGCGCCCGAATGGATCAGATTGCCGCCAAGTGCGCCGACATGATGCGCGATATTCTGCAGCACGGATGGCCATCGGTCGGGAAACGCTCCGGCTTCGTAGATGGAATCCAACAATTGTTCATGGGTCATGGGACCTGAGGTTCTTCTCATCTTACCCGCATCCGGAATTCTTCGCGGCATACCCTGAACGGGGGATGATCCCTGGAAAAGCCTATTTTAGGGCAACCGCGCAAAGTGAAGAAATCCCCGGATAAAAACATCCAGGGGATTGTGTTGGGGGCTCTATGAAATCGAAATTGTTTTTCGCGACTATCCTTTTGTCCGGCGCGCTCGCCACGCCTGCGCTGGCCGAAGACGGCGACAACGCCCGTTTTCGCATCGGTGTCACCGGCGGTACGCTGGGTGTGGGGCCGGAGGTCGCATATCGGCTGAACGATCGCCTCGGCGTGCGGGCGAACGCGACATTCCTCTCGGTCAGCCATTCGTTCGATTCCGATGACATCGAATATGATGGCAAGGTGAAGCTTGCCTCCGGCGGCGCAATGATCGACGTGTTTCCATTCAAGGGCGGCTTTCGCATTTCGGGCGGGGCCCGGATCAACGGCAATCGGGCGCGCGCAACGGCACAGCCGAGCGGTGGCAGCTACGACATCAATGGCACCAGCTACACTGCCGCTGAAATCGGTACGCTGAAGGCCGAGAGCGATATCAAGGACTTCGCGCCCATGCTGACCATCGGCTATGGCGGCGGAACCAGCAGCGGCTTCATTTTTGGGATCGAGGCTGGCGCTTTGTTCCAGGGGACCGTGCGTATCAAGCCGCTGACCTATACGGGCACGCTGCTGAACTCGAGCGATCCGCGCGCAGTCCTGTTGCGCGCCGACATCGAAGCCGAGCGTGCCAGCGTTCAGGACGATATCGACGATTATAAGGTCTATCCGGTCCTGCAACTGAGCATCGGCTACCGCTTCTAAAGCTTCTGCGGGGGCGGAAGGGGCCATCTGCACAATGCAGGTGGCCCTGTCTCTCGCCGACTCGCCGGACCCAAAAATTACGGGCCGAAGCAGCGACGCTTCGGCCCGTAATTTTGACCCTGAATGGCTCAGGCGCGACCGTAAGCCGTGACCGTTTCCACCTCGGCGCTGTCGCCCAGCACCACGCCGACGCGCTGGTGCAGGCTGGTGGGTTCGATGTCGAGGATCGGGATGAACCCGTCCGTGGCCGACCCACCCGCCTGTTCGATCAGGAAGCTCATCGGGTTGGCCTCGTACATCAGGCGCAGCTTGGCCTTGCTCTTGGCAGGCTTGCGGTCGTCGTAGGGGTACATGAAGATGCCGCCGCGCTTCAGGATGCGGTGCACGTCCGCCACCATGGAGGCGGTCCAGCGCATGTTGTAATCCTGACCGCACGGACCGGTCGCACCCTCGACCCGCTCCTCAATATAGCGCAGCACGCCCGGCGACCATTGGCGCTTGTTGGACATGTTGATCGCAAATTCGCACTTGCCCTGCGGCATGACCAGATTCGCGTCGGTCATCACCCAGGAGCCGACCTCGCGGTCCAGCGTGAACTCGTAGACGCCGGTGCCGACGGTCAGCACCAGGATCGACTGCGGCCCATAGATCGCATAGCCAGCTGCCACCTGCGCACGGCCGTTCTGGAGGAAATCCTCCTCGGTCACTTCGCGGCCCGACACGGCCTCCGGCGCCTTCAGCACGGAGAAGATCGTGCCGACCGAGAGGTCGACGTCGATGTTGGACGATCCGTCGATCGGATCGAACAGCAACAGATATTCGCCCTTGGGATAGCGGTTGGGGATGCGGTGGATCGTCTCCATCTCCTCCGACGCCATGGCGGCGAGGTGGCCGCCCCACTCATTGGCTTCGAGCAGCATTTCGTTGGCGATCACGTCCAGCTTCTTCTGGACCTCGCCCTGAACATTCTCGCTGTCGAGGCTGCCCAGCACCTCGCCCAGCGCGCCCTTGGACACGGAATGGCTGATCGTCTTGCAGGCGCGGGCGACGATCTCGATCAACAGGCGCAGTTCGGCGGGCAGGGCCTTTTCTTCGCGCTGTTGCTCGATCAGAAAGCGTGTGAGTGTGGAACGCGGCATGGCGATTTCTACTCTTGCGGGAGGGTGAGCGATAAAATGCGACGATGAATCGCACGATGAACATCATCACCCTCATAGAAACGAACCGGCGCTTTCGGAAAGCCCTCAAATCATCCGTTCGGTCGCAAAATTGTGCAGCGCGTCATCATGCGGGCTGGTCCTCGACATGTAGGTCGCTTTCCAGGCCGATCAGTATGTCGACAAGGAGCCATCGCCCACGCTATCACCCCGCCAATTCCGCTTCCAAAGGTGCCTAGTGACGACGCATAGCCTCGAGACACTCGCCGCTGACGGTTGGCTGAAATTTGGTGGGGACATGCACGCCTTTTCCGGCAACGTCGCGCCCTTCTGGTTTCGCGAAGGCGATCGCGGTCTGTCGCTGCTGCTCAAGATCGAGGCGCGCCACTGCAATGAGCATCTGGGCACCATGCATGGCGGCGCGCTGATGACCTTTGCCGACATTGCGGGCGGTTTTGCGGTCGCGCGGGCGCTGGGGCATCAACGGTTGGCGACCATCCAGCTGCAAACCCATTTCACGGCGGCGGCGCGGCAGGGCGATTTCGTGCAATGCGCCGTGGAGATCGTCCGCCAGACCACGGATATCGTGTTCATTCGCGGCACGATGGAGGCAAATGGCCGTACCGTCATCAGCTTCGATGGCATCTGGAAGGTGCTGGCTGAGCGCTGAAGGTCAGTCGCCGCGCAGGAAGGTTTCGATGGCGTCGGCACACGCATCCGGCGCCTCCAGCGTCAGCATATGGCCCTGTCGAGGAAGGTCGATGCGCCGGACTTTGGGCACGCTCCCGGCAATCATGTCGGCGATCAGGCGGAAATCGGCAAGGTCGTGTGCTCCGCTCAGCAGCAGCGTGGGTACGATGAGCGAAGGCAGGCGGTCGAGGTCGGGCAGGGTGCTGCGCTGCCGATCCTCGACCCACTGCGCGCCTGAATAGCGGTCGATGGATGCCTGGAGGAGCGCGGCTGCATCGGGATCGGCGCGGGTCGTCGCGAATAGCGGATGCGCTGCCCAGAGTTGCCGCGCTCCGTCCATGTCGCCCGCGCGGGCCAGCGCCACGAGGGGTCGCCACAAGGCGCGCCATTCCGGCGACCAGTCCCAGCCCATCAGGCCGGTGCTGATGAGGACCAGCCGCCGCACCCTGTCGGGATAGTCCAGCGCGAAGTTCACCGCCACGCTGCCGCCCATGGAAATGCCGACAAGATCGGCGCTCTCCAGTCCCTCGGCATCCATCAGCGCGAGCAGATCGTCCGCATGGGAGAAGCTGTCATCCGTTTCGCCAATCGATTCGCCGAAGCCGCGCAGGTCGTAGCGGATGGCGCCTATGTCCGAGGCCAGCCGGTCCCAGACATAGTCCCAGCCAGACCGGGCACCTCCGAAACCGTGCAGGAATATCGCGGAGGGCAGGGGGCCGCGGCAGTTGCCATGGAGGTGGACGCCGGGGAGGGACCAGGACTTTCTGTTATTCTCCATATGTCCACCGCCCCCAAATTGTGCTCCTGCGGAAGCAGGAGCCTAGGGCAATCTGGCACGCCCTACTGCCCTGCGCTCCTGCTTTCGCAGGAGCACGGTAATTAGCCGCGCGCGCGAAAGGCTATCCGCCTCATCGCCCGCGCGGTCGATTGAAATCAGGCCGAACCCATGTATCGGCCGCCATTCACGCTGATCGTCTGGCCGGTGATATAGCCTGCACCTTCGGATGCCAGATAAGAAACGGCTGCCGCCAGTTCCTCGGGCGTGCCGGGGCGCTTCATCGGCATGGTCTGTGCATAGGCGTCCACGTCCACCGGCGATGCCTCCAGCATCGGCGTGCGGATGAAGCCCGGCGGCACCATGTTCACGGTGATGCCTTCTTCGGCCAGTTCCATGGCCAGCGCCTTGGAAAAGCCCATCAGGCCACCCTTGGACGCGACATAATGCGCCATGGCCGGAGCGCCGGTCTGGATGGACGAGGAGGTGATGTTGACGATGCGGCCCCATTTGGCGGCGCGCATGTCCGGCAGGATCGCCTGGGTGACGAGGAACGGTCCCTTGAGGTTGACCGTCATCATCCGGTCCCAATGCTCCTCCGTGATGGTCTGGAACAGATCGAAGCCGGTCATGCCCGCATTGTTGACGAGGACGGCGACGGGGCCGAGTTCGGCGCGAACCTTTTCCACCGCTTCCTTGATCGGGGCAGACTTGGCGCAATCGACGACTTGCGCCAATGCCTTGCCGCCATTCTGCTCGATGATGTCGACGGTTCCCTGTGCGCCCTCGCCGTTCAGATCCCACACGGCGACGACCGCGCCATCCTGCGCCAGGCGCACCGCGCACGCCCGGCCGATGCCGCTGCCACCACCGGTGACGACCGCTACCTTACCGCTTAAAGACATTCCATTCTCCCTATTGCTGAGGAGATGTGAACAACGCTGTTGAGCAAGGTGTCAAGAGGCAGCGGCCTCCACATCGGCAAAGCCGCCATATTTGCCACGGAAGAACAGCATCGGGTCGGCCTCGCGGTAGACCTCCATCTCCTGCACGCGCCCCAGCACCAGATAATGGTCGCCTGCTTCCACCACCTGATCGATGGAACAGTCGATCCATGCGGTCGCCTCATCCAGGATCGGCGATCCGCGGTCGGACAGGCGGAAGGCGACATCCTTATATTTGTCCGGGCCGGACTTGGCGAGCTGGCGGCACAGCGCCTGCTGGTCGGCGCCCAGAATGTTGACGCAGAAATGGCCCGACGCCTCGATCAGCGGCCAGGACGAGGATTTGCGGTCAGGGAAGAATCCCACCAGCGGCGGGTCGAGCGAGACGGAGGTGAAACTGCCCACCACCATCGCGACATGCGTGCCGTCTTCGGTGACGGCGGTCACCGCACATACGCCGGTCGGATAATTGCCCAGGACTTTGCGGAAGATTGCAGGGTCGATCATGATATTCCTGTCGAATTGATGGATGCGGTCAGACGCGGCCGGTGACGGGGATGGTGGCGCCGGTGACGGCGGAGGCGCCGGGGGAGAGTAGGAAGGCGATGACGTGCGCCAGTTCGGTGGGCGACACCCACTTCGCGGCGTCACCGTCGCCCATATCGGTCCGGTTGGCGGGCGTATCGATGATGGAGGGGAGGACGGCGTTCACGCGGACCTGACCCTTGAGTTCCTCGGCCAGCGCCTCGGTCAGGCGAGCGACGCCCGACTTGCTGGCAGTGTACGCGCCCATGCCAAGACCAGCCTTGAGCGTCGCGGCCGCGCCGACATTGACGATGGCGCCGCCGGCCTCGACCAGCGGGGCGATCAACGCCCGGCTGGCGTGCAGCGCGGTCATCACATTGATCTTGTGCAGGAATTCCCAGCTTTCAGGGCTGCCGTCGACGATGGTCTCCCAGCGGAAGCCGCCCGCGACGTTGACGAGACCGTCGACAGGTCCCTTGCCCGCCAGCTTCGCCGCCACCGCATTCGCGCCCGCCGCCGAAGTCAGGTCCGCTCCGCCGATGAAGGTGCCGGGAAAATCCGCCGCCTCGGCCGCCAGATCGACCCCGGTCACGGCGTGCCCTTGCCCTGAGAGAAATTTGCTGACGGCGGCGCCCAATACGCCCGCCGCTCCCGTAACCACATAATGCGCCATCATCGCGTCTCCAGATCAATGGCCCTAGCTGCATGGCTGTCCGGCGGCGGTCAAGATGGAAGGGGCGCCTGCTGCATAGCTTTGCTTACGCGGCAAGCGCCCCGATCAAGATATTCGGACGGAGCCTGCGCTATTGCGCGGGGCAGATATTCTCCGGACCGGCATGGATGTCGAGGCAGCGGCCATCCGGGCCCTTGCCTATCGCCAGACCGATCTCGGCGGCGATTGTCGGCATGATATCCACCGTCTCCACCCCCAGCGGTTGCTCAAACGGCACGATACCCTTGCGCCAGAACAGGATCGGCACGCGGCGGTCATAGCCCCACGGGCTGCCATGGGTTGCGGCCGGTCCCTTGCCCGCGACGGCGAGGGGCATCACGCGCGGTTTCAGCAGCACGACGAAATCGCCCGAACGTTCGGGATCGAAGCTGGCTTTCGCCTCGGCGAGCAGCGACCAGCTTTCGGGCGGGCCGGACGGCTCGGGCGCCGCCTGCAACTCGGCGTGGGTGAACACGGTCTCGACCTGCGGATGCGCGCGATAGAGGGCGAGGGCGGCTTTCAGCGCCGTAGCCCGCTGCGCGGCGGTCAGCGTGTTGCGGATATACAGGTCGCCGAACGCACCGTCGCCGAGCACGACGTCCTTGAGGCCGGTCTTGACCTCCAGCGCCTTGTTCACTTCCGGCACGGTCAGCGCGATATCGACGCGCTGTGCATCGGGCGCGCCATTCTCGCGGTTGCGCTCGACCGCGTCGACGCCGCCATGATCGGCGGTCAGCATCACGAGATAGTCGATGCCGCGCCTGTCCAGTTCGCCGAAGAAGTCGCCCAGGCTGGCGTCGAGCTGCGCCATCTGGATGCACATCTCGCCGCCGCCCGGCCCGAATGTATGACCAATGACGTCCGTGCCTGACAGGCTGATGCCCAGCACATCGGTATGACCACGCTGCCCCAGCTTCGCGTCGTCGACCAGTGCAGCCGCCATGGCGAGCGTCGCGGCGTCCAGTTCCGGCGAAACGCGAAACGCCTTGTCGTCGCCCGCCGCTCGCTCGAACCGGCCGGTGCCGACCGTCTGCGTGGGCGTGATCGTCACTGCATGGCTGACCGCTTCGCAATGCGCTGGCAGCGCGAAGGCGGCCCGCGGCGCGGCTATGGCATT
The DNA here is from genome assembly GCA_040508315.1 of Sphingobium sp. Lineage (GTDB taxonomy): Bacteria > Pseudomonadota > Alphaproteobacteria > Sphingomonadales > Sphingomonadaceae > Sphingobium. The sequence goes on from JBEVNC010000089.1 coordinate 18,549, forward strand.
GGCGATAGAGGCGTTGACGGCGGTAACGACAGGCTGAGGCTGGTAGCCAGCATAGCTTCCAAAGCCCTTATTATCCCACCATAAAGTCGTGTCGGCCTTCTTGCCCCCCAGCAGCATCGCGCCGCGATCCTTGCCCGACACCGCCATCAGGCGCGCCTGGGCGTCGACATCCTTGATCCGGTCGCCCAGGGTCGGCACGCGCAGGCGCATCAGCGAGCGCGTATATTTCTGGGGTGTCGATCCGGGCGCGGCCGGGTCCTCCATGCAATAGACCTGCTTCTCCTCTCGCGCGACAGACTGATCGAACCAGTTGTTCGCGATGATGCCGGTATGGCCGGGGCGATAGCCGGTCAGAATGGTGCTGTGGCCGGGGCAGGTCTCCGTCGCGGCATGCGACTGATAGCCGCTGGGAAACACGACGCCATCGGCCAGACGCTTGAGACCGCCGGTATAGGTCGAGCGATAATGCGCGAAAAGATCGGCAGAAAACTGGTCCACCGCGATCGCGACGACCAACTGCGGCGGCGCGGGTTTCGGGGCGGCTGCCGGGGGCGGGGCCTGCTCCTGCGCGCTGACCGCCATGGCCGACAGGAAGGTGGCGGTCATCGCCAGTAAATATGTTACCCTCATCGAAACCTCCGTGCGGGACTTGCCCCGTTCGCATGAGTGCAATAGCGCATTCACATCTTTCGGACAGGCCGATGCGCTTAGCAAATTTCCTTTTTGTGACATGGTTGGCGATGATCGCCGCGCTTTTGCTCGGACCTGCGGCATCCGCGCAGCCGCCGCTGGGCACGGGCGCGCCGCATATCCAGCCGCAACTCTTCGCCGAAAGCCTAGATCCGGCCCCCGGCGGTACGGTGACGCTCGCCATCGCCATGAAGCCGGAGGCGGGCTGGCATGGCTATTGGGTCAATCCGGGCGATGCGGGCCTCGGCATGGATGCGCGATGGACGGTGCCGCAGGGCGCCAGCGTCGGCGCACTGCGCTATCCCGCGCCGCACCGGCTGCTGGTTGCCGGCCTGATGAATCATGTGTTCGAGGGGCCTTATGCGCTGCTGGTCGAATTACGCGTACCGTCGGGAATGCGCGCGGGGCAGGCGCTGCCGGTCGAACTGGACGCGCATTGGCTGGCTTGCACCGACAAGATCTGCGTGCCGGAACAGGCGAAGCTCTCCCTCGCGCTCACCGTGGGCAAGGGCGCGATCACGCCCGATGCGCGCCGCCGCTTCGACGGCTATCGCGCCGCGCTGCCGCGTCCGCTGGGCAGCGAGGCGCATTTCGCGCGTGACGGCGACCGCATCCGTATCGCCATTCCCTATCCTGCTGCCGCGCCGGTCGAGTCGCCGTGGTTCTACGCGGCGGAGAGCGGCGTGCTGGTCCATGCCGAACCGCAGACGGCGCGGCGCGTCGGCGATATGCTCGTCATCGAGAGCCGGGTGGCGGATGGCGCGACCGACAAACCGCTGGAAGGCATATTGGCTGTCGCGCCCGGCGTGGCGCTGTCGCTGACCGCCAAGTCAGGCGAGGTTCCTTCCGGTGGCACGGCTATCGGTGGCGCCGCGGCAGGCGCCTTCGACGCGACCACTTTCCTGCTGGCGCTGGGCGGTGCGTTGCTCGGCGGCCTCATCCTCAACATCATGCCCTGCGTGTTCCCGATCCTGAGCCTCAAGGCGATCAGCCTGGCCCGTGCGGGCGGGGACGAGCGGTCGGTGCGGCGGGAGGCGGTCGCCTATGCGCTTGGCGCGCTGCTGAGCTGCGTGGCGCTGGGCGGTGCCATTGTTGCCCTGCGCGCTGCTGGCGAGAGTGTGGGCTGGGCGTTCCAGTTGCAGGACGGGCGAGTCATCGCGATCCTGCTGGTGCTCGTGGTCGCGATCACCGCCAATCTGGCCGGGCTGTTCGCGCTGCCGATGCTGGCGGGCGGACGGCAGGGGGAGGGCGTGCGCGGTGCTTTCCTGACCGGCGTTCTCGCCGCCTTCGTCGCGACGCCCTGCACCGGGCCGTTCATGGCGGCGGCGATGGGCGCGGCGATCCTGATGCCATGGCCGCTGGCGCTGCTGATCTTTGGCGGGCTGGGTCTGGGCCTTGCTTCGCCCTTCCTTGCGCTGGCGTTCATTCCAGCGCTCAGGCGGCGGCTGCCCCGACCGGGGCCGTGGATGGAGTGGCTGCGGCGGATCATGGCAGTGCCAATGGCGCTGACCGCGTTGGCGCTCGTCTGGCTGCTCTGGCGGCAGGGTGGGGAAAGGGCACTGCTGTTTGCGGCGGTGCTGGCGGCGGCGACGCTGGCGCTGTGCCTGTTCGTCGGGCGGGGACAGCGGGTGGGCCGCCGTATCGCGCTGCCCGCAACAATCGGGGCATTGTTGTTGGTGGCCGGCGCATCGGCTGCCGCGCTGCTTCCTCAAAAGCAGGCGGGCGGCGAAATCGCGGGTGCTGTCGGTTTCGACGAGGTGCGTCTGGCCGCCTTGCGCGCGGACAGGAAGCCCGTGTTCCTCTACTTCACCGCCGACTGGTGCGTGACGTGCAAGGTGAATGAGGCCGCCGCCATCGCGAACGGCGATGTGGCCGACGCCTTCAAGAAGGCAGGCGTCACCGTCATGGTCGGCGACTGGACACGCGGCGACCCTGTCATCACGCGCTTTCTGGAGGCGCATGGCCGCTCCGGCGTGCCGCTCTACCTCTACTACGCGCCCGGCGCGGCGGAGCCGACCCTGTTGCCGCAAGTGCTGACCCCGGCGACACTGACCACGCTGGCCCGCTGAGCATGGCCAAGACGCGCGTCGACCAGCTGCTCGTGGAGCGCGGCCTTGCGGAAAGCCGCACCCGCGCGCAGGCGCTTATCATGGCGGGCCATGTCTTCACCGGCGACCGCAAGGTGGAAAAAGCCGGGCAGGCGCTCGCACCCGATGCGCCGCTGGAGGTGAAGGGCCGCGATCACCCCTGGGTGTCGCGTGGCGGCATCAAGCTGGCTCATGCGCTCGATCATTTCGGCGTGGACGTGACCGGGCTCGTCGGCATGGACGTGGGCAGTTCGACGGGCGGTTTCACCGACGTCCTGCTGACGCGCGGCGCGGCGCGGGTCTATGCGGTCGACAGCGGCACCAACCAGCTAGCCTGGAAGCTGCGCACCGACCCCCGCGTCATCGTCCACGAGCAGACGAGCGCGCGCATCCTGACCCCGGACCATATCCCCGAGCCGGTCGGCATCATCGTATGCGACGCCAGCTTCATTTCGCTCATCAAGGTGATCGAGCGACCGCTGACCTTTGCCGCGCCCGGCGCTCTGCTGCTGGCGCTCATCAAGCCCCAGTTCGAGGCCGGAAAGGCGGAGGTCGGCAAAGGCGGCGTCGTGCGCGATCCCGCCATCCACGCGCGTGTCTGCGCGGAGGTGGAGACATGGATCGCCGCGCAGGGCTGGCAGGTCGGCGGCATCGTGCCCAGCCCGATCACCGGGCCGGAGGGCAATGTCGAGTTCCTCATCATGGCGCAAAAACCCTTGTGATGCCGAACCCGGACACCCAGATACTCTTCAACATCCCATAGCAAAGCGACGGAACAGGCCATGCAAAGCGAAAATCGCATCTTCGACGATATTTCCAAGATCATCAACGGCGCCGCCGGAACGCTCGCGGGCGTCGGCCGCGAGGTGGAGTCCAATGCGCGCGAGCGGGCCAAGGAATGGATCGGCGGCCTCGATTTCGTGACGCGCGAGGAATTCGACGCGGTCAAGGCGCTGGCCGCATCGGCGCGTGAGGAGGTCGAGGAATTGAAGGCTCGGCTGGCGGTGCTGGAAGGCGCCAGCGGTCCGGCTGTTCGCGGCTGAGGCCCAATGCTCGGGACGGCCTGCCTATGCAGGCTCTCGGGAAATTTCAGCAAAATAGCTGAAAGCGGGAAGCCAGAGGCGCAGTTTTCTGCGGCTCTGGC
>JBEVNC010000143.1:0-12606 GCA_040508315.1 Sphingobium sp.
AGAACATAGTCCGGCAAGACGCCGCCGGAGACGCCGAGCGTCGCGAACAGGCCCCAGCCGATGGCGGCGGCGGCCAGCCCGAGTACCGGCAGCGCCCGCAGCCAGAAATCGCGCGTCGGCGGCTGGCGGACCACCGCCGCGTAAAGCAGAGTCGCGTTCAATATGGCCGAAAAGGCCTGCCCCGCCGATCCGTCGAACGCGCGAAAGGCCATGCCGCAGCTTATCGCGATGGCCGTGAAGGCAATGGGAAGGGGAAGCGAAGAGAGCCGCTCGGTCTGCGGTGCCTCGACCGTCAGCGCCTGGGCCTGCTCCGACGGCGGCGTGATCCGCGAATGTACCGTCATGCGCCTTCCCCTGCAGCGCCAAGGGGATAGGGACAGGCGCCGTACGCACTGTCATACACAGGGGAAAGAAACGCCATAGGTGATCTGCGCCACAGTTGCGACGAATAAAGCGACGCGTACGCCAGCGCACCGCCTATGGTGTCAGCGGCGGGTATCGCCTGGACGCGGACGCACGCGCTGGGCAGCGAGCCGGCTGGCAGATTGGTTCTGATCGGTCCCCTGCTTCTCATCGTCTCGGATCAGGCGATGCCCCTTGCCTTTAGCTTTGTCGTCGTCGCCGATGATCCTTCCACGCGCGGACCAGAACATCAGCCTGATGTCATGCCCGACATTCTGGGCCCATTTCAGGAAGCTGGCGCGGCGAGCATTTCTGGAGGCCATGCGCATATCCTCGATACAGGCGATATTCGCCATGAGGACAAATTGCATGAACTGATCAGTCGCCAACAGCGAGGTTTCCGTGAAATTGACTCCAATGGAGAAGAACAGAACAGCAAACATCAACGCGCGATAATTGTCCGGTATCCCCAATTCGAAAATTAATTTCATCAACGGAATGACGAATATCGCACCGAGCGCCAGGACAAGGCCAATCAGGCCAAGTTGGACGGTGACGTCGAGATAGCCGTTATGCCCCTCCGCCACGCCGGTCAGGATCCACATCTCGGTGGCATAATGGCTGATCGGCCCGGACGCTCCCGCATCCCAGAAAGAAGAGAAGCCGGCGCCGAAAAAGGGATTGTCGCTGATATAGCGCAGCATCGAACGCCAGATCTGGATGCGCCCGGTGAAGGCGTCGGTGCTGCTGTCGAGATTGTCCAGATAGGCGGGCAACAGCATATCCACGCCATAGGCGACGAGCGCTGCGAATATGCCGATCAGCGGCGCGACCAATATGCGCATCCGCGGATTATAGGCCTTCATCATATAGCCGCCCGCGATGGCGACGACGGACAGAGCGATGGATGTCTTGGAATTGGTCTGGAGGAGGAAGAATGCGCTCGCCACGATCAACCCGATCCGAACGAAGATCGACAGCGGCCGCACGCCGAACACCAGCAGGAACAGGGTGAAGGTGCACAATGGACCGGTCAGGTTCTTGTGCGGCAATATGCCGCGCCATGCCCCGGTGAGCAGCGGATCGCCGGCCTCGCCGGACTGGTGCATCGCGCGCGGACTGACGCCCACCGCGATGTAGTTGGCGATGAGCAGCCCGATACAGATATACAGCATCAATCGCAGGAAATGCCGGTAGCCGAGCATTTCGATGGACTTGAAGATGCACCAGACGATCATCAGGGTCATGATCAGCCGCCGGAGCGCGACCGAGGGGGTCGCCGACCAGGAGACGCTGAGCACGCACCAGCCCAATATGACGATGAGGCTGACCGGAATACGCAGGGATCGCCGACCCTTTGCAAAGGGCTGGCTGGCGACCAATATGGCAAGCGTGCACAGGATGAGCAGCAGCGGCCGCAACATACTGCCCTCGCCCGTCATCTGTATGGTGCCGGTGTCGACAGGAAGCGGGGTCAGGCGCGTGGTCGTGACCAGTACCAGCACCACGATGGCGATCTGGCAGAGCACCCGGTAGAATTTGGTGAAATTTACTTTTCGCTGATCTGCGAAATACTCATAGGCCATCTCATCAGGACCGCGCGACCAAGAAACATCCCACGGCGATCAGCAACGTCCCCCCCATGCGCATGGGCGTCACATGCTCACCCAGGACCAGCATGCCCGCGAACATCGTCAGGATGAAGCCGAGCCCCACGAACGGATAGGCGACGCTGAGCGGCGCCCGCGCCAGCACCGAAAGCCACAGGATCGCGCCCAGCCCGTACAGGGCCAGACCGCCGATCACCAGCGGCTGAAAGAAATAGGCGAGGATGCCCGTCTGACCGGCCGCCCGGCCCACGCCGATCTTCAGCGCGAGCTGCGCTGCGGCAGACATGGAGACGGAAAGGAGAATCATCAGGAAAAGAAGCGGCTTCAATCTTTTGGTCTCCCACGCACCGATATTCATCGTAGACTGTTCGGAACCATATACAAGCGCCGCCCCCCGGCGCGCATCGCGCTTTTCCGGGGTTTTACATGGCCGCGAGCATGATCGCCATGATCGCGCCGAGGCAGACGCAACTACGCCAGTCGCGCAGCGCGAAACTGATCGGATCGTCGTCCATCATGCGGCGATGGGCTAGCATCAGAACCCGCGCGATCCAGTACATCAGGATCGGGCAGATCAGCCATAGCAGCAGCGGCCGCGCATAGAGTTGCTTCACATTGTCCGACGAGACGTAGAGCGCGAACACCGTGACCGCGTTGAAACCCGACGCCGCGACCAGCGTGGCGATGATCGGCAAGTCTGCCACGCGATAGTTGCGGTTGCTGGGATCGGGCAGGTCCGCATGGAGCAGCACCGACAATTCCGTGTAGCGCTTCACCAGCGCCAGCGCGGTGAAGATGAACATGGAGAAGGCGAACAGCCATTCCGACATCCATATGCCCACCGCCGCCGACCCCCCGATCACGCGGATAGAATAGAGCATGGCGAGCATGATGGCATCGACCAGCATCTTGCGCTTGAGGCTGAAGCTATAAGCGCAGGTCATGGCGAAATAGGCGGCCAGCACCAGCAGGAAGGTTGGCCCCACCATGGCGGCGATACTGAACCCGGCAATCAGCAGCAGCACCGCCAGACCGATGGCCGCAAAGGGCGAGATGACGCCAGCCGCCAGCGGCCGGAACCGCTTGCGCGGATGCGCGCGATCAGCCTTCAGGTCGACGAGGTCGTTGATGACATAGACGCTCGACGCGCAGAAGGAGAAGGCGAAGAAGGCGCCCAGGGCCGCCAGGATCAGGCTCACATCGAAACTATGCGACGTCAGCAGCGGCACGAACACCAGCGCGTTCTTGTCATATTGGTGGACGCGGATCAGCTTGATCCAGCGTTTCCAGCCGCCCGGCTTGGAGGCCAGGAATTCCGGCTCCAAGAAGCGCGAAACCACCTGCCGCCGCACCGATCCATTGGTGTTGATCGATATGCAGCGGCGCGCGACGGCCCAGACCGGCAGATCGGCCTTGCTGTTGCCGATATAATCGAAGCCCTTCTCACCGAACATCTCGACGAGGCGGCTCGCCTTGGCAGCCCCTGCGAGATTGGTCGCACCGTCGGAGGCGATCCAGCCTGCGAACAGCCCGAGATGATCGGCGATTGCCTCGACATGCTGCGCATGGCTGGCGGAGGCGAGCCAGACGGGACGCCCATCGGCCACCGCCTGGCGGATATAGGCAAGCACGGCGTCCTCGAACGGGAGGGTCGCGGCATCAATGGAGGCCGCGTCGGCAATCGCCGCCTTGAACTCCGCCTTGCCTTTCAACAGCGGCGCGACCAGCCGGTAGCTGTTGCGCCAGTCACTGCCGACGGCATGGAAAAACGTCTCGACCAGCAGGTCGGACCGGATCAGCGTCCCGTCGAGATCGACAACAAGGGGCAATGGCGCCGGGCCGACAGCCATCCCGCCGGGTGCATCCGCACCCCCTTCATTCACGTCGCCCAAGGTCGCCCACCCTCGCTCTGCACCAGCCCCCTTCCACGCGAAAACCGTCGCGCCGGAATGGCCAGCGACCCGGCCTATACAGGCGATTACGCCGTCCTGCCAGCGTCCGATGGCGCTGCGACGGGGAATCGCTTTCGCCGGTGCCGTCTGCCATGCTAGCGCAGCCGAAAGGCGCGTTTCCTTGCGCGCCCGTACCTGCCCCGCGACGATGAGGTGATTGATGCTTGACCGCAACGATGCAGGGGACCGGGCAAAGGCCGTACCAGGCTACGCTCTTCCCGCCATCGTCGTCGCGGCCATCCTGACCGGCATCTTCGCCATCGACCGCCAGAGCTATTGGATGGACGAGCTTGGGACATGGCAATATGCCGGGGTCACGGGCATCGGCGCATGGTTTCGCGGGTTCCTCGCCATCGGCAATTCGGACGGGCAGCTTCCGCTCTATCATTTCCTGATATTCCTGTGGTCGCGCGTCGCGGGCCTCTCCGAAGAGGGGCTGCGCAGCCTCAACGCGCTCTTCCTCGTGGGTTCGGTGGTGGCGGTGGCGGTGAACCGGGCGTTGCCGGGTGCGCTCAGGCTGCGCTGGCTGGCGCTGCTGATCGCCAACTGCTTCGTTTGGGCCTATCTCAACGAGGCGCGGCCCTATGTCATGCTGCTGGCCGGATCGCTCTGCCTGACGCTCGCGCTTGCGGAGGCTTATGCGCGGCGGGCCGCCCCCGGACGGGTCGCGATGGGCGGCGTCGTCACCCTGTTCTTTACGGGCGCGCTGCTCAGCTTCGGGGCGTCGCCCATATCCGCGCCCTTCATCGCCGCCATGGCGATCGGCATATTGGGCGCGGCAGGCACGACCGCATGGCCCGGCATCGCTCGCATCGGCCGGCTGCGCCTGCTGTGGTGCGCGATCTGCGTCCTGGCCGCCGTCATCATCGCCGCGCTTGTCCTCTACAGCCTGTCGAAGGGCGCGACCCCGGAACTGCGCAACAGCACCAGCATCGCCACCACCCTGTTCGGTGTGCTGGAGGTGATCGGCGGCGGCGGCTATGTGCCGGGCCGCGACACGCTGCGCACTCTGGGCGTCCACGCGCTCCAGCCATGGCAATGGGCGGCGCTGGGCGTCCTGGCGCTGGCATGGGCCGCGGCGACGCTGAGCGCGCTGCTTGGCCGTCAACGCGGGCTGGCCGCGATCCTGATCGCGATCATCGCCTTTTCAATGCTGTGCGCCGTGATCGCGGGCTATGCGATCGGGTTTCGCGTGGTGGGCCGCCATTTCGCCTTCGCCGTCCCCCCGCTCGCCCTGCTCATGGCCATCGGCTGTGCGTCGGCTGGCAGGCATGTCCGAGGCGCGACATTGGCTGCCCTAGCGCTTCTGCTGGGCTCGACCGCGCTCTTCCGCCTCGATGGCGAGCATCTCAAGGACGATACCGGCGGCATCGCGGCCATCGTGAAGGATGCACAGGCCCATGACCGCCGCACATGGTGGGTGGGCGGCTACATCGTGCCGCTTTACTTCCAGCTTCCCACCCGCGATTTCCGCGACGACGGCGCACCGCGCATGGCGGCATGGAAAGCGGGCGAGGGCGAGGACTGGAAGGCATCGCTCGACCGGCTTCCCGTTCCTGACACGCTGATCGTCGAACGGCCGGAGGTGAACGATCCCGAGGGCATGTTCGCACGCTATGCACAGCGCTCCGGCCTCACCCGGAAACGCGAATTGCGCGGCTATGTCGCCTATCAGCGCCCGCGATGAGGCGGATCGCCTTGCGCGCGTCGGCGGCCTGCCGCTATGCAAGTGTCTCCGCCGGTTCGCCACAAGATAGAGGATCGTAGCATCCCATGACCTTTGCCCTTTCGGTGACTTCATGACGCGGGACCCGCAACTCCGCCCCGTCCCGCGACGCCGGAAAGTCGCGACCCGCCGCTGGGTCGGCACTGGCTGGGCGGCGCTGCAACTGGCGGTGGTGCTTGGCGCGACGCTGATGATCGGCCGGGCGCAGACGGAAACGAAGATCAGGGAGCATATGCGCTCCGCCCCTGCCGATCCGCCCGGCTCCATCGTGAAGCAGGACCGGGAAAATCATTTCCAGGGCCAGTACATGGCCTATGCCAGCCCCTGGTCGATCTTCTTCGACAAGGAGCTGGTCCACGGGAAGGATTATAAGGACACCATCACCGTCCAGCCCGACACCTTTCCCGACAATACGGTGATCCGCACGCGCTGGCCGGTCGACCGGCCGATGAAGAGCGGAGTGTGGGGCTATCACGCCATCGGCTTTGGCATGTACGACGCCAATACCAGCCCGCCCATCCGCATCGAGCCGCGCCGGGTCAAGGATATCAAGCGGTTCGTGCAGACGTTCGACTATGAGTGGTTCAAGAGCCCGAACTTCAACCTGCTCAACGAATTCTACCTGACCAAGAAGCCCGGCAACACCGACGAGAAGATCATCGAGATCGGCTTCCTGCTCCACCTGCCGCCGGGCGAGGGGGTCTGGCCCCATGGGCTGAAGCATATCGGGACCTATAGGGATAGGGCCAGGCGCGAGTGGGCGATCAACCAGATCAACACCTTCGTCATCATCTCGCCCAAGGATCAGAAGGACGTTCTGAAGGGCAAGCTGGACGTGCGGGAATTCCTGCGTGAGCTGGTCCGATTGAAGATCATCACCGGCGACGAATGGTTCAACGGCATCGCCTTCGGCATGGAGCCGGTCAAGGGCGCGGGCGAGACGGAATTGTGGATCAAGAAATGGCGCGTGGACTATAAATAGGACGACCGGGCCTGAGAGCGCCGGTCAGGCGTCCTCCGGCTCGCGCTGCTCGCGCTTCGCCTGTTCATCCGCCGCTTTCTCTTCCTCGCGCGCGAATTCGCTGCCGAACACCGCCCGCGCGCTTTGTCGCAGCGAGATCGGATAATCGCGCAGCTCCCGTCGCGGATCGCGTGACCGCTGGTTACCAGGCCCGTTCATTCTTCAGTTCCTTCAATCACGAAAATCCACCACCATCGCTTGCGAGCGAATCCCCGTGATGCGCTGCCGGAACAAAGATAGGGACAATGTGTTCCCGTTCGATGGCGGATTTCGAACCAATAATCGACCAATCCGCAAATGGTGAAAAGGCGGCCGATCATCCATCCGGCCAGTCTACCACCTTTCGGGAGCGTTGGCGGCGACTGCCATTGCCCGTTCGTATCCTGCTGTACATCGTCGGGGCGCTGTTCACGCTCTGGCTGATATTGTTCATCACTAAAGGCAGATTCCTAAAAAAGCCTTTCCAGAGCGTCGTGGGCAACATGATCGACCGCCCGGTCACGGTCGGCGGCGACTTCCAGCTCTATTTCGCGCCCATCGGCATCAAGTTTCGCGCGGAGAAGCTGGCCATCGGCAACCCGCAATGGACAAGCATGGACCATCTGTTCGCGGCCGACCTGATCGACGCGCGAATCGCGACCTTCCGCCTGATCTTCGGCGAACGGCGCGTGAACTGGCTGGAACTGCGCGGCGGCACGGTCGATCTGGAATGGTCGAAGGACGGCAAGACCAACAGCTGGACGCTGGGTGACCGAAGCAAGCCCGCCGAACCGCTCGACCTGCCGCTCATCCGGCAAGGCATCGTGACCGGCACGAAGGTCCGCTATCGCGATCCCCGCCTGCAACTGGCCACCGACATCGTGGTCGATACCGTCCGGGCGCGCGACACGCGCTTCGCGCAGGATGTGCGCTTCACCGGCGAGGGGACGATGCGCGGCCGCGCCTTCTCCATGACCGGCAGCCTGCTGTCGCCCAACGAGACGATCACGGGCGGACGCAACCGGCTCGCCATTCAGGCGCGCTCGCTCGACGCGGTAGCCGACATCACCGGCACATTGCCTGCCGCGACGCAGATCGAGGGCGCGGCGCTCTCGCTCGACATCAAGGGCGGCAATCTGGCCCGGCTGTTCGATTTCATCGGCGTCGCCATTCCCGATACGCGCCGCTACCGCGTGCGCTCGGCCCTGACCTATGAGGATGAAGCGTGGCGCTTCACGCGCCTGCGCGGCATGTTCGGCGACAGCGACCTGGCGGGCAGCCTGACGGTCACGCAGCCCGACGGACGGCTGCATCTGGGCGCGACGCTGGCGACGCGCAATCTCGACATATTGGATGCGGGCCCCTTCATCGGTTACGATCCGCGCCGTCTGGAGGCGGAAGGCGGCGGCGGCGCAGTGACGAAGGTCGGCGGGCGGCCGCGGCTGCTGCCCGATGCACCGCTCCGGGTGGATGCGATCAGCCGGTTCGACGCAGACGTCAAATGGACGGTGACGCGAATCAGGGCGGAAAATGTCCCGCTGTCCAACGTCGCGCTGACCCTCGCACTCGACAAATCCCTGCTGAAGCTCTCGCCGCTGACCTTCGACATGGCGGGCGGCAAGGTTGCGTCGGATATCGTCATCGACGCGCGCAAGCGGCCTGTCTCGACCCGCTACGACATCCGCCTCGCCCCCACGCCGATGGGCACCCTGCTCGGCCGCTGGGGCGTGGAGCGCAGCGGCACCAGCGGTACGTTGAGCGCGCGCGTCCAGATGACGGGCGAAGGCGACACGGTACACGAATCGCTCGCCAGTTCCGACGGACGCATCGCCATCGTCATTCCCAAGGGGACCATGTGGGCGCGCAACATCCAGTTGTCGGAGATCGACATCGGCCTGTTCGTGCAGAAGATGTTCGAGGACAAGCTCAAGGACCCGGTGCAGATCAACTGCGGCCTCATCGCCTTTACCGTGCGCGATGGCGTCGCGGCGGCCGACCCGATCCTGATCGACACCGCCAAGAACGTCATCGTCGGGCGCGGCGGCTTCAGCTTCAAGGATGAGTCGGTGGACCTGCTGGTGCGCGCCGACAGCAAGAAGTTCAGCCTGTTCGCCGGTCAGTCGCCGGTTGGCCTGGGCGGCTACTTCGCGCAGCCTGCACTCAACGTCATCAGCCCCGACCTGCTCGCACGCGCCGGCACCGGCGCTGCCCTTGGTCTGGTCGCGACGCCATTGGGCGCGATCCTCGCCTTCGTCGATGTGGGCGACGCCAAATCCGCGTCCTGCGGGCCAGTGCTGTCCGGCGCGTCGGCCGCCGCGCAGCGGACGACCAAGGGCAAGCCGCGCGAGGATGTCGGACGCGGCACGCCGAGTAAGGCCGAAGCGGGCAAGAAGAACTGACGAAACCCATAATCGAATGGTTTCAAACTGTTGATCGCCCATAATTCCAGTTGTGCCGAGATGAGGGGGCAGGCTAGTTTAGTGGCAGATTAAAGGAATTATGCCTGTCGCTTTCATCGTCCACTCATGGCGGCCCGCGCGATGCGCTGCGCCAAGCCACACGTAACTCCCATGCGGTCGTCGATGAGGCCTTTGGCGGATTTCATCTGGGGGACCGGGATTCCTATCTCGGCTTCCTGCGCGCCCATGCCAATATTGCCCCCGCTGTCGAGGCCTGGCTGGACCAGCACCAGCCGGCGGACATGGCGGGCTGGTCGCGCGTCAGGCGTTCGCCCGCGCTGCTTGCCGACCTTGCCGCATTGGGCGACAGTCCGCCCCCGATAACCCCTCTCGACATGCCCGGCGACATCGCGACGGTGTGCGGCGTCACCTATGTCATGGAGGGATCGCGCATGGGCGGGGGATTGCTCGCCCGGCGTGTGGGGCCGGACCTGCCCGCCGCCTATCTTGGCGCACCTGCGCAAATCGCCCTGTGGCGTGCGTTTCTGGACAGCCTGGATACGCACCTGACCAGCGCCCACGATATCGCGCGCGCGGGCGAGGCAGCAAACCGCATATTCGACCTGTTCCGTACGGCGGGAGAACAAAGGCTCGCCGCGTGAGCCTGCCGCCCACTCATGGGCAGGTGGACCTCACCAATTGCGACCGGGAGCCGATCCACCAGCTGGGCGCGATCCAGCCTTTCGGTATCCTGATCGCCTTTACCGCCGACTGGACGGTGGCCCGTGTCTCCGCCAATCTGTCCGAGTTTCTGGGGATTCAGGCCGACGACGCCATCGGCCTGACCGCCGACCGGCTGCTGACGGACAGCGCGATCCACCTGATCCGCAACCGCATGATGATGCTGCGCGGGCCGAACGCGGTGGAGCGGATGTTCTGCATTCCCCTGTCGCTCGCCGATCCGGAGCGCCTGTTCGACTGCGCGATCCATTTCTCCGGCGGCGTGCTGGTGCTGGAGGCCGAACCCCATGTCGAGAGCCGCGGCGTCGACCCCGGCAACCTGATCCGCGCCTTCCTCTCGCGTCTCGATTCGACCGAGACGATGGCGAAATTCTTCGACGAGGGCGCACGGCAGATTCGGGCGCTGAGCGGTTTCGACCGGGTGATGGTCTATCGCTTCAGCCGCGATGGCGCGGGCGAGGTGGTGGCCGAATCGGTGCGGCCGGGCCTGGGCAGCTTCCTGGGCCTCAACTATCCGGCATCCGACATTCCGGCGCAGGCGCGCGCCCTGTATATCCGCACGCCCTTTCGCGTCATCGCCGACCTTATCGCCGAACCCGTCCCGGTCATCCCGGCCCTCAACGAAAAGAACGAGCCGCTCGACCTCTCGCTGTCGGTGCTGCGGTCGGTGTCGCCCATCCATATCGAATATCTCAAGAATATGGGCGTGGGCGCGTCGCTGTCCGTCTCCATCGTCGTGAATGGACGGCTGTGGGGCCTGTTCGCCTGCCACCATTACGCCCCCTCCTGCCCGCCGTTCGAGCAGCGCACCATGGCGGAGCTGTCGGGTCAGATGTTCGCGCTCAAGCTGGAGAGTCGGGAACACCGGGCGCTTGCAGATTATGACGCACGCGCCCGCGCGGCGGGCGACCGGCTGCTCGCGGCGCTGGCGGGTGACATGGCGATCCTGAGCGACATCAACTGGATCGCCGACACCCTTCGGGAAGTGGTGCCGTGCGACGGCGTGGCGGTCTGGTTCAACAACCAGGTGGCGACGAGCGGGCACACCCCGCCCCATGACCGCATCGAACCGATCGTGCGCCGCCTCAACGCCATGGAAGGCAGCAGCATCTGCGCCACGAGCCAGCTTTCCGCGCTGGTGCCGGGGGCCGACTCCCATGCGGATGCGGCGGCGGGCATGCTCGCCATCCCCATATCGCGGGGTCCACGCGACTATGTGATGCTGTTCCGCCAGCAGCGTATCCATCAGGTCACCTGGGGGGGCGACCCCTATAAGCCCGTCACCTACGGCCCCAATGGCGCCCGCCTGACACCCCGCGCTAGCTTCGACGCCTGGGTGCAGGAAGTGCGCGGCCGCTCGCTCCCCTTCACCGATGCGGAAATCCGCGTGGCGGAGACGCTGCGCGCCTCGTTGGTGCAGGTGGTGCTGCGCCTGTCGGAGGAAGCGCAGGAGGATCGCCGCCGCGCGACCGAGCGTCAGGAATTGCTGATCGCCGAACTCAACCACCGCGTCCGCAACATCCTCGCGCTCATTCGCGGCGTCGCGCGCCAGTCGCGCGACGGATCGGGCGGATCGTCGGCCTTCCTGTCCATGTTCGAGGGACGCATGCACGCGCTCGCCCGTGCGCATGACCAGATCACTCGCGACCATTGGGCGCCCGCACTGCTGCGGCCACTCATCCAGACCGAGGCCGACGCCTATATCGGGGGCCGCGCCGCACGACTGGAACTGGATGGGCCGGAGGTGCTGCTCAACCCCACCGCCTTCTCGACGCTGGCCCTCGTCATTCACGAGATGATGACCAACAGCGCCAAATATGGCGCTCTGTCGGACAGCGGGCAGCTCCATGTCCGCTGGACGGTGGAGGATAGCGGCGATCTACTGCTCGACTGGCGCGAGATCGGAGGACCGGCGGTCCGCGCCCCGACGCGCGAGGGCTTCGGCACGACCATCATCACCAAATCGGTGCCCCATGATCTGGGTGGCGACGCGGAGATACGCTATAAACTCAGCGGTCTTGAGGCCCGGTTCCGCATCCCGGCGCGCCATGTCAGCCTTGCCGACCCTTTGCTCGAAGCGTCACAGTCGGCCACCACCCTGCATCCGGCATCTGTCGCCGGGTCGACGGCGTTGGCAGGCCTCGTGCTACTGGTGGAGGACAGCCTCATCATCGCGATGGATGCGGAGGACATGATCCGCAGCCTCGGCGCGACGCGTATCGCCGTTGCCTCCACCGTCGCGCAGGCGCTAGTGGAAATCGATCGCGAGACACCGACGCTGGCGATCCTCGACGTCAATCTGGGCGAGGAGACCAGCCTGCCCATCGCCGCGACGCTGCTGGAGCGGGGCGTACCGTTCCTGTTCGCGACCGGCTATGGCGAGGAGATGAACCTGCCCGATCCGTTCATCGGCGTGCCCATCGCCAAGAAGCCCTATGACGCGCGCGACCTGGCCGCGCTGCTCGCCGGGCTGGCGCCGTCCGCCTGACAGGCTGGACAATGGCCCGCGATCCGTTAGCGTCGGCCCCATGATCAAGGGGCAGAAAGACGCGGCTTCCGGCCTGCGCAGCGCGACCGTCGCCGTCTATTCGCTCAAGGGCGGCGTGGGAAAGACGACCTTTGCGGTCAATCTCGCCTGGGCATCGGCGCGCATTTCGCGCCGCCGGACATTGCTGTGGGATCTCGACCCGCAGGCAGCCTCCACCTGGCTGCTGACCGACAATGGCAGCAATGGCGACGCCCAGTCCGTCTTTTCCAAATCGGTCGATGCCCGCAC
>JBEVNC010000184.1:0-4184 GCA_040508315.1 Sphingobium sp.
GGGCGTTGTTCAACTCGTCGACGGTGATGTAGCCACGCTTTTTCGCCTTGGCGATCAGCTTCTTGACCGACGCCTCGTTCAGGTCGAGCAGGGGAGCGTCATCGCCGTCCTCGCCGCCATTGTCTCCGCTACCAGCCTTGTTCGCCTTGCTCGCCATTTACGTATCTATCCTTACGCCGCCGCCCGCATGAAATCTCCGGCATCGGCCCGCAATGCCATCAGCCGTTCGTCATTACGCTGTTTATCCATCAGCAGACTCTGCTGTTTGTTCAACCAACGCTCATACATCTCGTCATCCATCGCGGCCGAATAGGATTCTGCCTTCAATGCTGCAAGCCTTGCGAAGAGATACTGTTCCACAAGAAGTGCCCGGATGACCTCGACCAGATCCCGTTCCGCCGTTTCCCGGTCGCCGGACTTCGAGTAGAACGTGAAAGCGAGGTCGGTCTGGAGATCCCGGAGCGCCTGCATCCCGATGTCCGATCCGGCCAATATGGCGTCGATCAAATCTTCTTCAAGGTCAGGACGTTCGTAAGACGCCTGGACAAGAATCTCACGCCACCGATTAAAACGGGCGGCTTCTTTTGTTATGATCCCGTTATCTTCGGGATTCGAAAAATCGAGTGCCATAAGTTGTTCGCGATGCTCATAAAGCATTCGCGGATAACGGCTGACACCGAGCAAGATAGCGCGAAACATCTGCCATCTAATTCGCTGGTCAATCTTGAAGTGGTTATCAAGAACGGACAACTTCGTTTCGATGACAGCCCGCCGAATGGCGTTGACCTCCGAGCGGCGCCATCCCCAGCCATAGCTCTCGAAGAACTTGTCCTGAAGCATGCGCGAATATTGCTCGCGCACGTCGCGGTCGGCGATGGCTGCGACACGCTCGTTGAGCCGGGCTTTCAGGCCCGCGCGCCGCTCCGGCGTATCGGTCTCGCCCTGTGCGACCTCATGGGCCCAGAGGCGTTCCGCCAGCGGCGTGGCGCTCTCCAGCACGATCTGGAACGCGCCTGCGCCCTTCATCTTGATGAGGTCATCGGGATCGACGCCGACCGGCAGCGTCGCAATGGCGAGGCTGCGGTCGGGGCGCAGCATCGGCAAGGCGCGCAGCATGGCACGGTCGGCGGCGCGCTGACCCGCGCTGTCGCCGTCGAAGCACAGCACCGGCGCCTCCACCATCGACCAGAGCCGCTCGATCTGCTGTTCGGTCAGTGCCGTGCCGAGCGGGGCCACGACATCCTCGAAGCCTGCCTGAGACAGGGCGATGGCATCCATATAGCCCTCGACCACGATCATTCGGTCGGACTTGCGGGCAATGGGTGCGGCGCGGTCGATATTGTAGAGGGTGCGGCCCTTGTCGAACAACGGCGTGTCGGGGCTGTTCAGATATTTCGGCTCGCCCGCGCCCAATATCCGTCCGCCGAACGCGATCACCCGGCCGCGCTGGTCGCGGATCGGGATCATCAGGCGGCCGCGGAACCGATCATAGCTCTCGCGCCTGCCCCCATTCGCATCGGCTTCCGGCTGGATGAGCATGCCCGCCTCGACCAGCATCGCCTCGTCATAGTCGGCGAGCGCGGCCTTGAGTTTTCCGCGCGAATCCGGCGCATAGCCGAAACCGAAACGCTGGATCGTCTCGGCGGTGAAGCCGCGCTTGTTCAGATAGTCGCGCGCGTCCGCGCCCTCGATGCCGTTCAACTGCGCGACGAACCAGTCCTGCGCCGACGCCATGACATCGTGCAGCGACTTCGCCGCCTCCGCCCGGCGGGCGGCCTGCAGATCGGGCGCGGGAAGGACCAGCCCGGCATTGTCCGCCAGTTCCTTCACCGCATCCATGAAGCCGAGGCCGCGCTGGTCCGTCATCCAGCGAATCGCATCGCCATGCGCCCCGCAGCCGAAGCAGTGGTAGAAGCCCTTCTCGTCGTTGATTGTGAAGCTGGGCGTCTTCTCGTTATGGAACGGGCAGCACGCCTTATACTCGCGGCCAGCCTTCTGCACCTTCACGCTCTTGCCGATCAGCGTCGACAGCGTCGTCCGGGCGCGAAGTTCATCGAGGAACTGGGGCGAGAGAGACATTCTCTGATTATATCAGACTATGTCTGCGCGGGCGATTCGCAAAGCACGAAATCACGCCAGCGCCGCCTTCACCAGACCGCTCGCCTTGCTCATGTCAAGCACCTGACCATGGCGGCCTTTCAGTTCCGCCATGACCTTGCCCATGTCCTTGACCGATGTCGCGCCGAGTTCGGCCTTGATCGCCTCGATGGCCGCCTTCGTCTCGTCCTCGGACATCTGGCGCGGCAGGAAACTCTCGACGACCTCGATCTCCGCCTTTTCCTTGGCGGCCAGTTCCGCGCGTCCGCCCTGCTCGAACATGGTGATGGATTCGCGGCGTTGCTTGACCATTTTCTGGAGCACTTCGACAACGATCACATCGTCGTCCGGCACGCTGCTGGCGACGCGCAGTTCGATGTCGCGATCCTTCAGCTTGGCGAGAATCAGCCGGATGGTGGCCAGCCTGTCCTTTTCACCGGCTTTCATCGCCGCGATCTGCGCGGCCTTGATGTCGTCGCGAATCATGGCGGCGTCAGGCTCCCTGTCATGCTATGGTGGAAAGGGCCGCATATAGGGAGGATCGCGGCGTTTTAATAGATTGACCGGCTCGCCCGACCGGCCTAGTCACCCGGCCGTTTAGCCTGTGCCCCGGCGCGGCTACCATAAAGCAAAAGTAGAAGGATTTACGCGCCATGGCTGACGCCACATACCCTGCCGTGCCCAAGGGAGCGACGGGCGTACTGGTTCTTGCCGATGGCAGCGTCGTCTTCGGCCGCGGTTTCGGCGCGACCGGGGAAGCGGTGGGCGAATTATGCTTCCACACCGCGATGACCGGCTATCAGGAAATCATGACCGACCCGAGTTTCGCGGGGCAGATCATCAACTTTACCTTCCCCCATATCGGCAATGTCGGCACCAATGCCGACGATGTGGAGGCGGAGACGCCCCGCGCGCTGGGCTGCATCGTCCGGCAGGACGTGACCGCGCCGAGCAATTTCCGCAACGTCCGGCCTTTTGACGAGTGGCTGACCGCGCATGGCCGCATCGGGCTGGCGGGCGTGGACACGCGGGCGCTGACCCGTCTGATCCGCGACCGGGGCGCGCCCAATGCGGTGCTGGCCCATGATCCCGAAGGCGCGTTCGACCTTGCGGCGCTGCACGCGAAGGCGCAGGCGTGGCCGGGGCTGGAGGGCATGGACCTCGCCATCGAGGTCACGGGCGCGGAGCGGCCATGGTCCGATGGGCAGTGGGCGCGCGGAGCCGGCTATCATCTGGGCGCAAGCGCCGCGGATGCCCCCCATGTCGTGGCCATCGACTATGGCGCGAAGCATAACATCTTCCGCAATCTGGTACATGCAGGCGCGCGGGTGACGGTGCTGCCCGCGACCGCGACGCTGGAGCAGATCGTGGCGCTCGAGCCCGCCGGCGTGTTCCTCTCCAACGGGCCGGGCGATCCGGCGGCAACGGGCGCCTATGCGGTGCCGGTCATCAAGGCGCTGCTCGACGCGGACATGCCGATCTTCGGCATCTGCCTTGGCCATCAGATGCTGGCGCTGGCGGCGGGTGCGAGCACGAGCAAGATGCATCAGGGGCATCGCGGCGCGAACCATCCGGTCAAGCGGCTGGAGGACGGGGTGGTCGAGATCACCTCCATGAACCATGGCTTCGCAGTGGATGCAGCGACGCTGCCCGCCAATGTGGTGGAGACGCATGTGTCGCTGTTCGACGGATCGAACTGCGGCATCGCCTTCACCGACAAGAAGGCTTTCGGGGTGCAGTATCACCCGGAGGCGTCGCCGGGACCGCAGGACAGTTTCTATCTGTTTCAGCGGTTTGTGGAGGGGCTGGGGGGCGTCAGATGACTGAGATTGCGGAATACATAGCTGCCGCGGTTGCCTTGCATGTTCGGCACAACCGTTCATCAATATTCTTAAAACAGACTGACTATGATGGACTTCGCTCCACACTTGCGAGCGAATATGGTGTTTACTTCCCGATAAATGCAATAAAACAGTCGCTTTTAAAGTTGGAAAGTCTTGGAATATGCATGGTGATTTCCGACCCATACACTCATGACTACTTCGCGATAGATGAAAATGCGAATGATCACGTTGTTGATGGATATG
>JBEVNC010000220.1:0-32373 GCA_040508315.1 Sphingobium sp.
TTGCGGGGCATCGGGGAGGCCCCATAGAGCAATCCTAAGGGAGTCGAAAGGCGGCCTGCCCAATCTGCGGCAACATATGACCAGTGTCGCGCCCTAGGCGCTCGGCGCGCAAGATCGCACCGTCACGCCGCCGGGTTGGATCAGGTTATCCGGCACCCGCACTGATGCCCGGCTATCTGGCCCGCGCGGCCCAGAGACCGAAAAGCCCGATGACCACATAGCAAAGGGCCGGCAAGCCAAGCGCGAGGGCCAGGCTACCACTCATGTCGGCAAGTTGTCCGGTGAGCGGCGGGATGACCGCGCCGCCGACGATGGCGACACAGATGAGGCCCGACCCCTCGGCAGCGCGCGAGCCCAGATCCTCGCTGGCAAGGCTGAAGATCGTCGGGAACATGATCGCGTTCATCAGGCCGATGGCGAGCAGGCTGTACCCGGAAAGCATCCCCTCGCTGCCCGCCGACAACAGGATGAGGGCGACCGCGCCCACCGCGCAAAAGGCCAGCGCCTTGCCCGGCGCGATGATCCGCAGCACGGCCGAACCAAGGAACCGTCCGACCAGTGCGCCGCCCCAGTAGAACGGGATCAGCGTGCCCGCCGTGCGCTCGTCGAGGCCCAACACATGGTCCTGCCGCAAATAGCTGACGATCAGCGAGCCGATGGCGACCTCCGCACCCACGTAGAGAAACAGGGAGAGCATACCGAAGGCGAAGCGACGCTGCCGCAGCAGGCCCAGGCTCGCGATGAACGAGACCTTCGCCTGCCGCTCCTCCCGCAGCCGCCCACGGTTGAGCCAGACGACGAGGGCGACGAGCGCGATGGCGGCGGCAAGGCCAAGATAGGCATGCACCACCACCCGCGTCTCCGCGACACGATAGGCATCGAGCGCCGCGCCGGACAGATCGGTCGACGACACCGTGGCGAGGCTGCCCAGGATGACGAGCGAACCGAAATAGGGAAAGAGCGTCGTGCCCAGCGAGTTGAACGCCTGCGCGAAGGTCAGGCGGCTATGCGCCGTTTGCGGGGAGCCGAGGATGGAGATGAGCGGATTGGCGACCACCTGGACGATGGTGATCCCGCTCGCCAGCACGAACAGGGCGAACAGGAACAAGCCGAAGGTCGCACTGGCGGACGCCGGGACGAACAGCAGGCAACCCGCCGTCATGGTCAGCAGGCCTACCACTGCGCCGCGCATATAACCGATCCGACGCACCATCAGCGCGCCGGGGATCGAAATGACGAAATAGGCGAAGAAGAAGGCCGACTGGACCAGCATCGCCTGCAGATAGCTGAGGGTGAACAACTCTTTCAGCTTCGGGATGAGGACGTCGTTGAGGCTGGTGATCCCGCCGAAGATGAAGAACAGCGCCATGACGAACATCTGCAATTCGGGCGCATGCACGGCCTGCCCGGGTTTTTCTCCCGTGGTCGCGGTCATGGCGGCTTGCGTATCGGGCACCAACGCCATGGATCATCCTCTCTGTGCAGCCAGTCATCGCGTGCGGCCGGTTGCGGTAATGGCGACCGGAGCGGCAGTCCAGAGCGCCATATCATTCTCGTTCACGGCATCGACCGCGACATAATATGTGGTCCCTTTATGGATGCTGGGCAAGGACGCAGCCTAGAGATGCTCGAACGGTTCGGCGCTATCGAGAAAGCCCCGCACCAGAGCCTCCGCATCCTTGGTCGATGCATCCAGGAAGCCGTGACCCCATTCGGGACGGTCCACGATGCGGCCGTTGACCAGCAGGTCCTTTGCCCGCGGCGTGAACTGCTGAAGATCGTCGCCGGGATTGATGATCATGATCGGCTGCCGTACCTCCGGCAGGCCCATGTCGGGCTGATGGTTGAACGCCGCGCGATGCCCCCACCAAGCCTTGTTGCGGCCGAGAAGGCCATCGGGGAACATGTCCGCGACCGCTTCCAGATCGAGCCCACGCCCCAGATTATGGTGCACATAACCGCGCCAGCGTTTCATCAGATGCTCGCCGTCGAGGCTGGGTTCCGTGCGCTTGTAGAGGTCGCGCATCTGTGCCCGCTCCTCGTCGGTCAAAAGCGGAGCGGAAACGAGGACGATACGGCGGACCTGCGCCGGGCGAAACCGGGCGAGATCGCAGGATATCAGCGAACCTGTGTGATAGCCCATCAGGTCGACCGGCCCGTCAATCTCCAGTGCGTCGATCACCGCCGCCATCGCCCGTGCATAATCGGCGACCTCCGGCATCTCGGCCGGTGTGTCCGACATGCCGAAACCGGGCGTATCGACCGCGACAGCCAACCGGTCACGGCCCATCTCGCCGATGAACCTGGCAAAGATCCGCCCGCTCATCGGACTCATGTGGAAACAGAGCAACGCCGGCCGGTCCGACGGGGCACCCGCGACGCGCAGATGGATCTGGCCAAAAGGCCCGTCCACATATAGCCTGCGAACCGCCACCATCACTCTGCCTCCTTGGGCGTGAACGGACAGGAATCTTCCTTCTCAACCAGATCATAGGCGAAGATGAACTTTGCCATGCCCGTCAGCACCGCCATTATGATGCCCAGTTCGACCAGTTCGGCGTCGGTGAAGCTTTCCTTCAGCCGCGCATAGAGCGCCTTCGACACATGGCCCATCGGGTTGGTGAGCACCATGACGTCGGCCAGCGCCAGCGCGGCCATCTGCCGCTCGTCATATGGTCCGTTCTCATAGTCGCCGATCGCGTCGACCTCCGCATCGGAGAGGCCCGCGGCCAGCGCGGCGATCCGGTCGCTGCGGTTGCAGAAGGCGCAGCCATGGACATTGGCCAAGCGAAGACGCACCAGTTCCACGATGCGGGGATCGATGCGGCCCGATTGAAACAGCGTCTTGTAGAAGTCGTTCATGTACCAGTCCGTGGCTTCCGGAGCGTTCCCCATCACCTCGAAGAAGGTCGTGTCGCCGTGCAGCTTTGCCGAAGCATCCCATAGCGGCTGGATCTTCGGATCGAGTTGTTCGCGGGGCACACGATGGAAATGCGTATCGGGCTGCATGGCTGTCTCCTGTCCGGTCGCATCAGGATAGGAGGCCATAATGTCATATGTCTATATCAATTATTGGGCGATGAAGAAAGCGGCGCCCCTGCCTCCTGGTCGTCGTGCCGGTAGCGGCCCAATGTGGCGATGAGGATGACCACGCCGAGCAGCAAGAGCGTCGATGCGATCAGGACGACATCATAATTGCCCGAAATATCGACCGACCAGCCGAACAGCATCGGTCCGCAACCGGCCCCCAGCGAGAATATGCCGAGCACCACGCCATAGGTCGCGCTATAATTCCTCAACCGGGCATAGCGGCTGGTGAAATAGGCGAGCATGTCCACCTCCGCTCCCGCCGCGAGGCCGAGACACATGGCCGCGGGGATGACCGGGCCGCCCCGCCAGAGAAGGAGACAGCTAACCACTGGAGACAGCAGGAAAATGCTCGCGACATAGGGCGCGTGGAAACGGTCGAACAAATAGCCTACGACGACCCGCGCGAACAGGACGGCGATGCCGATGGTCGCCGCGACCTTCGCCGCGGACGCGGCATCCACGCCCCGGTCCATCAGCATCGGCACCAGATGAATGATGAGGCCAGCGACGATAAGGCCGAGCATGCCAGCGATGACCAGCAGGGTTATCGTCGCGCGATTGGCTTCGAACTGCCCGCGTACCGTCATCGCCCGCGCGCCATCGCCGCCGATATCCTGCCGGGTCATCAGGCTGACCGGCAACCCGATCAGCAGCGTCACTGCCGCCATCGCAAACAGGGCGTTGCGCCAGCCATAGGCGGCAAAGACCGGCCCCAGCAGCGCTGGCGCCAATATCGCGGCGACGCCCGTGCCCAGCAGCATGAGGCCCAGAGCCAGCCCGCGCGCGGCATCGAACCGCATCGAGACGACCCTGGCCCACAGCGCAGGTGTCGTGCCGCATCCGGCCAGCGATATGACCAGCCACAGCGCATACCATGTCGTGACCGAGGGCGTGATCGTGGCGAGCAGAACAAGCGCGAGCGGCATGAGGATATAGCTGGCGACCGCGACCGTCCGGCCTCCTATGCGCTCCGCCAGCCGCCCGACCAGTGGCGCGGAGAGGAAAATGCCGAACTGCTGGAAGGTGGCAGCGCCCGACACCGCCGCCCGGCTCCAGCCGAACTCCTCCTGCAACGGCTTCACGAACAATCCCAAGGAATAAAAGCCGATCCCCATCGTGCCCACACCGATCGCCAGCGATGCCGCAAGGACGGTCGGCCATCCCTTTGCCAATTCCCGCCCGATGGCGCCCGGAAGTATCCCACTCATTGGATCATGTTTCTCCATCGGTTCGCAGATTGCACCGCGATACTGCGAACCTATCGCGACGCGGATAAATTTTCATGATCCAGGCGCGTCGAAGGGCTGCGGCTCGCATAAGCCGCGCGACCATCCGCGCCCTCTGGCCAATCGGCGGATCTGGTCAGGGCCAGTCGGGCAGCCGGCAGAGCGTAATACGCTTCCCCGCTGAAGACACCTATTCGCCAAGCGCCTTCATGATGAGGCTGGTGGCGATCTTCGCCGTGCTCATCTCGTCCAGACGCGGGCTGGTGAAAGCACGGTGCCCGATGCCGAACAGACAGGCGAGCAACAGTTCGGCGGCGCCCTCGACTTCGTCAGCAGTCATGGATGGCCGCGCCAGTCTGGCCAGCTCGGCGAAGAGATCGCGGTATTGGGCGCAGAAGCCCGAGATGGCCTTCGCGACCTCGATGTTCCGATGACCCTCTGCCAGAATTTCGTGCGTCAGCCCCTCGTCCTTGTCCGACAATCGCTGAAAGAAAATCTGTTCGATGGCGGCCCTGATGGCTACTTGGCCGTTACGGACCCGGTCCACATCCCCCTGCAGATCGCCCAGCATCACTTCGGAATCCGCGACGATGATGGCCAGGATGATATCGGATTTGCTCGCATAGGATCGGTAGATCGCCCCGACGCTGACCTGCGCTGCTTTGGCCAGGTCCGCCATGGCGGTCTGGTGGAAACCGCGTTCGGCAAATAGCTGCCGCGCCGCAGCGACGATGCGGTCCTGCGCGGCATTTCCATGCTGCACTGCAATCTCTTTCTTCAACAACCCCTCCAATCCTCTTGACCTTGGCATCGCACAGACACTAGAGACGCGCAAGCGGAATGAACGTTCATTCCAGTCGCTAACATCCTGTGGTGATCTGACATGGCCCCGATTCAACGCACGCCCTTCCTCGCAATCATAGCCTTGCTGGCAGGTTGCGGGGCGCAGGAAGCACCGCCTCCTGCACCGCCGAAAGTGGGTATCGTCACGTTGAAGCAAGAGCCCGTCACGCTCACCAGCGAACTGCCTGGCCGAATAACTGCGGCCGAGATTTCGGACGTACGCCCGCAAATCAGCGGTATAATTCGCCGCCGCCTGTTTGCGGAGGGCAGCATGGTCAGGGCCGGACAGGTCCTCTACGAAATCGAGGACGCCCCCTATCGCGCCAGCCTGGGCACGGCGCGCGGCAATCTGGGCAAGGCCCAGGCGGCCATCGACGCAACCCGCCTGCAGGCGGAGCGGTATCGTAGCCTTATCCGCATCAATGCCGTCAGCAGGCAGGATCTGGACAATGCCGAATCGAGCGCCCGGCAGGCAAGAGCCGATGTTGCAGCGCAGCAATCCTCAGTAGAATCTGCGCGGGTCAATCTCGATTTCACGCGCATAAGGGCGCCGATTTCCGGTCGTATCGGGCGATCGGTCTACACGCCTGGCGCATTGGTGCAGGCCGGTCAGGCGGACCCGCTGGCCACGATCTTGCGTACCGACAATGTCTATGTCGACGTCACCCAGTCCGCCGCCCAGATACTCGATCTCAAGGCGGCGATGAAGGATGGCGGGCTCGGCGGCGGCGGACGCGATAG
Organism: Sphingobium sp.; assembly: GCA_040508315.1. Lineage (GTDB taxonomy): Bacteria > Pseudomonadota > Alphaproteobacteria > Sphingomonadales > Sphingomonadaceae > Sphingobium. The sequence goes on from JBEVNC010000220.1 coordinate 5,901, forward strand.
CGCGCGTGTCCAGCTCATCCTCCCCAATGGCAAGACCTACCCGATCGAGGGCCGCCTGCAATTTTCGGAAGTGGCCGTCGATCCTGACACTGGCACCGTGACTCTCCGCGCGACCTTCCCGAACAGCGACGGCTTTCTCTTGCCCGGCATGTACGTCCGCGCGCGACTGGTCGAGGGTGTCCGGCAGCAGGCGATCCTGGCGCCCCAGCAGGGCATCTCCCGCGATCCGCGCGGGCGGGCAACGGCGCTGGTCGTCAACGCGCAGAACAAGGTCGAACAGCGTAACGTCACGGCGGATCGGCCCGTGGGCGACAAGTGGATCGTGACCGGCGGCCTGAAGCCAGGCGATCGCCTGATCGTCGAAGGACTGATGGGCCTGTCGCCCGGCGCGACGGTGCAGCCCGCCGCGCCGCAGCAGATCGCCGCCGCGGCAAAGGGGCGCTAATCATGCTTTCGCGCTATTTCATCGACCGTCCCATTTTCGCATGGGTCATCGCCGTCATCATCATGCTGGCCGGTGTGCTGGCGCTGCGCAGCCTTCCCATCGCGCAGTTCCCGCCGATCGCCGCGCCCGCCGTGACCATCAGCACCCTGTATCCCGGTGCCGACGCGCAGACGCTGGAGAACACCACAACGCAGGTAATCGAGCAGCAGCTCAAGGGTATCGACAATCTACGCTATTTCTCGTCGAACAGCGACGCGGCGGGCAATCTGACCGTCACGCTGACGTTCGAACAGGGCACCGACCCCGACATCGCGCAGGTGCAGGTCCAGAACAAGCTGGCGCAAGCGACGCCGCTCCTCCCTCAGGAGGTACAGCGCGCGGGCGTACGCGTGGCCAAGGCCACCACGGACTTTCTGATGGTCATCGCCCTCTATTCGGAAAATGGCGAGCACGACCAGATCGACCTTGGCGACATGGCCGCCTCCAGCATTCAGGACCCGGTGAGCCGCATCACCGGCGTCGGCGACACGCAGTTGATCGGCGCACCCTATGCCATGCGCATCTGGCTGGACCCCTATGCGATGGCCAATCTGAAGCTGACCGTCGCCGATGTGACGGCGGCCCTGACCGCCCAGAACGCGCAGGTTTCGGCAGGTCAGATCGGCAGCCTTCCCGCGATGAAGGGGCAAGCGCTCAACGCTACCGTCACGGCCCAGTCACGTCTCAAAACGCCCGAGGAATTTCGCAACATCATCCTGCGATCTGCCAGTGACGGCGCGGTCGTCCACCTGTCGGACATCGCGCGGGTGGAAATCGGCGCGGACAATTACAGCTTCTTCGCGCGCTTCAACGGCAAGCAGGCGGCCGGTCTCGGCATCAAGCTCGCCCCTGGTGCCAACGCGCTGGAAACGGTGGACGCGGTGAAGGCCAAGGTCGCGGAACTATCGAAACAATTCCCCGCTGATGTGAAGGTCGATTTTCCCATCGACAACAGCACCTTCGTCCGCCTCTCGGTCGAGCAGGTCGTCCATACGCTGTTCGAGGCGATCATCCTCGTCTTCGTGGTGATGTTCCTGTTCCTCCAGAACTGGCGCGCAACGCTGATCCCGACCATTGCCGTGCCCGTTGTGCTGTTGGGCTCCTTCGCGGTGTTGTTGCTGGCGGGCTTCACCATCAACACGCTGACCCTGTTCGGGATGGTGCTGGCCATCGGCCTGCTGGTCGATGACGCCATCGTCGTGGTGGAGAATGTCGAGCGCCTGATCCAGGAGGAGGGCCTCAGCCCCAAGGAAGCGGCGCGCAAGTCGATGGAGGAAATCAGCGGCGCGTTGATCGGCATCGGCCTCGTCCTGTCGGCGGTGTTCCTGCCCATGGCCTTTTTCGGCGGCTCGACGGGCGTGATCTTCCGGCAATTCTCGATCACCATCGTCTCATCCATGGTGCTGTCGGTGCTGGTCGCACTCATCCTGACGCCCGCCCTGTGCGCAACCATCCTGAAGCCCGCGCGGGAGGGGCATGGCGAGAGCAAGGGTTTCTTCGGCTGGTTCAACCGCACTTTCGACCGCGGCGTGAACAGCTATGGCAATGGCCTGAAAAGGGTCGAGCGCAACTGGAAACGCTCGCTCGCCGTCTATGCGCTGATCCTGCTCGGCATGGGCTTCCTGTTCATGCGCCTGCCCGGCGGCTTCCTGCCCGATGAGGATCAAGGCGTGCTCTTCTCCCAGGTCGCCATGCCTCCCGGCACGACGATGGAGGAGACCGAACGCACGGTGTCGAGGGTCCGCGACTATTATCTGAAGGATGAGAAGGCGAATGTGGAATCCGTCTTCAGCATCAGCGGATTCGGTTTCGTAGGACAGAGCCAGAACGTCGCGATCCTGTTCATCAAGCTGCGGCCATGGGACGAGCGTAGCGGCGCCAATGCCAAGGTCGGGGCCGTCGCCGGCCGAGCCAACGCATATTTCAAGAGCTTGAACGCCGGACAGGTCATCGCCTTCGCCCCGCCCGCCGTATCCGAACTGGGCAATGCAAGCGGCTTCGATTTCCAGCTCAAGGACAATGGCAATCTGGGCCATGACGCGCTGATCGCCGCGCGCAACCAGTTGCTCGGCATGGCCGCGCAGGACAAGCGGCTGGCGCAGGTCCGGCCCAATGGCATCGAGGATACGCCGCAACTGAAACTCGACGTCGATCAGGCGGCGGCCGGTGCCATCGGCCTCGCACAAGCGGACATCAACAGCACCATCGCCACGGCTTTTGGCGGCAGCTACATCAACGACTTCATCGACCGGGGACGGGTCAAGCGCGTCTATGTGCAGGCCGATGCGGATTTCCGCACCACCCCTGAGTCGCTGGGCAATTTCTTCGTCCGCGGAACGTCGGGCACCATGGCCCCCTTCTCCGCCTTTGCGACCACGCAATGGGGCTATGGTCCCGCCCGGCTGGAGCGGTACAATGGCGTCTCCTCCGCGCAGATAGCGGGTGCCCCTGCTCCCGGTGTGAGCACGGGGACCGCCATGGCCGCGATGGAGGAACTGGCCGCCAAATTGCCGCCGGGCATCGGCTATGAATGGACCGGCATCTCCTATGAGGAAGCGCTGTCCGGCGGTCAGGCGCCCGCGCTCTATGCGCTATCGCTGCTGATCGTGTTCCTGTGCCTTGCCGCATTGTACGAAAGCTGGTCGGTGCCCATCGCGGTGCTGCTGGTCGTGCCGCTGGGCGTGCTGGGCACGGTGATCGCCGCGACGCTGGTCGGCATCAACAACGACATCTACCTGCAGGTCGGCCTCATCACGACCATCGGCGTGTCGGCCAAGAATGCGATCCTGATCGTGGAGTTCGCCGAGGAAAAGATGCGCGAGGGCATGGATGCCGCGCATGCCGCGCTGGAGGCCGCCAAGCTGCGCCTGCGCCCGATCCTGATGACCAGCTTTGCCTTCGTGTTCGGCGTGCTGCCCCTTGCCCTCTCGTCGGGCGCAGGTGCGGGCGGCCAGAACGCGATCGGCTGGGCCGTGGTCGGCGGCATGCTGTCCGCGACCGTGCTGGCGATCTTCTTCGTCCCTCTCTTCTTCTTCGTCGTGAAGCGCCTGTTCCGGCAGGACCAGGCGACGACCGACAAAACCGCGCCGACCCATGGCGCACGGCCGCAGGAGGCCTGACCCCGTGACATCCTTGAAAAAAGCCCTGCTGCTGTCAGCAACCCTCGCCCTGGCGGGATGCAACATGGCCCCGCGCTATGCCCGCCCCGCCCTGCCCGTCCCTGCGGAAACGCCAAAGGGACCGGCCTATCCCGCCACGGCCACGGCGGGCGAGGCGGCCGCCTTCGCCGATATGGCATGGTCGGATTTCTTCACGGAACCGCGCCTGCGGGAAATCATCCGCCTTTCCCTCGCCAATAATCGCGACCTGCGGCTGGCACTGGCCAATGTCGAACAGGCTCGGGCGCAATATCGCGTGCAGCGGGCGGACATTCTCCCCGGCGTGGGCGCCAATGGGGGCGCCACCTATCAGAAGACGCCGCTGGGCGTCGCGGCGGCGGGCGCGGGCATTGGTGGCGCCAGCGGCAGCATCCGTACCGATATCTACAGCGCATCCGTCGGCATCTCCGCCTGGGAGATCGACCTGTTCGGCCGCGTCCGCAATCTGACGCAGGCCGCGCAGGAACAGTTCTTTGCCGCGCAGGAAAATCGCAACGCCGCGCAATCGGCGCTGGTGGCGGAAGTGGCTACGGCCTGGCTCACCATGGCATCGGATCAGGAGCTGCTCGCCCTTGCCCGCGATACGGAGGGCGCCTTTCGCCAGACGCTCGACCTCACCACCGCTCGCTTCAAGGCGGGTGTCGCATCGGAACTGGACGTGCGGCAGGCGCACACCACCCATGATCAGGCCCGGTCGGATATCGCCCGGCTGACCACCCAGGTCGCGCAGGACCAGAATGCCCTGAACATGCTGGTCGGGACGACGGTGGAGGCGGCCCTGCTGCCCGGCGCATTGTCGGAAAAAGGGGTCACCATCGACCGGCTCCCCGGCGACCTCCCATCTACGGTCCTGCTGCGCCGTGCGGACATCGCCTCGGCCGAGCATCAGCTTCTTGCCGCCAATGCCAATATCGGCGCGGCGCGCGCGGCCTTTTTCCCCAATATCTCGCTCACCGCGTCACTCGGCACGATCAGCCTCGGCCTGTCGAACCTGTTCAAGAGCGGCAGCGAGACATGGTCGGCCGCACCGACTGCGGCGCTGCCCATTTTCGACTTCGGCAAGAATGCGGGCAACCTGCGCTATGCCAAGGCGACCCGCGACGCGATGGTCGCACAATATGAAAAGACGGTGCAGACGGCGTTCCGGGAAGTCGCCGATGCGCTCGCCCGGCGCGGCACCATCGACGCCCAACTGGATGCGCAAACCTCCCTCAAGGACAATGCGTTGGGCGCCTATCGCTTGTCCGAAGCGCGCTTCAGGACGGGAATAGACGGTTTTCTCGGGACGCTGGACTCGCAGCGGAGCTATTATACCGCGCAGCAGGGATTGGTGGCGACCCGCCTGATCCGCGAAACGAACAGCGTCGAGATTTATCGAGCGGTAGGTGGCGGGCTGAAATAAGGACGCGCGAGCCTCACCCTATCAGATGCCAATACAGAATATAGGCAAGGCCGATCCACGATGCAGCCATGCACGCGCGATTCCCGAGCAGGTCCAACTGGGTCATCTTTCAATCCTCTCCCGGCCTTTAGGCCTTTGGACGAATGATATCCTATTTCGGCGTCGGCGCAACACCAATGCGAACGTCGACGACACTGCTCGACCGCAGCACCGGAACCTTGGTTCGTCCCGTGCGATACGCAGCCTATGGACCAGCCCTCATCCCGCTCGGAATCGGACGCAGCCAACGCCCCCGCGCCCTTCCTCAATCGCAAAGCGCGGCGTATCGAGGCGGCCAGGCACAAACGCGCGGCCGCGCCGACATGTGAATGCTGTCGGCCACAGGATTCCCCGGCGAAGTGATCCCGGAGACCTTCTTCGCACGGGATGTGGACGTGGTCGCCCGAGAACTGATCGGAGTGACGCTGCTCGTGAACGGGGTCGGCGGGACGATAGTGGAAACGGAGGCCTATGATGCGCAGGACCCGGCGAGCCATAGCTTTCGCGGTCCGACCCCGCGCAACACGGTCATGTTCGGTCCGCCCGGCAGGGCTTATGTCTATCGCATCTATGGCTTGCACTGGTGCGTGAACTTCACATGCGGAGATGGCGCGGCCGTCCTGATCCGCGCAATCGAGCCGAAATCGGGTCTGGACCGGATACGCTCGCGGCGCGGCGGCCTCTCCGACCGTCTGCTTTGCGCCGGTCCCGGACGGTTATGCCAGGCGCTGGGCATCGACGGAGCCCATAATGGCCTCCCGCTGGACCAGGCACCATTCACGCTGCACGCCCATTTTGACCAGCAAGATATAGCGGCGACGCCGCGCATCGGAATCCGTGTGGCCACCGATGTGCACTGGCGTTTTTGCCTGAGAGGATCGCCCTATCTCAGCAAGCCGGTCGTCCAATCGAACAGGCGGATGAAGGCGCTTCCAGGACAATCGTGCTGATCAGGATCAGTCGTCTCCGGTCGTTGCGCCCTATCGCCTCCGCACCGCGTTTCCCCGAGCCAGAGCTGCAAGCAAGGCATAGGATCGGGCAAGAGCATGAATGAAGAAGCCGGTTGGATCGCACCCGTCGCCATGGCTGGCGCATGATGGCCAACCTTGCAGGGCAGGCTGCCATCCTCGCCGAACAACTGACCGCTAACGACGTCGCCTTCGTCTGCGACGATGACCAGCAGGCAGAGAGCCTGGCTGCCGCGCTGGCCGCGATGGTGCCGCAACACCCGGTCATATTCCTGCCCTCCAGCGACGCGCTGCCCGGCGACCGCGCACCGGCATCCCCGGCCAATATCGGCCGCCGGATCGCGGCGTTGCGACAGCTGCGGATGCTGCAAGCCGGGCAGAACCGGCCGCCCCTCGCCTGCATCTTCAGTGGGGAAGCGGCGGCCCGCCGCTATCCGCCACCGGCCGCCTTCGATCTGGCCCCGCCCTGCCTGCAGGACGGGGACATACTCGATATGGTTCGGCTGGAGGCGGAATTGCTGGAGATCGGCTATATCGCCGATGACCGGGTCGATGAGCCGGGCGAAGTCGCGGTGCGCGGGGATGTCATCGACATTTTCCCGGCCGACGCTGGCCTCCCCGCGCGGATAGAGATTGCGGACGGCAGGATCGTCGGCCTGCGGTCCTACGATCCGGTGTCGCAGCGGTCGGTCGATACGCTCGAACGGCTAGAGATCGGCCGGGCGTCGGAGCCTGCCGCCGATCCCGCCACCAACCTGCTGGACCATATCCCCGCCGCGCATGTCGGTTTCTCGGCGCAGGCCGACAAGCGCCGCCTGCGGTTCCTTATGCTCGCCGCCGATGCGGCCAAGCGCGCGGCGGGCCCCCTAGACGCCGTGGCGGACGTCGACTGGCAAAAGGCGCTGAAAAGCCGCTCCGCCATCGGCGAGGGGCAGGCGTGTGACGCGGTGCCCCGCTTCGCCGAAACAAGCGCGCCCCTCCAGGCCTTCGCCAAATTCGCAGCCGCACAGCGGGATGTCGGCAAGCCGCTGATCCTCGCGGGCAGCATGCGGGACCTGCGCTTCCTTGGTCCGCGCGTGGCGAAACGGCTCAAGGTCGAACTGGAGAGGGTCGACGGCTGGTCGGCGGCGCTCGCCCTGCCCCCGTCCGCCGTGGCGACGCTCGTCGCGCCGGTGCCCGCCGGTTTCGTTTCGGACAAACTGGCCCTCGTCGCGGCCGCCGACCTGCTGGGCAGCCGTGCGATGCTCCAGGATGACGGTCCCTCCGCGCTCAATCCCCTGCTCGATGCGGGCAGCGACATCAGGACCGGCGACGTCGTCGTGCATGAAGATCACGGCGTCGGCCTCATCGCCGGACTGGAACCCGCCCCCGGTACCGAAGACGAGGAAATGATCGCGCTGGAATATGCGGGCGGGGCGCGCAGGCTCGTGCCGGTCAATGCGGCCGACCGCATCTGGCGCTATGGCGCCGATGCGGACGCGGTCACCCTCGACAAGCTGGACGGAAGCAGCTGGACGAAGCGTCGCGCGGACATCGACGCCGCCATCAGGACCAGCGCCGAGGGTCTGGCGAAACTCGCCGACGCACGGGACAAGCTGACCGCCGCCGTCATCGAACCGGATGCAGGCGCCTATGAACGGTTCGCTGGCGGCTTTGCCTTCAACGAAACCGCCGATCAGGCCCGCGCCATCTCCGCCGTTCGCGACGATCTGGCATCCGGCCGCCCGATGGACCGCCTCGTCATCGGCGACGTCGGCTATGGCAAGACGGAGGTCGCGCTGCGGGCCGCCGCCCTGGCGGCGCTGGCCGGATATCAGGTGATCGTGGCCGCGCCGACCACCGTGCTTGTGCGCCAGCATCTCGACACCTTCGCCAAACGCTTCGCCGCGTCCGACATCGCCGTCGCGGGCCTTTCGCGCCTGTCGACGCCTGCGGAGAAGAAGTCCGTGAAGGCCGGTCTGGCCGACGGGTCGATCCGCATCGTCATCGGCACCGGCGCAGTCATGGCCAAGGATGTGCGCTACAAGAATCTCGCCCTCGTCATCATCGACGAGGAGCAGCGCTTCGGCGCGTCCGACAAGGCGAAGCTGCGCGGCGCGGGCGACATCCACCTCCTCTCGCTCAGCGCCACGCCCATACCGCGGACGCTGCAAATGGCGCTGGTCGGCCTCCAGAAGATTTCCGTGATCGCCACCCCGCCCGCACGGCGTCAGCCGATACGCACCAGCCTCGACACCTATGACGACGCGCGGGTCCGAACGGCGCTGCTGCGCGAAAAGACGCGCGGCGGGCAGAGTTTCGTCGTCGTGCCCCGTATCGAGGACATGGCGAAACTGGCCGAGCGGCTGGGCCGTGTCGTCCCCGACCTTGTCGTCGTTCAGGCACATGGCAAGATGGCGGTCGCCGATATCGACGAGGCCATGGTCGGTTTCGCGGACGGACAAGGCGACATCCTGCTCGCCACCAACATCATCGAGGCGGGCCTCGACGTGCCGCGTGCCAATACGATGATCGTGTGGCGCGCGGATCGCTTCGGCCTTGCCCAGCTCCACCAGTTGCGGGGCCGCGTCGGACGCGGCAACCGGCGCGGGCAGGTCCTGCTCCTGACCGATGACGAGAAGTCGGTCGCCGACCGGACGCTCAAGCGGCTGCGCACGCTCGCCGCTTTCGACCGGCTGGGAGCGGGGTTCGAGATCAGCGCGCGCGACCTCGACATGCGGGGCGCTGGCGATCTGCTGGGTGAAACGCAGGCGGGCCATATGAAGCTGATCGGCACCGACCTCTATCAGCACATGCTGGGCATGGCCCTTCGCCGCGCGCGCGGGGAGACGGTCGAGCGTTGGACGCCGGACCTGCGCGTCGGTGCCTGGGGCGCGCTCCCGCAGGACTGGATTCCCGAAGTCGATATACGGATCAGCCTCTATGTACGCCTGGCGCGGGCGCAGGACGACGACGCCCTAGATGTGCTGGAGGAGGAGATGATCGACCGCTTCGGACCGCTTCCTACCCCGGCTGCCCTGATGCTCGCCAACAGCCGCATCGGCATCCTTGCCCGCAGGATCGGGATCGCGCGGATCGATGCCGGACCCGCGGCGATTGCGATCACCCCGCGACCCGAATTCGATGCCGATACTCAAAAAGCTGGTCTGGATGAAAAGGACGGACGGTATCTGCTGGTGGAAGGGGTTCAGCCCGACGAACGGCAGGTCAGGCTTCACGGCCTGCTGGAAGCTCTTGCAGGTTAGACCAGTGACAACTGCCCTGTTACGCCCGCCGGAAAGCGGATAGCAAGGTGAACATCGGCTGCACGGCAGGTTCAGTTTTCCGCCACACGAATCAGTGCATATTCCCCTCACGAAATCGAAGAGGGAACTGGACCATGAAGAAGACAATCCTGAGCATCGCCCTGGTCGCCGCAACATTGACGGCGCCGATTGCCGCGCAGGCACGCGATCATGACCGTGGCCGTGGCTGGAGCCAGTATGAGCGCAGCGGCTACCGCGGCAACGACTATCGCGGACAGTATAACGACCGTCGCGCCTATGACGACCGTCGCTATTCCAATCGCAGCAATTGCCGTTCGGGCGGGACCACTGGCCTGTTGCTTGGCGGTGTGGCGGGCGCCCTGCTCGGCCGTGCGGTCGATACCCGGGGCGAGCGCACGACCGGAACCGTTCTGGGCGCCGGCGCTGGCGCCCTGCTGGGCCGCGAGGTCGAGCGGTCGGGCAAGTGCTGATCAGTCATACCTGATGGGGAGCGGTGTTGCGGCACCGCTCCCGCTTTTATGTGGACCGCATTGTTCGCTGAATAGCGGACAAAATGGGCCACTCGGCTTATGGGGGCCCAGCGCGTTCCATGCCGTAATCTTGGGCCGGTTTTGCAGGCTTTGCGCTTGTCATGGCACGCTGCTGGCTTTTCAGCCCCGCAAGCTGTAAGGGCCTTTGATGTCTTTGATCGAAACCTATCTCGCCAACGCTCAGGCTCAGCGTGACGCTGCGGCCAACACGCCACTTCCCAACCGCAAAGCGATGCACGAACGCTCGGCCGAAACATGGGAAGTCATGGCGCGTGGCGTCAGCGATACGGCAGCCCGCGCCGCGATCAACCTGGCCGCGAAGGCTGCGAATATCCGATAGCCAAAGCGGTCGTCCTAGGAACCGGCTGAAGCACCGGCTTTCTGTCATTTGCCGTAGAGGCCCGCCTCGAACGCCGACTTGTCCAGTTCCTCTCGAAAATCCGGATGAGCGATGGCGATCAGCGCGCGTGCCCGCTCGGCAAGGCTTTTACCCTTCAGGCAGGTCCAGCCATATTCGGTCACGACGATATGCGTGTCATTGCGCGGCGTCGTCACTGGCCCGCTCAATTGCGGCACGATGCGCGAGATCGTGCCCTTCGCCGCGGTCGAGTGGCAGGCGATGATCGACCGCCCCCCGCGCGAGGCATAGGCGCCGCGCACGAAGTCGACCTGGCCGCCCGCGGCGCTGAACTGCCGACCGTTCATATATTCCGAGTTGCACGCCCCGCCGAGGTCGATCTGGACGGTCGCATTGACCGACACGACGCGGTCATTCTGCGCGATCACGAACGGGTTGTTCACATAATCCACGGGATAGGCCTCGACCGCCGGATTATGATCCAGAAAGTCGTAAAGCGGTTGATCCCCCAGCGCGAAGGTGAAGATCGTCGTGCCGGCATGCGTCTGCTTGGCGCTGTTGTCGACCACGCCGGATTTTACGAGCGCCGCGAGGCCCGGCGTCATCATCTCGGTATGGATGCCGAGGCGATGATGACCCGAAAGACCCGCGCATACAGCGTCCGGCAGCGCGCCTATGCCCATTTGCAGGCAATCGCCATCTTCGACCAGCCCCGCAATGATCGCGCCGATGGCATCGTCCACGGCGGTACGCGGTGCGGGGGGCAGGATCGGCAGGCCGACCTCATGCTCGACCAGAGCGGTCACGTCCGATACCGGGATCATGCAGTTGCCGCGCACATAGGGCATGCGGGGGTTGACCTCCAGGATCAGGCGGACGCCCGGCTTGCGCGCCACGGCGAGCGAATAGTCGGTGCTGACGCCAAGGCTGAAATTGCCGTCCGCATCCATGGGCGAGACGGTCGCGATCAGCGTGTCCACGCCGACATGCTCGACCATGGAGCGCGGCGCCTGACTGAAATGGCAGGGCACCAAGTCGACCAAGGGCAATCCTTCGGAGGCTCGGCGATGGTCGAGCACGCGCTCGACCCCGCTATGGAAATAGCTCATGGGGATCAGCCGGTCGCGCAGGTCGAAGTCGAACACGTTGCCGCCCGCGATGCCCGTGCACAGCAGATAATAGAAGCGCACATCCTCGATGGCCCCGGCGCGCGCACGGTCGGCCAGCGCGGCGAGGATGGCGGGCGGCTGCCCTGCGGCGATGGGCATCGTCACTTTCGCGCCCGACGGGATGAGCGCAGCCGCCTCCGCCGCGGATTTCAGGCGCTCCCGGTAGAACTGCTGGTGGTTGGTCATCATCTTTTCCTCTCCCGGCCCGTTCTTCAGAACAGGTCCGCATCCATCGCCATGATCGCGTCCGGCCCGGCTTCGACAGACTTGGCCAGCGCCGCTGCCTGGGGCAACATATGGTTCGCAAAGAAACGCGCGACATGACGCTTGCGAACCGCCAGGTCATCGTCGCGTCCCTGTGCCGCCGCAACCATGCGCACCCACATCCAGCCGAAGGAGACCAGCGCGAACAGGCGCAGATAGTCGGTTGCAGCCGATCCGAGCCGATCCACGTCCTTCTGTCGCGCGACCAGCAGGTCGGTCACGCGCTCCAGCCGAGCCAGAGCGTCAGCCACCGCGTCACTGAGCAACGACTGGCCTGCACGCTCCAGATCACCTGCGATCACCGCGAAGAAACGATGGGCCAGGCGACCATCCTCCATGGGCAGCTTGCGGCCGACCAAATCCATCGCTTGTACGCCATTGGTACCTTCGTAGATCTGCGTGATCCGGGCGTCGCGAACATACTGCTCCATGCCCCATTCGTGGATATAGCCATGGCCGCCGAGCACCTGCTGCGACACGACCGCGGTCTCGAAGCCCATATCGGTATAGGCGGCCTTCACCACCGGGGTCAGCAACGCGACCAGCGCTGCGGCCTCGGCCCGCGCGGCGGGATCGGGGTGGCGGTCGGCCAGGTCCATCTGCATCGCCGTCCAGATCGCCAGCGCCCGCCCGGCACCGATGAAGGCACGTCCCTGCAGCAGCATGCGGCGCACATCGGCATGTTCGATGATGGGCACCTGCGCGCGCAGGCCATCGGCGGAACGGCCCTGCAGGCGTTCGCGCGCATAGGCCGCCGCCTTCTGCTGCGCGGCCTCTGCCACGCCCAGCCCCTGTATGCCCACGAACAGCCGCTCGGCGTTCATCATCGTGAACATGGCATTGAGGCCGCGCCCCTGCTCACCCACGATCCAACCGGTGGCGCCATCATAGTTCATGACGCAGGTCGGCTGCGCGTGAATGCCCATCTTATGCTCCAGCGATCCCACCGACATCGCGTTGCGCGCGCCGTCCGCAAGCAGCTTGGGCACGAGGAACAGGCTGATCCCCTTCACTCCCGGCGGCGCATCGGGCAGGCGGGCGAGGACCAGATGGGCGATGTTGTTGCCGAAATCCTGATCGCCAGAGGAGATGAAAATCTTTGTCCCGGTCACGCGGTAACTACCATCATCCGCAGGTTCGGCGCGAGTGCGCAGCAAGCCCAGATCGGTGCCCGCCGACGCCTCCGTCAGCGCCATCGCGCCGCAAGTCTCGCCGCTGATGAGGCCCGGCAGCCATGCTGCCTTCAGTTCCTCGCTGCCATGATGCGCGAGGGCCTCCGCTGCGCCGCGCGTCAGGCCGGGGAACAGGCCGAAGGACAGATTGGCGCTCGACACCATCTCGTCGAGCAATATCTGCAGCACGCGCGGCAGCCCCTGCCCGCCAAATTCAACGGCCCCGGACAGCCCGCCCCAGCCACCGGCGACGAAATCACGATAGGCCCCGGGAAACCCGGCAGGAGTGGTCACCACGCCGTCCGCGATTGCCGCACCCTCGCGGTCGCCGGAGAGATTGAGCGGCGCGAGGACATCGGCGCTGAACCGGCCCGCTTCGGTTAAGATGTCCATGGCGAACGCGGCATCGATCTCGTCCCATCCCGGCAGGGTGGCGATCTGCCGATCGAAGTCCAACACCTCTCCCAGCAGGAAACGCATGTCGTCGATAGGCGGGGCGTAGCTGGTCATCTCTTATACGGCCTTCGGTATGCGGGGGCACAGCAGCCCCCCGTCCAACATCCTGTATCAAACGGTTGTTACAATCAATCGCAGAGTTCGTGCAGACGCGTGGAACCAGGCAAAAGCGCTTGTCCTGACGCCCCACCCGTTGCACCACGGCGTCATGAACGCACCCAGATCACGAGACGACCAGAGCAGCCGCGAACAGGAGATTCTCACCGCGGCGGCGGCCCTGTTTGCGCAAAACGGGTATAGCGGCACGACGGTCCGCGATATCGGCCAGCGCGTGGGGCTGCTCGGCGGATCGCTTTATCATTATATCCGGTCCAAGGAGGCGCTGTTCGTTAAACTGCACGAACGGGCGCTGCAGGAAGCCGAGGATCGTATTCGCGCGGCTCTGGACGGCGTGGAAGATCCGTGGCTGCGGCTCGCGACCGCCTGCCGGACGCTTCTCGACATCCAGCTCGACCCGCAGTCGCTCACCATGCCACTGATGAACGATTTCCGCGCCGTGCCCCCTGATGTCCGCGCGCAGCTGATCGTCAAGCGCGATGGCTTCGAGCAATTGTTCAAGGCGCTCGTCGCGGACCTTACCTTGGCCGACGATATAGACCGGGGCGTCTATCGGCTGCTGCTCCTGACGTTGCTCAACAACAGCAGCCTGTGGTTCCGGCCGGGCAAGCTGACGGTCGAAGAGATCGCACGTCAGATCATGCTGCTGTTCGTGCGCTCATGAACCGCAAGCATGGCATCCTGATGTAGTCCAAGCAATTTCGTCGCGCCTGTGGCAGACCTCTCGCTTAGACCCCATGTAACGCATCCCGCCGCCAGCCGCTGCGACATTGGAAGGAACCTGATTTGCTCGAAGGCCCACGCCTTGCCCCCTTTTCCGGCTCGGCGCCGAACGCGCTCGTCGTCCTGATCCACGGCTATGGCTCGAATGGCGACGACCTCATCTCGCTCGCGGCGATGATCAAGCCTTCGCTTCCCAATGCCGCCTTCGTGGCGCCGAACGCCCCTTCGCAGATCCCCGGCATGGCCGCCGCCCACCAGTGGTGGCCGATCGAAACCTTTTCCATGGCCGAACGCGCGGCCGGGGCGGCAGCCGCGGCACCGCGCCTCGATGCGTTCCTTACGGCTGAGCTGGAGAAGACCGGGCTGGCCAGCGACCGCCTGCTCCTCGTCGGCTTCAGTCAGGGGACGATGATGGCGCTGCACGTCGGGCTCAGGCGGCCAGACGCCATTGCGGGCATCGTCGGCATATCGGGCATGCTTGTGGCACCCGAACGCCTGAAGGGGGAGATACAGAGCCGTCCGCCGGTTCTGCTCATTCACGGCACAGACGACGATGTCGTGCCCTTCCGTTCGATGGAACTGGCATCGACCGCCCTCGCCGAGGTCGGCGTGACTGCGGAAACCCACGTCTCGCCGGGCGCAGGCCATAGTGTGGAGCTGGACGGCCTCACCGCCGCAACCCGGTTCGCGCAGCGCGTCCTGGCCTGATCTTCGAGGATGAAGCCTATCATACCGCCCGTCGTTTCCGCCCCCATGGTCGTCTTCCTCGATTTCGAGGCATCCTCCCTCGCCAAGCTCAGTTACCCGATCGAGGTCGGCTGGGTCTTCGAGGATGGCACCAGCGAGAGCCACCTGATTCAGCCTGCGCCGCAATGGACCGACTGGGATATGGAGGCCGAGGCCGTTCATCACATCTCGCGCGAGACGCTGCAGAATGAGGGCGCACTGCATGACGTGGTGGCAAGGCGGATGGTCGACCGGCTGTCCGGTCACCATCTTTTCGCCAGTGCGCCGTCCTGGGACGGGAAATGGTTGAGCGCGTTGCTGCGCGCCGCCAAACTGCCCCGCCATGCCCTGCGCCTGCGCGACAGCGATGAAGCCCGTGCGGAGGCGGCGCGGAGGATTCTCTCGCCCGTCGTTCCGCACGACCGCCTCCATATCGAGATCGCCGATCTGCTGACCCTCGTGGAAGTCAGGCGCGCGGGCGGCCAGCCAGCCCATCGGGCCCTCGCCGACGCGCAGGACGAACAGCGGCATTGGCTCGAAGTCGTGTCCGGCGCGGAAGCGGTCGCGCGGAAGCTGGCCCGCGTCTGACCCTCCGATGACGACGAGGAACCTGTCTGCCCGCCTGCCGTTCCTTGAGCACGGCCATAAGCGGTCGCAATCCCGCAGGAGTTAAGCGATGAGCAGCGATGGCGAATATGAACCCAAGGACTCCCGCAACGTGACAGGCACCGCCCACACCAAGGACGGGCGCTGGAGCGGCGACAAGGAACCGAAGGACAAAGGCAGCGAGTATGAGCCCACCGATTCCCGCAATGTGACCGGGACCGCGGAGACACCCGATGGGCGGTGGACGAACGACGACAGCGAGCCTGTGCCCGGCGTGCCGGACAGCCAGCCCTTCACGGCGGACGAAGCCGCCGCCGCCCGAAAACCTCCGATGGATGAGTGACGGCCTGTCGGCGCTGCCGATGCACATCTCTTGATCGAGGCTCTCTATGCGATCAACACTGCGGCACTGACGGGGCCGCAGTGTTCTGCGTTCGCCGCCGATAGCGCGCATCGAGAGATATAGGATGAAGATCGCCATATTTAGTGCCCAGGCCTATGACCGTCGCTTCCTGGATGAAGCAGCGGCCGCCGATCCCAGCAACCGGCGCTTCACCTTCATTTATCTGGACGTCGCCCTATCGCTCCAGTCAGCCGGTCTGGCACAGGGCTGCGACGCCGTCTGTGTGTTCGTCAACGACGTGGTGGATGCGGCCGTGCTGGCGACGCTGAAGGATTTGTCCGTGCGCGCGGTCATCCTGCGCTGTGCCGGCTTCAACAATGTCGATCTGAAAGCGACCGCCGCTCTGGGCTTCTTCGTCGCGCGGGTCCCGGCCTATTCTCCGGAAGCGGTGGCAGAGCATGCCATTGCGATGGTCATGACCCTGAACCGCAATACCCACCGCGCCTATAATCGCGTACGCGAAGGCAATTTCATGCTCGACGGTTTGCTCGGGATCACGCTCTCCGGCAAGACCGTCGGGATTATCGGGACCGGGAAGATCGGCCTCGCAACGGCGCGTATCTTCGCTGGTTTCGGGTGCACCGTGCTCGGCTACGATCCCGTCACCTCGCCCGACTTCGGCGGCGCGATGGTCGAGTTGCCGGAATTGCTGCGCCGCGCGGACATCGTCTCCCTGCACTGTCCGCTGCTGCCGACGACGCGGCACCTGATCAATGCCGAAACGCTCACGCTGATGAAGCGGGGTGCCATGCTGGTCAACACGTCGCGCGGCGGCCTGATCGACACGAGCGCAGTCATCGCCGCGCTGAAGTCGCGACATCTGGGCCACCTTGCCATCGACGTCTATGAGCAGGAAGGCGCGCTATTCTTCCGCGATCACTCATCGGAGGTCATCGACGACGATGTCTTTCAGCGGCTCATGACCTTCCCGAACGTTCTGGTGACAGGACATCAGGGCTTTTTCACCATTGATGCCTTGCGCGAGATTTCGGCGGTGACGCTTGCCAACCTGGCCTGCTTCGCCGACGGGACAGCCTGCGACAATGTTCTGACCTGACAGTCGCCATGCGATAGTTGCATGGTCTGGCGATGAGCATGCAACAGAAGCCTAGGCACCCCGAGATGATCCATAAGTTGCTGCCATCGACTCTGTTCCTGCTCGCCGCATGCGGCACGCCCGGCACCCCTCCAACCCAATCGTCATTCGAGGGACTGCCGGTCAGTGGCAGCCTGGCCGATGCGCGGCGTGCGGGTTTCGTCGACTGCGTCCGATTCGATGCGAACGCCATGCGTTGCCGTCGTCACAACGTCACATTCGAAGGCACCGGACCGTATGAGGCGGCCGTCGATCTCACTGGCAGGGACGGCAGCGGCGGCTTCGATCAACTTACCCTGTGGCATGATCGGGATCAGTACGCCCTCTACGACGTCACCGATGCGCTCGAACGACAGGGATGGCGGCGCTGCAATACCAGCGTCGGGGATCGCGGCGACCAGAACATCTCCACCCATGAGGGCGTCCCGGTCAGGATCTCGATGGACCTGAGCTATTGGGGCAAGCGCCGCCTGCGCGTAATTCCCAACTGGAATACGCGCGATCGACGCTGCTGATGGAAGCGGGGATGCTGAGGCTGTTCGACCATCCCGCGCAAAATCGGTTCGGGCAGCACCGCATCGTCAGGGCGGCGTGCGAAGCGCCCTGCTTCCCCGGTGAATGATGTGGGCGACCTCATCGATCGGATATCGACCATCCGGCTGCGATACCCACCATGCCAGCGATTCCACGATCAGCGTCACTGTCCAGATGGTCGCCAGGTCCAGCGGCATCCAGTCGATATTGCCACGCTCGTCGGCCAGCTGGCGCGACAGGCGCATCAACTCCTCGCGCATGACGCCCCCCGCCCCGCCTGTCAGGAGCGCCTTCCACAGCTTGCGATGCTGGTCCACATACGTACACAATGCATGCACGCCGTCGAAATTATCGCCTATGGGGACCGTCAGGTTCACCAGGCGCTCGATCTGCTCCGCCGCGACATGGTCGAGCAAAGCATCTTTACCGGAATGGCGGCGGAAAAAGGTCGTCTTGTGAATGCCCGCAACCGAACATATTTCGAGGACAGTGATCTGATCGAGCGGCTTCTCGACCAGAAGGCGCAACAGAGCAGCCTCCAGCGCAGCATCGGTTCGCTTCTGACGCGGGTCCGTCCTGCTCGTCCGGGCTTCATGCACGGCATTGTCGAAACCTGCGCCGCTGAGAGGGCCGGAAAGGCGACCGCGGGAGCGTCGTCCACTGTCGTCATCTGCCACTATCTCACCGACTCCCATGCCCTCAGCGCCCGTCGCACCATGGCGGTTCTTCCA
This sequence comes from Sphingobium sp., assembly GCA_040508315.1. Lineage (GTDB taxonomy): Bacteria > Pseudomonadota > Alphaproteobacteria > Sphingomonadales > Sphingomonadaceae > Sphingobium. The sequence continues at coordinate 24,103 of JBEVNC010000220.1, forward strand.
TGACCGCTGCGCTGCCCTGAATCCCGCGACCAGTCAATTTGTGCTCGGCTCCACCCGGCGGCTCAGAGCGGCTCCAATTTCGGATCGGTCGCCATTCGGTCAGCACGACATTACCAATATCTCACAATATCAATCTTGAAATATGAATATATTTCAATCATAGGCCGCTGATGTCGTCTCTTGCCTCCATCCCGCTTGCCCTGCAAACCGATCGAGCCGCGGCCATATTGCTGGATTGGGATGGATGCATCGCGACCCATGATGTGCCGTCAGATGGTGCGATCGCTTTCTTGCGGGGGGTCGCGGACCGGGTCGTGATCTTGTCCAACAACTCGACGCACCTGCCACAGGACATCAGCATCATACTGGCGGAAAAGGGTGTCGACATACCGGCCGAACGCGTATTGCTCGCGGGCGCGCAGGCCATCCTGCATCTGCGTGAGCGGAACCGGACCACCATGTTGCTCGCATCGACGCGGATCAGGGCCTTCGCCCGCAGCGTCGGCCTCCCGCTCGTTCGGGACAAGCCGGAACAGGTCGTTCTGATGCGCGATACGCGGTTCACCTACAGCAAATTACGGCAGGTCGTGACCGCCTTGCATGAAGGCGCGCATCTGGTCGTCGCCAATGCCGACCGCACCCATCCCGGGATCGGCGGACGCCCCGTGCCGGAAACGGGAGCGCTGCTGGCAGCCATAGAGGCCTGCCTGCCCAATATCGAACCGGAAGTGCTCGGCAAGCCCGGCCCAATGCTGTTCGAGCGGGCCTGCGCGCTGCTCGATGCTCGACCCGAAGATACCGTGATGATCGGCGATAATCCGGATACGGATGCCAAGGGCGCGATAGCCCTGGGCATCCGATCCATTCTGATCGGCAGCAATACCGGCCTCAGCCTGCGCGATCTCGCCCGCTGCTCGGCCTGACGCTGTTCGGTCTAGAAGCGCTTGACCGACAGGACGTCGAAGGTCTGGCGCAATATCTCGCTCGACCGCTCGTGATCCGCCATCGCCAACGCGACGATCAGCGTATCGACCACACATAGCTGGGCGATGCGGCTCGCCATCGCCTCTGTGCGAAACTGGGTCTCCCGCGCCATGGTGAACAATACGGTGTCGGCATACGCCTGAATGGGCGAGCGGGCAAAGTTGGTGATGACGACGGTCTTCGCACCGGCTTCCTTTGCCAACCGGGTCGCCATGACGGTCTCATGAGTGGCGCCACTATGCGAGATGGTGACGACCGCGACGCCGGGGTCGCATCGCGATGCACTGATCGCCTGCACATGGCTGTCCGTCACAGCCTTCGCATCGAGACCGATGCGAAGCATGCGGTAGTGGGTGTCCTCCGCTATGGGCGCGGACGATCCGATGCCATAGATTTCAACGCGGCGTGCCGCCCGGATCGCGGCGACCGCTTCTTCAACCGCCGCCGCCGACAGCACGGTGAGCGAGTCGCGCAGAGCCTCCATGCCGCCATGGAACACCTTGCGGCAGATGGCGGCCATATCGTCGTCAGGACTGACATCCTCATGGATATATTGGACGGGCTGGACGATCTCCTGCGCCAGGCTGAGCTTCAGTTGTTGAAAGCCGGTCAGCCCTATGCCTCGGCAAAAATTGATGATGCTGCCCTCGCTCACCCCGGTCGCGTCGGCCAGTTCGGTGACGGACATGCGAACGACTGCCTCGGCATTGTCGAGCACATATTGGGCGATTCGCTGTCCCCCCTTCGCCATGCCGGGAAGCGCCACGCGGATGCGCCGCAGGGCATTGTCCACCGGCCCCTGGTCCACAGGGCCACTGCGCCGCCGCACGTCCTCCGACATCACACACTCTCGCTCGAAAAATTGAGCTTATCTCAATGTTGCCGCAAACGCGCATTGTCCATAGGCCACGGGATGTGCGCATCGCTCAATATTAGATAATCATATTTTTGAGTTTATTTCACTCATCTGTCACATCCATGGCCTAGCGGCCTCGCTCAAGGATGCTGCCCACTCAGATGAAGTCGCCGGAACGGCCGGGCTTCGGGGCGGGTGGCTCCACAACCATATTCGGGGGCAGATATGACAGGAAAGCATTTTAGCCGCACCACTGCGCTTGCAGCCGTGCTGACGATCCAACTGGCGATCAGCGCGCCTGCGCTCGCCGGTAGCGCTGCAGATGCGGATGCGGACGCTGCGGCTGCGGACGCCGATCAGCAGAGCATCGTCGTGACCGGCCGGGTGATGACCGCCACGCTGACCGCCACCGCCGCCATCGAATATGGAAATAACGTCCAGATCGTCGGCGCGCAGGAAATTGCGGCCAGCGGCGCCAGCAACTTCGCCGAACTCGCCCAGTTCCTCATCAAGGGCGCGAATGTTGGCTACTCGCCGGACGAGGGCGAATATACCATCCGCCTCGACGGTGGCGGTGACCGCGATACGCTCGTCGTGCTCGACGGCGTGCCGCTTTACGACCGTGGCCCGGCGCTGGAGGACATCTGGGGGACCACCACCATCGACCCCCATATGATCGACCGGGTGGAGGTGTTCCGCGGCGGCAACAGCCTCTTCTTCGGCTCCAACGGCGGCATCGGCGTCATCAGCATTGTGACAAAGCGCCCCGACGGCACCAACAAGGTGGAGCTCGGCGCCAGCTACGGCTCGTTCAACTCGCGCGAATTGTGGAGCAATGCCCGCTTCGCCGTCGATCCCGAGGGCCGCCACAGCTTCATGATCTATGGCAGCAGCCAGCAGACGGACGGCCCGCGCATCTTCAATCCGGCCAGCTTTCCGGACAATCTGGTGATCGCCGGCGCCATTCAGAAATATCCGCTCAACCGCAATAATGTCGGCATCAAATATCTCTGGAAGATCAGCGACCAGACCGAGTTTCGCGCGAACGGCCAATATACGCAGATCGAGTTTCAGGACCCGTTCCCGGACACCGAAACCTATTCGCCCAACCGGGTGCGCTACCCGATCGTGGATATGAACCTGCAGCATCGCTGGTCGCCCAAGCTGATGTCGGAAATCGCGGCCTATTGGAGCAATCCCAAGCTCAACAATACAGAGACGTTCGCGGACATCTGCCTGGTCCGCACCGGCTGCACCAATGTGCAGGGCCAGCCCATCGCCTATGGCGTGGCGACCGGGCGTTCGACGCCCTTCCCCAACAAGGGGTTCGGCGATGCATCCAAGGTCGGCGGCTTTCAGGAACTGGGACTGAACGTCCGCCACACGCTGACCCTGCCCGACCTGATCGAAGCGGTCGGCGGCATGCAGATCGTGTCGTACAAGGATGACTCCGATCCGGTCTATCGCGTCAGCAAGAAGCGCAACACGACCACCGGCCTTTATGTCGACCTGCGCCCGACCATCCCGTTCAGCCCGGAAACGAAGATTTCGCTGGCGGGCCGTATCGACTTCAACAAGGCATTCGACAGCCGGTTCATCTGGAAGTTTGGCCTGCGCCATCCCATCGGCCCCTTCTATGTGCGCGCCAATGGCGGCACGTCGTACAGCCTGCCGCGCACCAACGAACTGGGCGCGCAGAGCCCGACGCTGGTCGGCAACCCCAACCTTCAGACCGAAACGACGGAAACCTACAATGGCGCCGTCGGCTTCTCGAAGGGGTTTGGCGATGTGACGGTCAATGGCGAGCTGGGCTATTTCCGTACGGACATCTCGAACCGCATCCGCACCACCTCCGGCCTTGCCCAGAACACCTATTTCAACGACCCCGCGGTGACGGAAATCCGCGGCCTGACGGCGGAACTGGGCGTCAATGTCGGCAAGACCTTGTCCGCCAACCTCAGCTTCACCAAGCAGGATGCGAAACCCCGCGTCCTGCCGGGACAGACGACGCCTGCGCTGCAGATCAACGAGACGCCCGAATTCATGATCCAAGGCACCGCCTCTTGGAACAGCCCCGATCAGACCTTCCACGTCAATCTGTTCCCCCGCTATCAGGGACCGGAATATGCTACCGGCGGCGTGAACCGGATTGGCTCGGGCGGCGAGATCATCCCGCAGTTCCGCCACAATTTCGGTAATTACTTCGTGATGAACGCCTCCGTCGGCCTGTGGGTGGGCGAGGATCGGCAGCACCGCTTCCAGCTCCGCCTCGTCAACGCCTTCAACGAGAAATATGCCGAGCGTTATGGCTATGCCAATAATCGGTTCAGCCAGGCCTTCTACCGGGGTGAGATCGTCACCAACGGCCCCGGTTACTTCTATGGCTATGAGTTCGAGGGCAAGCCGCGCAGCGTATATTTCTCCTATACGACCGAGTTCTGACGACCGGGACGGCAGGAAAAGACAGTGCATGCACCAGCACTTTCGGGCCGCCGGGCGGGCGGATGGCAGGGGGTCATATCCCTGTCATCTACCCTCTCTACGGCCGCCCTGCCGGGCGTGCGGCCCGTGCTGGGAAAGGCAGGGAGGCCGGGCATGAAGCGGGGCATCATCATTATCGCGGCGCTGGTGCTCGCGGGCGTCGGCGGCTGGTTCCTCTGGCCCAGTGCGGAGGCCCAGCCGCCGGTGCTGCGCGTGCTGTTGATCCCGGCGGACGGGGGAACGCAGAGCGGCACGCTGGCCGATTACCAGCCGATCTTCAACGCCATCAGCCGGGCCGATGGCCTGCACTTCGACCTGAAGGTCGCGCAAAGCTATGGCGCGGTGGTGGAGGCGCTGTGCAATGACGCAGCCGACATCGCCTTCGTCGGGCCGACCACCTATTTGCAGGCGCATGACCGCAAATGCGCAAACCTGCTCGCGGTGGGGAGCACGAACGGCCAGTCCATCTATTATGCCGGGCTTTTCGTAAGAAAGGATGCGCCGATCACTAGCCTTGTCGCACTAAGGGGCAAGCGGGTCGCATTCGGGGACGTGAACAGCACCTCCTCCTTCATCTATCCAATGAGCATGCTGATCCGGGCGGGCATCGACCCTGCACGCGATCTGGCGGAAGTGCGCGTCGCGGGAAGCCACGCCAATGCGCTCGCCGCGCTGTTGCAGGGGGATGTGGACGCCGCCGCCCTCTCCTTCGAATCCTATGAAAAGGCGGTGCGGGAGAATGTGCCGGGCGTGCGCGACGTAAAGGTGATCGCCCGCAGCGACCCTATTCCCTATCCGCCGCTGGTCGTAAGCACGCGCATGTCGCCCGCGGTGCTCGCGCAGTTGAAGACCGCCTTTTCCACCATCGCCAAACAGCCGGGGATCACGCCGGATATGCTGCGCGGCTATGGCGGGGCAAAGGTCGATGCCTATGACACCGCCTTTCCGCCGGAACGCTTCGATGCAGCGGCCACGCGCATGGCGGCGGTGGACGACCGCATGAAGAGCGCGATCCTGCGCAAGGCGGGTGCGCGATGAGCATGGCCCTCGAATTTCGCGCCGTGTCGGTGTGCCACGCCGATGGTACGCGGGCGCTGGACGAGGTGCGTTTCACGGTTCCCGCGGGGCAATTCTGCGTCGTGCTGGGCCCATCGGGTGCGGGCAAGAGCACATTGCTGCGTACCGTCAACGGCCTGACGCCGGTCACAGGGGGTGAGGTGCTGGTGGGCGGCGAGAGGGTGGAGGTTCGCACGCTGAACCGACTGCGCCGCCGCATGGGCATGATCCATCAGAATTTCGGCCTGTCGGCGCGGGCCACCGTCGCCACCAACATGATGGCGGGCGCGGCGGCAAGCATGCCCCTGTGGCGGACGCTGACCGGCATCTACACCGACGCGGACAAGGCGGCCGCCTGCGCGCTCATCCGCGAGGTCGGGCTGGAGGAGGCGCATCTGGCCCGCCGGGCCGAGCAACTTTCCGGCGGGCAGCAGCAGCGCGTCGGCATCGCCCGCGCCTTCATGCCCCGCGTCGGCCAGCCTGGCACATCGGCCCAAGGTCCAGCCGTAGTGCTGGCCGACGAGCCGGTCGCCAGCCTCGATCCGCGCGCGGCGGAGGATATCGTGACCCTGCTCCACCGGCAGGCGCGCGAGCGAGGAACGACCGTGTTGTGCAGCCTGCACCAACTGGATCTGGCGCGCCGCTTTGCGGACCGCATCGTGGCGCTCAGCGCGGGACGGGTGGTGTTCGATGGCACACCCGCACAGCTTCACGCGGCGGAGGTGGTCGCCATCTATCATCATGGGCAGACCGCGCCGAATGTCCCTACGCCGGACGCCCTGTCACTGGGAGCCGCCGCATGACCGGCGGCACTGTTGCCACCGATCCATGGCGTTTTCCCCAGCCCTATGGCTGGCGCACGCTGGCGACGCTCATCGCGGTGCTTGCCGTCCTGCTCTACAGCGGCAAGCGGGCCGAGATCGACCGCATGACCGCGATGACGGTGCAGGCCGTGCTGGCGCCGGTCGGCCTTGCGGAGAAATCGCGCGTCGCCGACGGCCTCTCCCACCTCGCGCGGCAGATGGTCCCGATCCAGATCAGCGACCGGCAGGAAGTCAGCCGGATCGAAGGATTCGACCCAAACCGCCTCCCCCTGTTCGCCCATCTGGAAACGGTGCGCGGCCATGAGGAGAAATTGAACCCGCTGACGATGAAGCTCGAAAGCCAGCCGACCGAGAGTGTCTGGCTGGTCGAGCCGCTGGGCTATGTCGTCCATGTCGCGGGCAAGATGCTGGAGACGCTGGAGATCGCGCTGTGGGGCACCATCGTCGCGGTGGCGATCGGCCTACCGCTATCGTTGCTGTCGGCGCGGACCATGCGGATGCCGCTGGCGGTGCGCGGGGTGTCGAACACCGTCATCGCGCTGATGCGGGCGGTGCCCGAACTGGTGAGCGCGCTGTTCCTCGTCATCGCTTATGGCTTTGGGCCTATCGCGGGCATCCTTGCGCTCGGCCTCTATGGCGCGGGTTTTCTCGGCAAATTCTACGCCGACGACATGGAGAATGCCGACCCCCGCCCGCAGGAGGCGCTCGTCGCCACCGGCGCCGGACGGCTGGCGGTATGGCGCTTTGCCGTGCTGCCGCAGGTGATGCCGCAGTTCATCGCCTACACGCTGTATATCCTCGACCGAAACATGCGGATGGCGACGGTCATCGGCCTCGTCGGGGCGGGCGGCATCGGGCAGGAGCTCAAGGGCCGCTACGACCTCTACGAATATGGCCATGTCGGCACCATCCTGATCGCCATCTTCCTCACCGTCCTGCTGCTTGATCAGGGCGCCGCACGACTGCGGCGGGCCTGGCTCTAGCGCGCCGTCTTACCGGAGCACTCCTCATGTCCACATCGCGCCGTGATTTCCTGAAGGCCGCCGGCATCGCCGGAACCGCCGCCGCCGCGCTGCCGCTGAGCATCCAGCGCGCGCTCGCCATCCCGGCGAACCGGCGCACGGGCACGATCAAGGATGTGAAGCACATCGTCATCCTGATGCAGGAGAACCGCAGCTTCGACCATTATTTCGGGACGATGCGCGGCGTGCGCGGCTTTGGCGACCGGCACCCCGTGCCGATGGCGGGCGGCAAGACTGTCTGGGCGCAGAGCAATGGCGCGCGCGATCTGCCGCCCTTTCATCTCGACACCGCCACCACCAATGCGCTGAAGGTGCCGGGCACGCCGCACAGCTTCGCCGATGCGCAGGCCGCATGGAATCAGGGCAAGTTCGGCCTGTGGCCCAAGTTCAAGACCGACTATTCCATGGGCTATTACAAGCGCGAGGACGTGCCCTTCCAATTCGCGCTGGCCGAAAGTTTCACCATTTGCGACGCCTATCACTGTTCCATCACCACCGGCACCGACCCGAACCGTATCGTCTTCTGGTCCGGCTCCGCCTTCGATCCCACCGAGCGGGCGAAGGGCGTCAACAGCCGGGAGGACAAGTCGGAGCCCAATAATCTGCGCTGCTGGATCAAGGGCGCATTGCCGACGCCGGGCTACACCTATGCCGGGAACGCGCTGGAGTGGGCGACCATTCCGGAAGTGCTGCAGGATGCCGGGATCGATTGGCGCATCTATCAGGACCCCAACAACAACTGGACCGGCGCAATGCACGGCGGCCTCGCCTTCCGCGGCTTTCGCGAGTGCAAGCCGGGATCGCCCCTGTACGAACGCGGGATGAGCCATCATTCGCTTGAGCAACTGGCCAGGGATGTGAACCACGGCACGCTGCCTGCCGTGTCATGGGTACTGCCGCCGATGCTGCTGTCGGAGCATCCCTCCACCTCCTCGCCGGTCGAGGGCGCGGATTTCACGTCGCAGGTGCTGGACGCGCTGACGTCCAACCCCGATGTGTGGGCCAGCACGGTCTTCTTCCAGACGTTCGACGAGAATGACGGTCTGTT
>JBEVNC010000250.1:0-9037 GCA_040508315.1 Sphingobium sp.
CAAACACCTCTTGCGCAAAGCCGCCGAGCGATCTCATCAAGCCACTTGGAAACGCATCGGATCACTCCTCGACAACTTCCCGCCAGCCGAGTGCGCCGCCTATCTCACTAACTCAGGATATGCTGCAAGCTAATGTCATCACTCTCTAGCCCGCGGACGCGACCGTGGTCAGGCCAAGTTCCGGTATCGCCACCGACCGCCTGCCGCCGAAATCGGTGCGCACGACGATGAAGCCGATCTTCTCCAGATATTCCAGCAAGCGCCGGATGCGTCCCGGCGAGCGTGTCCCGTAAGCACGGGCCAGCGCATCGTCGTCCGGGCAGGGCAGCGCCATGATCGCCGAGCGCACGATCAGCAGGAAAGGCGCGATCAGGTCGTCGGGGGCGCGCACGGCCATGGCGATGGCGGCATCCCACTGCGCACCGCCCTCTGGCGGCGGGCCCGCGACCGCGATGGCGAAGCGCCGGCGGAACGCGGCGAGATCGACACCGGGCCGCGCGATGCGCCGCATGCGGCACCGCACCGAAAAATCCTGAAACAGCACGGCCATCGGCTGGAAGGTGCAATCCGGCTCCTCCGCCATTTCGGCGAGGATGAGGTCGATTTCCGCTTCCGTCTCAGCCTGGTCGGCGGCTGTCTCGGGTGTCGCGGATGGCGGCGGTGCGGTAAAGTCCGCTACTTTGTCGAGCAGCAGGCTGTTGTCCATCGATGGCGGCGTACCGGCCGCGAGCGGAAGCATCGGCTCCACTTCGGGCGCTGGCTCGGCAAACAGGAAGTCCTGCAGTTCCTCGCCCTGCGCGTCGGGCAGGGGGATAAGCGTGTGGGAGGATGTGCGGGCGCTGGTGCGCACCACACCGATCCTGACCGAGACGGGGCGGCGGCAGATCGCAGGGCCAAGCGCAAGAAAGCGCCCGCGTTCCAGATCGCGGATCTGCTCCGCCTGCCGCCGCTCCATGCCGAGCAGATCGGCCGCCCGCGCCATGTCGATGTCGAGGAAGGTGCGGCCCATCAGGAAGTTGGATGCTTCCGCCGCGACATTCTTGGCCAGTTTGGCGAGGCGCTGGGTCGCGATGACGCCCGCGAGACCGCGTTTGCGGCCCCGGCACATGAGGTTGGTCATGGCAGCGAGCGACATGCGCCGGATTTCATCCGATACGTCGCCTGCGGCCGCCGGAGCGAACATCTGCGCCTCGTCCACCACCACGAGAGCGGGATACCAATGCTCGCGCGGGGCGTCGAAAAGGGTGGAGAGGAACTGCGCGGCGCAGCGCATCTGCGCCTCCAGTTCCAGCCCGTCCAGCGCCAGCACGACCGAGGCACGGCGTTCACGCACCTTGGCAGCCAGCCGCTCGATCCCCTTGCCGTCATGCGCCGCGCCGTCGACGACGATATGGCCATATTCGTCGGCGAGCGTCACGAAGTCGCCCTCGGGATCTATGACGACCTGCTGCACCATGCGCGCGCTCTCCTCCAGCATGCGGCGAAGCAGATGCGATTTTCCCGACCCGCTATTACCCTGCACGAGCAGGCGGGTGGCCAGCAGTTCTTCCATGTCCATGGGGACAGGAGCGCCCTGCGCGTCGGTTCCGATCACGATTGAGGAGGTCACGCGCTCGTCATAGCGATGTCCGGCGGGGGAGCAAGGCGGCTGACAGGGATGACGCGGCAAAGCACGGATGGGCGATAGGTTTCTTCAGCTTGGCCCACATGCTCCCGGCGCCTGCAGATAGGACGCCGAGCTAGCGGACTCGCCCTGGCGATTCGTCCCGCATCACTTAGACATCCCGATCCGGCCGAACAGAACGTCCATTCTATTCATTCGTTCGTCCAGATTGCATACGCAGTCATTTTGCGCCCCGGCGATAGTATGGGGAAACTGCCCCGATCGGCCGGCGGGACGGAGCAGAGTGCGGTATTTAGCCATGGTCAGCGGCATATCCGGCAGTTATCCCTTCGGCAAACATGAGTCATCTGGAGAGAAAAACGCCATGGCAGTACCTGTCTACGAACGTATCCTCGAGCTCTTCGAGGCCGAGGGCATCAATACGCTGTTCGGCATTCCCGATCCGAACTTCGTGCATATGTTCCTGCGCGCCGAAGAGCGCGGTTGGACTGTCATCGCCCCCCATCATGAAGCTGCCGCAGGGTTCATGGCCGAGGCCGCATCGCGCATCACCGGCAAGCCCGCCGTATGCATCGGTACACTCGGCCCGGGCATCGCGAACGCCGCGCCTGCCATCCAGTGCGCGCTTGTCGAAAACTCGCCCGTCATCTTCCTTTCGGGCCAGCGCGCCCGCGTGACCGAACAGCGCGTGCGCCGTGGCCGCATCCAGTTCGTCAAGCAGATGCCACTGTTCGAGAATTCGGTGAAGTACGCCGCGTCCATCGAATATGCCGACCAGACCGACGAGATCATCCGCGAGGGCATCCGCAAGGCGCTCGGCGGCACGCCCGGCCCGGTCTATATCGAATATCCCAGCCACATCATTCTCGAAGAGCTGGACGTTCCCGAGCCGCTGCCGCCGTCGCGCTATCGCCTCGTCAATCAGGGTGCCGACATCGACAAGGTGAAGGAAGCGGCCGAACTGATCCGCGCCGCCAAGAATCCCATCCTGCTGGTCGGGCACGGCGTTCACACCTCGCGCACCGAGCAGTCGGTCAAGGAACTGGCGCTGCTGATGAACTGCCCGGTCATCCAGACCTCGGGCGGCACGTCCTACATCCCCGGTCTGGAGGATCGCACGTTCCAGTACGTCTTCTCCAACGCGTCCATCGAGGCGGTGACGGAGTCGGACCTGTGCCTCGCGCTCGGCACCGAGCTGGGTGAGCCGGTCCATTATGGCCGCTCGCGCTACTGGGTGAAGAATGAGGCGATCCGCAAGTGGATCTACGTCGAGCAGGATGCATCGGCGATCGGCGTGAACCGCCCGATCGACGTGCCGCTGGTCGGCGACCTTCGCGGCGTCGTGCCGCAACTCGTCGCTGCGCTCAAGGATTCGCCGCTGCCACCGGCCGCCGGTCTCGCCAAGTTCATGAAGGACGGTCAGGACGAGCTGGATTCGCTGGCGGCGGAATCGCGGACCAAGGCCGGCGGCGAGGGCGACGTGCCGATGCACCCGTCACGTTTCGTCGTCGAGGCGAGCGAAGCCTTCCCGGAAGACGGCATCCTGATCCGCGACGGCGGCGCCACGGTGATCTACCAGTGGACCTATTCGCAGTCGAAACCGCATCATGTGATCTGGAACCAGAATTTCGGTCATATCGGCACGGGCCTGCCCTATGCGACCGGCGCGATGCTGGCGGACAAGGCGGCGACGGGCGTGCAGCGTCCGGGCATGCTCATCACCAGCGACTCCTCCTTCATGTTCCACATTGCGGAACTGGAAGTCGCGGTGCGCACCAAGCTGCCGCTGGTCTGCGTGGTCGGCGTGGACAATCAGTGGGGCCTCGAAGTCGGCGTGTACAAGCGCACCTTCGGACAAGGCACTGCCGAGACGGGCACGCACTGGAGCAAGGATGTGCGTTTCGACAAGATCGCGGAGGGCTTCGGCGCTTATGGCGAATATGTGACGAAGGCTGAGGACATCAAGCCGGCCATCGCGCGCGCCTATGCCAGCGGCAAGGTGGGCGTCATCCATGTGGTGATCGACCCCAAGGCGAATTCGGAAGAAATGCCGAAATATGCCGAGTTCCGCACTTGGTATGCCGAGGGCACGCAGTAAGTCGACGCTTCCTGGCCAATACCCCGATCATTCGACGACGGCGGGGATCCAGAGCCTCGGACACATTTCCGGTGGCCCGGGGTCCCCGCCTTCGCGAGGATTATCTACCGGCCGGTAGCTTGCAAGGCGGCGGCGCGGATTTGCCCGATCCGCCATTAGCATGCGCAGCGGGTCCAATTTGCCGCGGCCCCCTTGTGATCCGACCTTTCCGCATTCCACCATCGCCTTCGAGCACGCGGAGTGGCGGCTAACGACTAAGGAGCAGTAATGACGAAAACGGCATTGGTAACCGGCGCAGCCGCGGGCATCGGCAAGGCATGCGCGCTTCGGCTGGCAAGGGAGGGCGTCCAAGTGGGCGTACTCGATCTCGATCTGGCGGGCTGCGAGGCGGTCGTGGCGGAGATCGAGGCGGCGGGCGGCAAGGGCCTCGCGCTCAAGGCCAGCATCGCCGACCGCGCGCAGGTCATCGAGGCAGTGGAGAAACTGCGTGCGCAGCTCGGCTCGGTGACGATCCTCGTCAACAATGCAGGCATCGCGACCTTTTTCGATTTCGAGGATATTACCGACGAGGCGTGGGAAAAGGTGTTCGAGATCAACACCAAAGGGACGTTCATCGTCACGCAGGTCGTGCTGCCCGACATGAAGGCGGCAGGCTGGGGCCGGATCGTCAACATCTCCTCGTCCAGCGCGCAGACCGGCAGCATCAAGCAGGTCCATTATTCCGCGTCCAAGGGTGCGGTCATGGCGATGACGCGCAGTCTGGCGCAGGCGCTGGGACCGATGGGCATCACCGTGAACAACATTCCTCCCGGCGCGATCCTGGGCACGATCATGGCCGACAAGAATCTGAGCAAATCGTCCATCGCTACGTTGGAGGAAACGCTGCCGGTACGCCGTGTGGGCAGGCCGGAGGACATCGCCAATGCCTGCGCATGGCTGTGCCAGGACGACAGCAGCTATGTCACCGGGCAGACCATCGGCGTGAATGGCGGCCGCGTCCTGTCCTGACGCCTGCGCGACGTTGGTGACTGTTGGGCCATGGGAATGACCCTGAAACACCAATGGTTTATCATCGGACCAAAGCCTGCCTCCGGGGATTAGCTCCCCGGGGGTATGGCCGGATTCCTGCTATTTCCTGAAAGAAGGGCATCGGCCAGCGCGGGCTTTCGACCCGTATGGCGCGACCTATTGGCAGGGATGGAAGGGTATCGATGGTCGGATCGGATAAGCTGCGCGGGACCATATCGGGGACTCGGGCATGAGCGCGGCGGACCTGCTCTCAGGCGAAGAGCTGGCCTGGGCGCCTGCCTGGCGGATCAAGGCGCTGTTCGATGAAGGCGCGTTGTCGCCGTCCGAATATGCGACCTATCTCCTCGGCCGCGTCGATGCGTACAGCCATTATGGCGCGTTCATTTCGGTGTTCGGCGATCATCTGGTGGAACAGGCGAAAGCCTCGACCCAGCGTTATGCCAAGGGCGAGCAGAGCGGCCTGATCGACGGATTGCCGGTCAGCGTCAAGGACACGCTGTTCACCAAGGGGCTGCGCACGACGCTCGGCTCGCTGGCCTTTGCCGACATGGTGCCGGACAAGGACGCCGTGCCGTGCGAGCGCATCACCGCCGAGAACGGCATCATCTTCGCCAAGAGCAACACGCCGGAATTCGCGCTCAACCGGCGCAGCGTGAACCTCGTCTCGCGTGAGGCGCTGAACCCGTGGGATCGCAAGCGTACTTCGGGCGGGTCGAGCGGTGGCGCCGGGGTGGCGGCGGCCGCGGGTCTTGGCCCGCTGGCGGTGGGGACGGACGGCGGCGGTTCGATCCGCATTCCCTCCGCCTTCAATGGGGTGTTCGGCATGTTGTCCAGCCGGGGACGCATCCCCAATGGCGCGGGCCTCTACCAGGCTCCGACGTCCGGCATCGGACCGATGACGCGCGACGTGCGCGACGCGGCGCTGCTGTTCCAGATCATGGCGGGCAGCGACGAGCGCGATGTGCGCACGATGCGTGAGCCGGTGCCGGATTATCTGACCGGGCTGGACGACGGGGTTGCTGGCCTGCGCATGGGCTGGTCGCAGGATCTGGGCCGCGTGCAGCCGGATGTGCCGGAAATACCGGAACTCGTGCATGAGGTCGCGCGGACATTCGCCAAGCTGGGCGCGGTCTATTCGGAACTCGACATCAAGCTCGAGGACCCGCACGACCTCCTCGAACTCGACACCGAATATTCGCGGCGGGACATCGACAACTGGTTCCAGACCCTGGTGCCCGAATACAAGAATATGATGCACTGGGCGCTGACCCTGCCGCCCGAGCAGAGGGAATTGCTGTCGGTCTATATCACCGACCGCACCGACCGGCCGACCATCCTCGAGTACAGCATGGCCATCAAGCCGGAGGTTCGTTACCGGCCCAAGACGCGGCTGGCAGACCTGTTCGAGGGGATCGACGTCTTGATGGCCCCGGTCATTGCGCGTCCCGCATTCCTGTGCGGCGACGAGAATGTGACGCCCTGGCAATATACGGCCTATACGATGCTGGCCAATTCGTCTGGCTATTGCGCCTGTTCGATCCCGGCAGGTTTCTACAATGGCATGCCCATCGGCCTGCAATTGCTGGCGCCGCCGAACCGGGAGGACATATTGTTCCGCGCCGCTCGCGCGCTGGAGCGGGAGCGTCCCTGGGCGCAATTCCGCCCGGACCTGGAACCAGCCCCCGTCTACGCCTGAACCTCTCGATCAAGGAATCCGTCATGCGTAATGCAGAACTGGCCGCCCGCAAGGACACGGCGGTCGCCCGCGGCGTGTCCAACGCCACCGCCGTCTATGCCGACCGTGCCCTCAATGCCGAAATCTGGGACGTCGAGGGCAAGCGCTATATCGACTTCGCGGCGGGTATCGCGGTGCTGAACGTCGGCCACCGCCATCCCCGCGTGATCGCGGCGGTCCAAGGCCAGCTGGAGCATTTCACCCATAGCGCCTTTCAGGTCATGCCCTATGCGCCCTATGTGGAATTGGCCGAGCGGATCAACGCTATCGCGCCCATAGAGGGACCGGCGAAGTCGCTGTTCTTCACCACCGGGGCCGAGGCGACCGAGAATGCGATCAAGGTCGCGCGTGGCGCCACGGGGCGGCCGGGCATCATCGCCTTCGCTGGCGCCTTCCATGGACGCACGCAGCTTGCCTGCGCGATGACCGGGAAAGTCGCACCGTATAAGAAGGATTTGGGGCCGTTTCCTCCCGAGATCTATCATCTCCCATTCCCATCGGAATCGTCGGGCTATACCATCGCCGATACCGAGCAGGCGCTGAACCTGTTGTTCTCCGCCGCCATCGATCCCGCGCGGGTCGCGGCGATCATCGTGGAGCCGGTGCAGGGCGAGGGCGGTTTTCACAAGGCCGACCCGGCGCTGTTCGACCTGCTCGACAAGGTGCGGCGCGAGCATGGCATATTGTTGATCGCCGACGAGGTGCAAACCGGCTTCGCGCGCACGGGCAGGATGTTCGCGATGGATCATTTCGGCGTGAAGCCCGACATCGTCTGCATGGCCAAGGGTCTCGGCGGAGGCCTGCCGCTCGCCGGGATCGTCGGGCGCGCGGAGATCATGGACGCGCTGCCGCCGGGCGGCATGGGCACGACCTATGGCGGCGCGCCGATCGCCTGCGCGGCGGCGCTGGCGGTGCTGGACATCATCGCCGACGAGGGGCTGGTCGAGCGCGCAAACGCGATCGGCGAGACGCTGCGCAGCCGGATTGCGGCGCTGGGGTCGCAGGGGGCTGCGATCTCCGCTCCGCGCGGTCTGGGCGCGATGGTCGCGTTCGACGTGCTGGGCGTGGATGGCAAGCCGGACGGCGTGGCGGCAAAGGCGATCTGCACGCGGGCGCTGGAGGCTGGACTTCTGCTCCTGACCTGCGGACCCGGCGGGCAGAGCATCCGCATCCTCACGCCGCTGACCATCCCCGAAGCGCTGCTGGACGAAGGGATGGCGGTGCTGGAACAGGTGCTGGTGGCCGACAGGGTGGTCGCGGCATGAGCGCGCGCTACGACTGGAGCGATCCGCTGGGCCTCGCCGACCAGATCAGCGAAGACAGGCGATGATCCGCGACACGGCCGCCGCCTATGCGCAGGACAGATTGCAGCCGCGCATCGTCGACGCGTTCGCCAATGAGACGTGCGATCCGGCGATATTCCGGGAGATGGGCGAGCTTGGCCTGCTGGGCGCGACGATCCCGGTCGAATATGGCGGGGCGGGGGCGTCCTATGTCGCCTACGGCCTGGTCGCGCGCGAGGTGGAGCGGGTCGATTCCGGCTATCGCTCCATGCTGTCGGTGCAGTCGTCGCTGGTCATGTATCCCATCTACGCCTTCGGGTCGGAGGAGCAGCGGCGCAAATATCTGCCGGGGCTGGCGGCGGGGACCTTGATCGGTTGTTTCGGCCTGACCGAGCCGGATGCGGGGTCGGACCCGGCGGGCATGCGCACCCGCGCCGTGCCGGTGGAGGGCGGCGGCTATCGGCTGACCGGGGCCAAGACATGGATTTCCAACGCGCCCATCGCTGACGTGTTCGTCGTCTGGGCGAAGTCGGACGCGCATAGCGGCGCGATCCGGGGTTTCGTACTGGACCGCGGTGCGCCCGGACTGTCTGCGCCCAAGATCGACGGCAAGCTGTCGCTGCGCGCTTCGATCACCGGCATGATCCATATGGACGATGTGCTGGTCGGCGAGGATGCGCTGCTGCCGGGCGTTCAGGGGCTGAAGGGGCCGTTCGAGTGCCTCAACCGCGCACGCTACGGCATTGCCTGGGGCGCGATGGGGGCGGCAGAGTTCTGCCTGTCGGCGGCGCGGTCCTATGGGCTGGACCGGCATCAGTTCGGGCGGCCATTGGCGGCGACGCAGCTATATCAGCTAAAGCTGGCCAATATGACGACCGAGATTGCGATGGGATTGCAGTCGGCCCTGCGGATCGGGCGGATCATGGAGGCAGGACCCTTCGCGCCGGAACTGATCTCGCTCGCCAAACGCAACAATGTCGGGAAGGCGCTGGATATCGCGCGGATGGCGCGGGACATGCACGGCGGCAACGGGATTTCGGGCGAATATCAGGTCATGCGCCATGCGATGAACCTGGAGACGGTGAATACCTATGAAGGGACGCATGACGTGCATGCGTTGATCCTGGGCCGGGCGATTACTGGGATTGCGGCGTTTTAGCCTTTGTCCCCTCCCGCAAGCGGGTGGGGTCGGGGTGGGCCAGCGCTGCGCCTCAGGCCAACAGCGACCTTGCGGTCGCTCTGCCCACCCCCAGCCCCTCCCGCTTGCG